>DATBAM010000144.1:0-22107 GCA_036271535.1 Steroidobacteraceae bacterium | reverse complement strand
AGCGTGGCCGAGGTCGTCACTGCGGGTTTGCAGGAGCAACGACAGGCCCTGTCGGACTATCAGCGGTTGGCGGCGGCGGGCACCGCAACGGCCGAGCAGCAACGCCGCCTCGACGAGCTGCATCACGTGCTCGATGCCAGCGACGGCTGGCAGGTCGAGCAGCGCGTGGAAACCGTCGCCTCGCGGTTGGGACTGGACCTGCGCGCCTCGTTCGACAGTCTGTCGGGCGGCTGGCGACGGCGGGCGCTGCTCGGACGTGCGCTGGTGTCACAACCGGACCTGCTGCTGCTGGACGAACCGACCAACCACCTCGACATCGGCAGCATCGAATGGCTGGAAGCGTTCCTGCTGGAATTCAACGGCGCACTGCTGTTCATCAGCCACGATCGGACGTTCATCGACCACCTCGCGACCCGCATCGTCGAGCTGGATCGCGGCATGTTGACCGAGACGCGCGGCACCTATGCCGACTATCGCCGTTTAAAGCAGCAGCAGCTCGAAGTCGAAGCACAGCATCATGCGCTGTTCGACAAGAAGCTGGCGCAGGAGGAAGCCTGGATCCGCCAGGGCGTAGAGGCCCGCCGCACGCGCAACGAAGGACGGGTGCGGGCATTGCAACAGCTGCGGCGTGAGCGCCGTGAGCGACGCGACCGGCGCGGGCAGGTGTCGCTGCAGGCGCAGAACACCGAATCATCCGGATCGCTGGTGTTCGATGTGGAACATCTCACGATCCAGTTCGACAGTCCACCGGTCGTCCAGGATTTCTCAGCGCGCATCATGCGCGGAGATCGCATCGGCCTCGTGGGGCCCAATGGCGTGGGCAAGAGTTCGCTGATCCGCGCCCTTCTCGGCGAAATCACGCCTTCCAGCGGCGTGGTGCGAACCGGCAGCCGGCTCGAGATCGCCTATTACGATCAGGAACGTTCGCAGCTGAAGCTCAACGAGACGGTCATCCAGAACGTTGCCGGCAACAACGACCAGGTGGTCGTTCAGGGACAGGCGCGGCATGTCACCAGCTATCTGCGCGATTTCCTGTTCCGGCCGGAGCAGCTCAATACACCGGCGGCGGCACTCTCCGGTGGCGAGCGCAATCGTCTGATGCTGGCGCGATTGTTCTCACGGCCGGCGAACCTGCTGGTGATGGACGAGCCGACCAACGATCTGGACATCGATACGCTGGAACTGCTCGAGGAGTACATCAGTGACTTTCCGGGCACCCTGCTACTCACCAGCCACGATCGCATGTTCCTCGATCACGTCGTCACGAGCCTGCTGGTGTTCGAAGGTGCTGGCCGGGTGCGGGAATTCGTCGGCGGCTACAGCGACTGGCTGGCATGGCACGCCGAACAGGCGGCTGCCGTCGCGCCCGCGAAGAGCACCGTCGTCATACCCGAGACGCAGCGCACTGCCCGCAAACAGCAGAAGCTCTCCTATAAAGACCAGCGTGAACTCGACCAGCTGCCGGAGAGACTGCAGGAACTCGAGAGCGAGAAGGAGCGACTGGAAGTCGAGCTGGCCGACAGCTCCCTTTATCGTGGCAACCAGGAAGCGCTGCACCAGCGCCTTTCCAGGCTCGAGCAACTCGGGCGGGATATCGACCAGTCTTATGTCCGATGGACCGAACTCGAAGGCCTGAAGGCTGGCAATTGAAGGTCGCGGCCTGAAGGTGCCTGCCCTACAATGGAGCAGCGGGAGGGAAATTACGGAGAATGCGGCGACAATGAGCACGATCTCAACGCGCCGCGCGGTGCTGTTGCTAGCCACTGGCGCAACGCTGTGTACCGCGTGGAAGAGTGCGAAGGCCCAGAATGGCGGCGAGCGCAACGAAGATCGCGGCCCGGGCGAGACCAAGGATGTCGGCTCGGTAGAAGACCTGATGCGCGAGCACGGCGTGCTGCGCCGTATCCTGCTGGTGTACCAGCAGAGCGCCGTGAAACTGCACGCCAGCGAGACGGTGGATCTCGCGACACTCAATCGCGCTGTGCGTCTGTTTCGCTCCTTCGGCGAGGACTACCATCAGAAGACACTCGAAGAGGGCTACATCTACCCTGCTCTTCGCAAGGTTCACGGGCCGGCCTCGCACTATCCGGACATCCTGGCGGCCCAGCATCATCGCGGCCGCAAGATTACCGACTACTTCCTCGAGGCGACATCCAGGAAGAAGCTCGGCAGTTCACACGCCGCGGTACTCGCCCGCACCTTCGACGGCTTCGCGCTGATGTATCAGAACCATTCCGCGCGCGAAGACACGTTCGTCTTTCCGGCGTGGAAGCAGGCATTGGCCGAGACGGACCTGGAAGAGGTCGGTGACAAGTTCGAGGACATGGGCCGGATGCAGTGGGGCAAGCAGGGTTTCGAAGATACGGTCGAAGAGATCGCGGCGATCGAGAACGCCTTAGGGTACGGCGATCTCTCGCAATTTACCGCGCCGGACCCACCGCCCGCCGCATAGAATGGCCGCATGACGCAAACCGTCCACCTGCTCAACGGGCCCAATCTCGACCTGCTGGGGCAGCGCGAACCCGAGCTGTACGGATCGCACACGCTCGCCGATATCGAAGCAAGCTGTCGCGCCGTCACCGATCGGCATGGCCTCCAGCTTGTCGTGCGCCAGACCAATGCCGAGCACGAGATGATCGCCTGGTTGCACGAGGCACGCCAGGCAGCCGGTATCGTCATCAACCCGGCTGCGTTCTGCTACCACTCCGTTGCAGTGCTCGACGCGCTGCGCATGTGCAGCGCTCCGATCGTCGAAGTGCACATCAGCAACATCTATCGACGCGAGGAATGGCGCTCCAAGTCGATCCTGGCAACAGCCGCGACCGGTGTCATCACAGGACTGGGTGTGGACGGCTATCGTCTGGCGATGGAGTACATCGTCGGAACGTTGCGCACGCGCTGACGCGTCACGCTTTGTCGAGCAACCACCGGGTATGACGAGCCACGACCAGGTTCTCGTCCGTGGGAATGACCCAGGCCGACACCTTGCTACCGTTCGGTGAGATGCGCGGACCGGCGCGTGCATTGGCAGCCTCGTCCAGGTCGAGCCCCAGCCACCGCGCCCCCGCTAC
Organism: Steroidobacteraceae bacterium; assembly: GCA_036271535.1. GTDB lineage: Bacteria > Pseudomonadota > Gammaproteobacteria > Steroidobacterales > Steroidobacteraceae > FEN-1191. The sequence goes on along the minus strand of DATBAM010000144.1, from coordinate 19,036 downwards.
GACCTGGGCCCGGATCGGCGGCGCATGCTCGCCGATGCCGCCGGTGAATATCACTGCGTCCAGGCCGCCCATTGCTCCCACCAGGGATGCGAGCTCGCGTGTGATCCGATAGATGAACAGGTCGACCGCTTCCTTCGCGGCGGGCTTGCGACTGTCGAGCAGCTCGCGCATGTCCGCCGACAAGCCCGACACGCCCAGCAATCCGGACTGTTGATATAGAAGGGTCTGCAACTCATCGGGGCTCATCTTTTCGTGCTGCAGCAGGTAGAGCAGCACGCCAGGGTCGATCGATCCGCAGCGCGTACCCATGACCAGGCCGTCCAGGGCCGTCAGCCCCATCGTGGTCGCGACACTGCGCCCTTCGGCGATGGCGCACAGACTGGCGCCGTTACCCAGATGCGCTACGACCAGCCGGACGCCGACGAGTTCCGGCGCGATTCGCGGCAGGGCCGAGACGATGTACTCGTACGAGAGGCCATGGAAGCCGTAACCTCGCAGGCCGCGTTCGGTCCACTTGCGGGGCAATCCGTAATTTCGGGCAAGCGCTGACTGAGTGGCGTGAAAGGCCGTATCGAAACAGGCAACCTGGCGCGCGTTCGGCACGAGCCTCGCCACGGCGCGGATCGCGTCGAGCTGCTGCGGCTGATGCAGCGGCGCCAGCGGGATGAGTTCGTCGAGCCCGCGCAGCACGTCCTGATCCACCAGCACCGGCAGCCGATACCGCTCACCGCCGTGCACCAATCGATGGCCGACGGCACTGATCGTCACCGCCTGCTTCGACCAGGACCCAAGCCAGTCCTGAACGGCCGCCAATGCCTCATGAGGGTTCACGGCCTTTGTGGCCTCATCGGCAAGTGCACGCCGCTGATCATCCGTGACCTTCAGATGGGCAGCCTTGCCGATCTCTTCCACCTCTCCTGCCAGCTTCAGCTTCAGGGTCCGATCGTCGGACGTCTCGAACAGCGAGAATTTCAGGCTGGAAGAACCGGCGTTGATAGTCAGGACAGGTTCTTGCATCGACCGATCATAGCGATGTCCGGTCAGATTCAAGCGTTACTGTCGTAAAAAAGGAACGTTGGTTTTTTATCTTGAGGAGAGCGAAGATATTGATCGCCTCGACGCTCCCTCTGCATGGAGGTTCTTTGACATGCCCACTGAGCAAACCCCCACACCCCGTCCCAAGCGGGTAACCGCCAAGACGGCACCCAAGTCCCCTGCCGCGAGCACCCCTGCCACGAACTCAGCTGCCGCCGGTAAACCCGCTGCAGGAAAGCCCGCAGCCGCCGCATCCGGCGCTGGCCCTGCGACGCCCACCAAACCCTCGACGCCGGCCGCGCCGGCAGCCATTGCGAAACCGGATGCATTGAAGCCGGCCACGTCGAAGCCGGTAATGCCCCAGCCGGCGCCCCAGCCAGCTCCCAAGTCAGCCGCTGCAAAACCGGCGACGGACAAGGGCGGCAAGGCAGCGAAGGCCGCCGCACGTCCGTCGGATATCGCGGCGAGGATGATCGATCCCGAGCACCGTCGCGCACTCATTGCCGAGGCCGCGTATTTGCGCGCCGAACGCCGCAGCTTTGCGCCCGGTTACGAAGTGGAGGACTGGCTCAACGCCGAGTCGGAGATCGACACCCGGCTGATGCTGGGGGCCGTACCCCCGATCAAGTAGCGATCGAGCAGTACCGAACGAGCGGCGCTATGACCGGATCGATGCGGGCAACTTTGCCCGCAACGCGCGGACCTGTCGCTCGAGTTCGTCTATCCGATCCAACAGGCCCAGCGCCAGCACCAGCGCCGATGAATCGAGATCGAAATCCTGCTGCAGCCGCCGGGCTGCGCGCGCGGCCTGCAAGGCCTGGGCCCCGTAGCGGGGCGGCGCCCGGTCGGCCTGCAGCGGCAGGATGGCGCCGGCGCCCACCAGTTCCTCGAGCATCGGCATCGGCAGCGAGCATAGATCCGCCAGCTCATTGAGCGTCACGGCGTGCTCTTCGAACCACAGCACTTCGGTCAGTTCAACGCGCATCGGAGTCTCCCGTCACCTTTGCACGCGGATCGAAGCTCGATGCGCCTGCCAGTTGTTCGTACAGCGCACGCTCCTTGTCGTTCACGACACTCGGCACTGCAATCTCGACCACTGCGTAGAGGTCGCCCTGCTCGCCCTTTGGAATCGGCAGTCCGCGATGGGGCAACCGCAATTGCCGCCCGGCCTGCGTACCTGCCGGCACCTTCAGACGTACGACGCCACCTGGTGTAGTGACCTCGACGCTGGTCCCGAGCACCGCTTCCCAGGGCGTCAATGCCAGGTCCATGTACAGATCGTGACCGCTGACCCGGTACAAGGAATGCGGTTTGAGCGCGATATCCAGGTAGAGATCGCCGTTGCGCCCGCCGTTGAAGCCTTTGCCTCCCTTGCCCGGCACGCGCAGCCGCTGACCATCGGTTGCGCCTTTGGGTACCCGGGCCGTGAACGCGCGCGGCACTCTGCGCAACCGGCCCTGGTCGTCGTACTCGGGCATGCTGAGATCGAGATTGATCTCGGTGCCATGGAACGCGTCCTCGATCGAAATCTGCACGGGGATCTCATAGTCCTGTCCGGGCATCGCGCCAGACGCGCCTTGCGCACCGAAGCCCGGGCCCGCGCCACCAGCGCGGCCGGCACGCAGATGTGCGAACAGATCGGATAGATCCAGATCGTCGGCCGAAAAACCCTCTGGACCGAAGCCACCGCTCCCGCCCGAGGTCCCACCGGGGCCCGCGCCGCCGCCCTGCCACTGCTGGCGCCAGTCCGGCGGCGGCTGAAACTCCTCGCCGGCGGGTCGCTGGCCGAGCTGATCGTACGCAGCACGCTTTTCCGGGTCCTTCAGGGTCTGATAGGCCTCGGCGACGTCCTTGAATTTCTCCTCGGCGTCCGGTTCCTTGGAGACGTCCGGATGGTATTTGCGCGCCAGGCGTCGATACGACTTCTTGATGTCGTCCTCGCTAGCACCGCGCGCCAGACCCATCACCGCGTAATAGTCTTTGTACTTCATGGATCAGGATTCATGGCTGCGCGGACGCCTCAGTTCAAGGGTTCCTCGGGGACTGGGGAAAGCATAGCGCACCACTGCCCGCCCCCGCGTGGCGCGTGGCGCGTGGCGCGTGGCACAGCATAACCGTAGGACTGTCGCACCCTGCACTGCGCAGAGTACCGGCATTGCGCGCCGCTGCGGGCAGGGACAGAATCATCGCCGCGGTATGCCGGCGCCCTAGTCGCTCGGCGGGGGAGAATAAGAATGTCGCGATCCTGGCTGATGGTGGGTGCAGTCCTCGTTGCAGCAGGCTTGAGCGGCTGCGGTGGTTCCGACAGCACCAGCGCAGTAACGGCGGCTTCGACCGCGCATGGCACCCTTGCTGTCGATCCGCCGCTGCGGGTCGCCTCGGTGGACGCCGCAACCCTGCAGGCCCAGTTGTCGAGCGCAGCCGGTGGCAAGCAGCTGCTACAGGTCACTGGCGCGCCCGCCTGCGGCGTCGATTTCTACTACATCAGGTATTGGACGACGGGCGGCGCTGGCGAAGTCACGGAGTCCTCGGGCGCATTGATGGTCCCGACCGGGGCCGGCAATTGCAGCGGATCGCGCCCGATCGTGCTGTATGCCCACGGCACCCAGACGGAAAAGGCCTTCAACATTGCCAACATCCAGGATCCCGGTAACAGCGAAGGCGCCCTGGTCGCCGCGATGTTCGCTGCTCAGGGCTTCATCGTGGTCGCGCCCAACTACGCTGGCTACGACATCTCCACGCTCGGGTATCACCCGTTCCTGAATGCATCGCAGCAGTCGGGCGAAATGATCGACTCGCTGAGCGCTGCCCGCTCTGCGCTACCTAATACCTTCGGCCATGCGATCAGCGACAGCGGCAAGCTGTTCCTGACGGGTTATTCGGAGGGTGGCTACGTGGCACTGGCGACATTGCGGGCGATGGAAGGTGCGGGCATGCCCGTCACGGCCGCGGCGCCGATGTCGGGGCCGTACGCGCTGGAGGCGCTGTTCGATGCGGTGATGTTCGGCGATGTCGATCTGGACTCCACCGTGTTTTCTCCACTGGTCACGACCAGCTATCAGCACGCCTATGGCAACCTGTACAGCTCAACGAGCGACTTTTACTCGAGCACTTATGCGTCGGGTATCGATACGCTGCTGCCCACGACGCAGCCCGAGACAGCGCTATTCACCAACAACCTGCTGCCTCTGACGGCCCTGTTCGACAGCACGACGCCGACGGCCGCCGACACGGGTTCGGCGCTCCTGGCCGGAGCTCTGGCGGAGCCCGCCAACCCTAGCGATCCCCGCACAGCGCTGTTCGATCTGGGTTTCGGCAATCCCTATCTGATCAACAACAGCGTCCGCATCGCCTATGCGGCCGATGTGCTCGCCGATCCGGACGGCGTCGCCAGCGGCGGCGCGGCGCTGGCTGCAGCGGTGCCGATCTACCCGCTGCGCAAGGACCTCTATCAGAACGATCTGCGCGCAGGCAGCTGGGCGCCGACGGTGCCGACCCTGCTGTGCGGCGGCAGCAACGATCCGGTCGTATTCTTTTCGGTCGACACCGAAGTGATGGCCGCCTTCTGGAGCGGCCTATCTCCCAATCCGGTGACGGTGCTGGATGTCGATCCGGCAGGCGGACCGTCCGGTCCCTTCGCCGCTATCCAGACAGGTTTCCAGACATCGCAGGCCGCGGAACTGGCTTTGCTCCAGACGCCGGACGGAGGGGGCTTGAGCCTGGCGAATGCAACCCAGGCGCTGGTCCAGAACTACCACGGTACTTCGGTGCCACCGTTCTGTTCGCTGGCCGCACGTGGCTTCTTCCAGAGTCTGTAGCAGGACTGGCCCATGATAAAAACTCCACTCCGAACGCTCTGCCTGTCGTTGTTGATGCTCACGGCCGGCTCGGCCTGGGCTGACGACAGCTCCCCCAAAAACAACACGGTGGCTCTGGGTTACTACTTCGTTTTCTACCACACGGAGGCCCGCGATCTGAGCGGCCCCTTCACGCCGCAGGGCGCAGGCCTCGACGTGCGGAATCTGGAGACGCCCTATTTCTCTTACTACCGCCGGTTCGTGAACCACTTCGGTGTCGAGCTGGCAGCGGGGGTGCCGCCGCTCACCAAGAGCGAAGGCAAAGGCCCCGCAACCTTGGGATCGGTGCCCTATAACGGGGTCGTCATCAGCACCGCGCGCTGGTTCGCGCCATCGCTGCTGTTGCGATACACGTTCCTGGACGAAGGCTACTGGATCCATCCCTACCTGGCGGTCGGGCTCAACTACGTGAACTTCTACAATCGCAACTCGACTCCGGCGGGCAACGCCGCGGCCGGTGGCCCGACCAGGATCGAACTGCCGTCGTCGTACGGCATCGCCGGTAACGCGGGCTTGAGTTTCTCGCTCCCCGATAATTTCAGCGTCATGCTCTCGTACTCGGCCGCGCGCGTGACCACGCACCTGACTGCGATCACCGGCGACGTCGCGCGCACGTCGTACCTCAGCTTCAACCCGCAGACGGTAGTTCTGGCAGCGGGCTATTCGTTCTAACGGGCGGTCCAGCCGCCATCGATCGTGATGCACTGCCCGGTGATTCCGTGACGTATCTGCCAGCAGGAATTCCACCGCGGCAGCGACCTCGTCCATGCCGATGAAGGCACCCTTCGGCATCGCCTTCAGCCGTATCTCGCTCGTGACCTGATCACGCGCCAGCGACGAGATATCGAACATCAGCGCCTCGGCGCTCAGTGCTTTCCGCCGCCCTCGTCTGGACGGATGCCCCGGACGCCCCTAGAATGCGCGGCTCCGTGAAGGAAGCCGCCGGGCGCTGACCTCAAGCCCTGGCTCGCTGATCGGAAAAAGCGCCCGTAGCTCAGCTGGATAGAGTACCTGGCTACGAACCAGGGGGTCGGGAGTTCGAATCTCTCCGGGCGCGCCAATGAACGAAAAAAAGCCCACCTCGCGTGGGCTTTTTTTTGGTTCATGAGCTCCGGCCGGGAGTCGTGCTCTCGACTGCATGCAGTCGAGCCGTATGGGATGATCATCGCAGCTTGTGAAGCGGGAGACTCAGAGGCCACATGACCAACATAATCGATTTTCCGAGTCGCCTGAACACGCAGCAAATCGAACAGGCGAAATTACAGCTCTCGAACATGCTGCGAGCAATTTCGGGCGCGATGCTCGAACATCGCGACGAACTCATGCGGGTGCAGGATACCAATGCTCTGGCAAGGGCAGTTCGAGCTACTGCAGACGACCTCGCTGGGGCAAACGAAAGGTGGGCGACGTTTGCTGCTGTCGCCGAGAAATGGCTTTACGGGCAGTAGACGCGATGCAACCGACGAGCGCCGCAACAGTTCATCGGCCGCTCCAAAACACTTGTTTGTCCGTCTTGCCAGAATGCTGCACTGACTAGGCCCTGTTCAACAGGGATTGTTCACGGACAGAGCGGCCGAAACTTCTCTCCCTCATTGGTCTCAGAAGATTTCGGGGCCTCGGCGTCTATGTCGCGGACCCACGGTTTGCCTACTTACGAATCCATTGCCGGTGGCGAATAGACAGAACTCTGTATTGCGAGTCCGACGAATGCTCACCGGATACGGTCGTCAGCGTCGCCAATCCGTCGGCCTAACGCCGACACGGCGGCGGCCAGCCGTTGCTGACCGTCGGTTGGTAGCTCAGCGTCCGCATGTCACTCAACTGTCCGGGGTAAATGCGATGCCATCTGATCGATAAGCATTCTCGCCTCGGCCTCACCGAGGGCCGAAGCGAAACGAAACGTTCGCGCTCCGTAGTCGAATGCGACTGGGCCATAGCCCGTTCCGAAGATTGGCGGAAAAGTGATTCGACGATTTTGGAACGCAGAGGTAACGTACGGCGAAACACGGAGCAACTTCAGCTCGGTCGCTCGGAACGACCGGCTGTGGCCAATCCCCAATGCCTCGACTCGCAGTGTCAGCATTTGAGGATCGATAATGACCACTTCGCGCCCCGCCAGCTCCCACACAATCGTGGCCGCAGCGAGCGCACCGCCGATTGTCCAGCCGACGATCCAGAACGATAGAAATCCCACCGGCGTCTTGGGTCCCGGATGTTGCAGTTGCTTAGAGACGCCCGTTTCTCCAAATCCCCAACCACCAAGCCAAATCAGAAGGAACACGATGACGAACAGGTTCCGTCTAGCTGGAACTTCGGCTCGGAAGCCGATCGGAGTCATCTCGGTGCGAAACCTTGGTCCCCGGAGATTGACTTCCATTTCCGTCACTTCCTCGCAGTTGAATGCGAGCTGATCTTCGCCGCTGGGTTGGGACGACCGTAGAAGCACTACACCGAGGCGGTTCTGAATCGCTTTCCCACAGCGCCGTACGTAATTCCGCCAATCAACTACCCCACACGACGCCACTGATCAGCATGGTCGATATTGGTACCATCGCCAAGTCATTCAGTCGGCGTGGCCATCAAGTAGAACAGCGTAATCGGTAAGGAGCAAGCCCCGATCGTCTGTTACCGGCTATCCTCCCCGGCATGCGTAAAATCTTACTCACTGCATTGGTACCGGTACTGGGCGCATGCCAACAAGCTGCCGCCGCACCGCCGCCCGACCTCAACGAGCTGAAGCAGATGTCTGAGAGGTTTATCCGGACGCCGCTAAAGGTCGACACGTCGACGCTGTCCCTGGGAGATCGAAAGGCCCTGGGAAAATTGATCGAGGCGGCGCGCCTACTGAATCCGCTGTTCATGCAGCAATTTTGGAGTGGCGACACGGCTCTCTATCAACGACTCCAGAAGGACAGCACCTCGCTTGGAAAGGTGCGCTTGCACTACTTCTGGCTCAATAAGGGTCCCTGGTCAGCAATCGACGAGCACCGCGCGTTTTTGCCTGATGTCCCTGCGACCAAACCGCCAGGAGCCAACTTCTATCCGGAGGACATGACCAAAGAGGAGTTCGAAGTTTGGGCCAAGACGCTGGATGCGGAATCGAGGGCCGCGGCGGAGGGCTTTTTTACCGTCATCCGGCGCAGTCCGCAGCAGAAGCTGACCTTCGTGCCCTACAGCGTCGAATACCGGGCTGACCTGGGGCGCGTAGCAGCTTTGCTGCGCGAGGCTGCCGCGCTCACCGATAACGTAAGCCTGCGGCGCTTTTTGACTGCGCGCGCGGATGCCTTTGCAACCAACGACTACGTGGAGAGCGACATCGCATGGATGGATCTGGACGCTCCCTTAGATATCACCTTTGGGCCGTATGAGACCTATAACGACGAGTTGTTCGGCTACAAGGCGGCATTCGAGGCCTACATCAACGTGCGCGACGACAAAGAGTCAGCAAAGCTGGCTTTCTTCGGCGATCACCTGCAGGAGGTAGAAAACAATCTTCCTGAAGCGCCTCAATTTCGCAATGCCAAACTCGGTGCGCTCGCGCCCATTCGAGTGGTGAACGAGGTGTTCAATGCGGGGGACGCCGCCCACGGGGTACAGACTGCCGCCTACAACCTTCCAAACGACGAAGCCGTCGTGCAGCAGAAAGGCGCCAAGCGTGTGATGCTAAAGAATGTGCAGGAAGCGAAGTTCGCTGCCATTCTTACACCCATTTCGAAGATTGTGCTGCGCGGCGAGGATCAGACAGACGTCAACTTCAATCTGTTCTTCACACACATCGTAGCTCATGAACTTTCGCATGGTTTGGGCCCGCACCAGATCCACGTGGCTGGACGTGACACAAGCCCCAGAGCTGAATTGAAGGAAGCCTATGGCCCGATCGAGGAAGCCAAGGCCGACGTGACCGGACTGTTTACGCTGCAGTTCCTGATGTCGCAGTCGGATAAGGAACCCGCTGCTGCGGAGACGTTGCCCCACGGGCCGACAGCCGAGCGCCAGCTCTACACGACCTATCTGGCGTCCTCGTTCCGCACCCTGAGGTTCGGCATGCAGGAAGCACACGCCAAGGGCGCGGCCATGCAGGTCAACTATCTATTGGACAAGGGAGCCTACGTTTCCAATAACGATGGCACCTTCAACGTGGATTTTGGGAAGATCCACGATGCGGTGCGCGATTTGGATCACGATCTGCTCACGCTTGAAGCGACCGGAGACTACGCCGGCGCGAAGAAGATGCTCGCGGACTTGAGCGTGATACGTCCGAACGTACAGAGGGCGCTGGACCGGTTGAAATCGCTACCCACGGATATCGAACCAGTCTTCGTATCGGCCGATACGCAATGACCAGGCGAGTCTTTCGATTCGCCAGCTCAAGCTCGAGGATGACGGTGAAACATCATCTTTTTAGCGCGGGACTTCTCCTTTCCGCAGACGCCGACCCTAGTTCATCGGCATCGGCCACGATCTAACCCAGGTTGTCGTCAAACCACTTATTGCCCAAGTACAGCCCTACGCCGCTGGCAACGGCTCCAAGAATCACAGCACAGCCCAGATTCAAGTGTTCTCCAAGCCACCACCCGACGGCTCCCAATACCGAGGCGCTACCCCATCCTATGATGGCTCTCAATGTCGTGCTCCTGAAAACTTCGACGCCGCGTGGGTTTTTTGCTGCCATTTCGATTACGAACTCACATCGGCAGAAGCGACCCGGTCATTGTAGGGGTCGGCGCCGTGAACGGCAGCATCACTTTCAACTGGGATTCGGGAAACGAGCGGGGCCCTTTGACGCAGCCACCCGTCCTGCGGTACAGACTGGGGCATGACGAGGCGCACCGCTGTCATCGAAGCCATTCAGACCTACTGCCGGGTCCAGACGCAAAAGGGCAAGGCCGGCTGGGCGTCATTGTTCCGCGAAGATGTTTTCCACGAAGATCCGTTTGGAATTCATCAGACGCGCGGTAAGGAGCATGTGGTCGGCGCTTTCTGGGATCAGATCGTTCGCAACGATGTTGCGATCTGGCTGACCAACGACGTCATCGTCTGCGGCAACGAGGCACTTGCCATCATGGCCTGCGACATCGGCCCGACCCAGAACCGCCGCCGACTGGCGCCGGTTGTCGACCAGTTCGTGTTCGCCGACGATGGCAGGATTGCGTCGGTCAGACGTTTTTACAATCTGCCTTGACGCCCGCGTTATGAGACGCCCGCGCTGCGGCGATCCTGCCGCATCATCTCCGCGCCTTTTTCCGCGATCATGACAGTGGGTGCATTGGTATTACCCGACGTGATGGTCGGCATGATCGACGCGTCGATGACGCGCAGTCGGCCGATGCCGTGAACCCGTAGACGCGTATCGACGACCGTTTCGGGATCACTTTCCGGACCCATGCGGCACGTCCCAACCGGATGAAAGATCGTCGTGCCGACCGCGCCCGCCGCCAGCGCAAGTTCATCGTCGGTTTGATACTGGGTCCCGGGCAGGTATTCCTGCGGCCGATAAGGCGCCAGCGCAGGCATCGCGACGATGCGTCGCGTGAGTCGCAGTGAATCCGAGGCAACCTTGCGATCCGCATCGGTCGACAGATACCGTGGCGCGATGCTGGGCGCCTCCACCGCCTGGCGCGACACGATCGCGACCTGGCCACGCGACGTCGGGCGCAGATTGCAGACGCTCGCGGTGAAGGCAGGAAATCGGTGCAACGGGTCGCCGAACTTGTCGAGCGATAACGGCTGCACGTGGAACTGCAGATTCGCGGTGGACTGCGCCGCATCCGAACGGGTGAAAACGCCCAGCTGGCTGGGCGCCATGCTCAAAGGTCCGCCCCGACGCCATGCGTATTCAAGCCCCATCATGACGCGGCCGAGACGGCTGTTGGCGAGCAGGTTCAACGTGCGGATACCTTCGACGCTGAAAATCGAACGCAGCTGAAGGTGATCCTGCAGATTGCGGCCCACCCCCGGCAGATGGCGCGTGGTCCCGATGCCTAATCCGGCCAGCGTCTGCGCATCGCCGATGCCGGATCGCTGCAGGATCGCGGGCGAGCCGATCGACCCGGCCGCCAGTACGGTTTCCATGCGGGCCGATGCCAGCATCGGCTCGCCTGCGAGCGAGCATTCGATACCGGTCACACACGAGCCGTCGAAACAGAGCCGGTCGATCACGGCGCCGGTGACGATGCGCAGGTTCGGTCGCTTGAGCGCCGGCCTCAGGAAAGCTTTGACGGCGTTCCACCGTACCCCGCGCCGCTGCGTGACCTCGAACTTGCCCGACCCGGTGTTGTCGCCGGTATTGAAGTCGGCGATGCGCGCAATGCCCGCCTGCTCCGCGGCCTCGGCGAAGCGCTCGAGAATGTCCCACTTCAGCCGCTGCTCCTCGACACGCAGCTCGCCGCCATGCCCGTGCCAGGCATCGCCGCCTCGCCAATGGTCTTCGCTGCGTCTGAAGAGCGGCAGGACATTGTCCCAGCGCCAGGAGTCATCGCCGGTCAAGTGTGCCCACTGATCGTAGTCACGTGACTGGCCGCGCATATAGATCATCGCATTGATCGACGAACAGCCCCCGAGCACGCGACCGCGCGCGTAGTGGATCGAGCGGCCGCCCAGACCCTCTTCGGCCTGCGTGCGCCAGCACCAGTCGGTACGCGGGTTGCCGATGCAGTAGAGATAGCCGACCGGGATATGAATCCAGATCCAGTTGTCGCGGCCACCTGCTTCGAGCAGCAGCACCGACACGTCAGGATCCTGCGAGAGCCGATTCGCCAGCACGCAGCCGGCCGAACCCCCGCCGACGACGATGTAGTCGTAGTTCCCCAAGGATTTCATGCTTGCTTGCCGCAGACTCCCCACCCCTGGCCTCATCGCCGCGACAGTATATTGGTATCCGAAGCCATACCGGCGCCGACCTGCTATGTTCGCCCGAGCATGAACAACGCCGGCAAAGGGTTCATCGCCGTCACGGCCGCCTACGCGATCTGGGGCATCTTCCCGCTGTATTTTCATCCGCTGTATGCGGTCTCGGCGTTCCAGGTGATCGCACATCGCATCACCTGGTCCTGCGTCTTCGTGCTGGTGGCGCTGACGGTGAGGCGCGAACTGCCGGCACTGCGCGCAGCGCTGACGGATCGCGGCGTCATGGGCCGGCTGACGGTCTCGGCGACCTTGATCACCATCAACTGGACCGTCTACGTCTGGGCAGTTACGCATGGTCATGTAATCGAGGCCAGCCTGGGCTACTTCATCAATCCGCTGGTGAATGTACTACTGGGTGTAGCACTGCTCGGCGAGCGGCTGAACCGCGTGCAGTGTACGGCCGTCGCACTGGCCGCGGGCGGGGTGCTCTACCTGGCAATCGTCGGACACAGTCCGCCGTGGATCGCGCTGGCGCTGGCGCTCTCGTTCGGTATCTATGGACTGGTGCGCAAACTGGTACGTGTCGCATCCCTGCCGGGCCTCGCCGTCGAGACGACCATCCTGCTGCCGTTCGCGCTGGTCTATCTTGCATGGTGCGAGTCTTCCGGCGTGGGCGGTTTCGGCCTTGGCGGACCGGTCACCCGCGCACTGCTGATCGGAAGCGGGCCGCTGACCGCCACTGCCCTGTTCCTGTTCGCCTATGGCGCGCGGCTGCTTCCGTACTCGACCGTGGGCGTGCTGTCATACCTCGGCCCGATGCTGCAGTTCGCCTGCGGCGTGTTCGCGTTTCACGAGTCGTTCGATCGGTCGCGAGCGCTTGGCTTCGCGTTGATCTGGGCAGCGATAGTGATCTATGTCGGCGAAGGACTGCTGCCGGCGCGCCGGGCCCAGATCAGCCAGAGTGGATCGGCTTCCTCGGGCGAGCGATCCCATACCGACGTGGCATCGTAACCGCCCGCACGTTCGAAGTAGGCGCGCACCAGATGCACCCGCTGTGGGGGCGGAATGAGGTGCCATGCCCGGATGGCTTTGGTGGGAAAGCATCGGTGCGACAGCGCAATCACATGAATGCCGCCCGGACGCAGCACGCGGGCGCACGATCGAAGTACTGCTACCGGTTGGGTGAGGTATTGCAGCGACACCGCGTTGATGACCGCGTCGAAGCTGGCATCCTCGAACGGCAGCTCAGGCTGCTGGTTCAGATCCTGTACGACGCAGCGGGTCAATCGCGGATTTTGCGCTAACTCGAGCGTATTCATCCCGAGACCGCAGACGTCGGTGAAGCGCATCTCTGCAGGCAGGTGCGACACCCACGACGACATCAGGTCGAGTACCGCGCCAGAGGGCGGCAATAGCTCGCGGTAAGCCTGCGTGAGCGCCGCGATCGTGGGTGTATCGATATGCACCACGAACCGAGGCTGAGCGTAGAAATCCGCGTCGTCGCCCTCATCTTCGCGATCGAAGAACTCCGCGGGAAAGTCCGCCGCGGACACTACCGCGTGGTCAGGCGCTGCATCGCCTCGGGATAGCGAGCACCCTGCAGCTCTATCTTTGACGCTGCCTCGTGGATCTCGGCGAGATCCGCGGCGCTGAGCTCGATCTCGGCCGCACCGAGATTCTCCTCCAGACGCTCGAGCTTCGTGGTGCCCGGAATCGGCACGATCCAGGGACGCTGCGCCAGCAGCCATGCGAGCGCGATCTGGCCGGGCGTGGCGTGCTTGCGGGCCGCGATGCTGGCCAGCAACGTCACGATGCCCTGGTTGGCAGCGCGTGCATCCGCGGTGAAGCGCGGCAGATTGTTGCGCATGTCCGAGGGCTCGAAACTCGTCTGGTGATCGATCTTGCCGGTCAGGAATCCACGGCCCAATGGACTGAACGGCACGAAGCCGATTCCGAGTTCCGCGAGCACCGACAGAATCTCGTTCTCCGGTTCTCGCCACCAGAGCGAGTACTCACTTTGCAGCGCTGCAACCGGTTGCACGGCATGCGCGCGCCGGATCGTCTCCGCCCCCGCCTCGGACATGCCGAAATAACGAACCTTCCCTCGCGCGATCAGATCCTTGACCGTCCCGGCCACGTCCTCGATGGGCACCTTCGGATCGACCCTATGCTGATACAGCAGATCGATCACGTCGATCTTCAGTCGCCGCAGTGAGGCGTCGACGACTTCGCGAATATGATCGGGCCGGCTGTCGAGCCCGGTAGGCGCCTGACCCGGACCACCCAGCTTGAACCCAAACTTGGTGGCAATCACCAGGCGCTTGCGTACCGGCGCCAGCGCTTCGCCGAGCAGTTCTTCGTTGGTGAATGGGCCGTACGTCTCGGCGGTATCGAAGAATGTGACTCCTCGCTCGATCGCGTCGCCCAGCAGTTTCGCCATCGCTGTCCGGTCAGGTGCGCGACCGTACGCGTAACTCATCCCCATGCAGCCCAGACCGATGGCGGATACTTCGAGACCGCTGCTGCCCAGTTGACGATGTTTCATGCCGACTCTCCATTGAATCTCATACGACCTGACTGCTCTGTCCGTCACGCCACTGCCGCAGTACCAGGTAGCGCCCATGCAACGCACCGCGATCGTAGTGTCCGAATCCCAGCAACGTGCCCTCGTGGCCTTCCGCAGCCGGCAGCCACTTGACCTGCTCGAGACCCTCGACCAGACCGTCGCGTGTGCGCTCCGGGGACCGCGCCAATGCCTCGGCTACCAGGCGACCCAGATCGTATCCCTTCGCCGCCGCGAGACTGCGCGCCGGTGGCAATTGCAGCCGCCGGCGAAGCTCGAGCAGCGTGCGGTTGTCATCCGCGAACATGTCCACGTACGTCCATCCGTCGATCAGCGCCGCAAATTCGGGCGCGTAGCCTCTGATGCCCGCGGTATTCATGGCACGCGGACCATCGAAACCGCGTTCCCGCGCCGCGCGCGCCACCGCGGGTGCCGAAACACCCAGCCCTAGATAGGCGAGCGCATCGATGCGACTGGTCAACAGCGATTCCATTTCGCGGGTGGAATCTTCGGCCATCGGCATCACCGAGGCAGTCGCTGCAATGTGCAGGCCCAGGATCTCGGCCTCCGATTGCAGGAATGCCAGATGTCGGCGCCCGATCGGCGATCGGTCGCTGATGACACCCAGGCGCTTGACCCCGGCAGCCGCGAAGTGACGAGCCAGTACCAGCGATTCGTCCTCGTGCGAACCGACCTGCAGATGAAACATGTAATGTCCGCGAGCGCGCTCTGAACCTGCCCAGTTAAGTGTCGGCATCCGGCATCGCTCAGCGAGCGGCGTCGCTACCAGCGCGTTGTCGCCGACTGCCGGGCCCACGATCAACAGCACATCCTGGTCTACGAGCTGCAGATAGGCATGTTCGACGGCCGCTGCCGTTCCGGCAGGCAGGCCCAAACCGGCAGCACTGATGAACTCGACCGGACGATCGATCCGACCCTGTACTGTCAATTCATCGCAGGCAAGACGCAGCCAGTAACCGATGTCGCCCGGGCCGGGCAGCTCGGCGGTGACGTCATTGAGAATTCCGACACGAAGCGGCGCTGGCATAGCGCATTGTCGAACGCCATCACCGCCCCGGCAATGCCGCTGCTGCTAAAACCACCGGCAATCGTTGTCGGTCACCGCAATTGCGCGATCTCGGGATCGTTCGCCGCGACGCCACGCTTCATGCGCCCGTCCGGGAGCGGTACCGCAATGGGCGACACACGGACTCTTGCGACTCCCTGACGATGGCTGATGCCGATGCGCTGGGCCGTCGCTGGCGAAAGATCGACCAGACGGCCCTTGGCATAAGGACCGCGGTCGTGGATCGTCACGACCGCACTCTGGCCGGTGGTCAGATTGGTCACTTTGGCAGTCGTGCCCAAAGGGAGCGTGCGGCTGGCGGCGTTGTCGCCACCCGGATCCATGGGCTCCCCATCGGCCATTTCGCGCCCGAAAAAGGACTCAGCATAGAAAGACGCCACACCTACCCGGCTACGACCGCTGCGGTCGGGTTGTGGCTTCGCTGGCGCCGGCATGGGGTCGGGCGCCGGCTGCGGCGCCTCCTGGGGCGCGATACTCGCCTCTGCGGTGTCGTTCATGCTGCATCCGGCCAGCTGTGTCCACGAGCCGATCGCAACGCAACACGTCAGCACCCATCCAATTGTTGGCCTCTTTTCCATGGCGGCATCATTCCGCAAAGCGACGGCCCGGATCTGTAGGGCCAGGCGTGAAGCGTCCTGTCCGCATCGGGGCGCTATCGCCGTCGGACATGCCAGCGGGACTGTAGGAGGAGTCCGGCATCCTGCCGTCGCTGCATTTCCGTGATGCCTTTTTCACAAACTGCCCCGACATGATGCTTTTCAGGCAGTTATGCGAGCACTTGTCATGACGGCGTAACGAGATAGATATATTTCGTGTGCTGACCGCATTTTCCGCAAACCGACAAGGGAACACTCAATGCAAAGCTTCCTGCGCCAGCTCGCGATTCAGCGATGGGACGATCACCGCTACTACCATCACAGCCGAATCAACCAGTCACTACATCTGGTGAGTGCCCTGAGCTTCCTGACAGCGTATGTGACTTTGTTCAAGAGTCCGGCTGCCTCGGCGTTCATCGCCTGGCTGGTCGCGATGGTCAGTCGCCAGTCGGGACACTTCTTCTTCGAGCCCAAGGGGTACGACGACGTCAATCATGCTACCCATGAGCATAAGGAGGACATCAAGGTCGGCTACAACCTGCGCCGCAAAGTCGTCCTGATGATCATCTGGGCGCTCTCACCGGCAGTGTTGTGGTTCGATCCGACCCTCTTCGGCATCTTCCCCGCCAGTTCGGGGAGCGCTGACTTCATCAATCACATGGGCGAGATCTGGCTGGCGATCGGCTTGGGTGGCCTGCTCTTCCGCACCGTGCATCTGTTCTTCATCCAGGACGTGCAGACGGGCCTGGTGTGGTTCACCAAGATCCTCACCGACCCTTTTCACGACGTTAAGCTTTATTTCCGAGCGCCGCTGTATCTGCTGCGGGGCGAACTGATCGATCCGATGACGCACTGCCGCGACGAGTTCGAAGGATCTCACGAAGCACACGTCGTTTGATGGCTTGATTGGTCAGGGCATCGGAACGCCACCACCAGCCGTCCTGCTGCATTTGCGCAGCCGCCGTCACGAACCGGTCGGCGACCTGCGCAAACTCAACGTCACTGTAGTTGAGGCTGAAGATCAGCCGTCCGGTGCCCACCCAACTGAGCGCCAGTCCATGCGCACGCAGGTAATACTGCAGCATCCAGTTGTAACGCGAAGGTTGCGGGTAGTAGACGGTCCAGATCGACGACAGGTTGGCGACCTGAACGTTCAGACCCGCAGCCTGCAGGCGTTCGTTGAGCTGGCGGGCACGCGCATTCCAGGTTTCGTCCAGGTTCCGGTAGCAGGCCAGAACCTCCTGGCTGTCGAGACGGTTGAGGAACTCGTACATCGAGCCCATGACATAGGGATGGGCGTTGAAGGTGCCGCGCGCGAAACAGATATCCGCCGGCCGGTCCTCGCGATAGCGTCGCATCAGGTCGTGGCGGCCACATACGACTCCCACCGGCAAACCGCCGGCCACCGTCTTGCCATAGGTGACCATGTCGGCCTTCACGCCGAAATATTCCTGCGCCCCGCCGGGTGCCAGGCGAAAACCGACGAACACCTCGTCGAAGATCAGCACGATCTTGCGTTCGGTGCAGACCTCGCGCAGCGTCTGCAGCCAGCCGGCGTAGGCATCGCGATCGAAATGTGCCCGCCGGCCACTGTCCAGCAGCAGGTTGTCGGCCGGCGCGCTGGCGTTGGGATGCAGCGCCTGCAGCGGATTGACCAGCACGCAGGCGATGTCATCGCGCGTTCGGAGGACTTTCAACGCCGCCTCGCTCATGTCGTTGAGCGTATAGGTGTCGTGCGCTGTCTGCGGATTTCCCACGCCCGGCTGCACGTCACCCCACCAACCGTGATAGGCGCCACAGAACCGAACCAGATGGCGCCGACGGGTGTGATAGCGAGCCAACCGCACCGCCTGCATCACAGCTTCCGTGCCAGACATGTGGAACGATACTTCATCGAGGCCGGAAATCTCGCGCAGCCGATGAACGTTGTAAGCCGTCACCGGATGATAGGCACCGAGCACCGGCCCGAGATCGCGCACCCGCTCGCTGCCGCGCGCGATGCAGTCCTTGTAGAAGTCATAGCCGAACACGTTGACGCCGTACGAACCGGTGAGATCGTAGAAACGATTGCCGTCGAGATCCGTCGTGGTGACGCCCGACGAGGATTTCAGGAACGAGCCAGCGCTGAAGTTCTGCCGGACGAGGCGGCTGAATTGATAGGGCACCCGGTAGCGGCTGGTGAATTGCAGATCCGCGAATTCCGGCGCCATCTGCGCAGTGGCTCGGGCGCTGGCTGCGAACCGGTTGGCGTAGATGGCAGCGAGCTGCTGGAAAGCGTCGCGCCGCTGGTTCGCGACGGCCGCCGGGGCATCATCGGCGCGGAAGAACTCGTCCTCGCCGTAGTCGTAGAAGGGGATCAGCTTCGAAAAGCGGCGACCCCATCGCGCATGGCCGGCCATCGATCGATGCTTGGCGCGGGACAGCAGCAAGCGCCGTCGCACCGGTTGCCAGAGAAATGCCACAATAGCGGCGCAGACAGCCAGAAGAATTGTTGGAGTGTTCATTGATGATCCCTCCAAGACAATCGTATTTCAGACGCATGACAACACCATGAAGATCGGAAAACTCATCGACAGTATTACTCAGCAGGAAAACATCAACTTTCTGCTGACGAACAGGATTCCGCGCATCTGGCTCACCCGCTTCTTCGGCTGGTTCAGTCAGATCGAGCACCGCTGGATAGTACGCGGGAGCATCGCCTTGTGGCGCCTGTTCTCGGCGCTCGAGCTGCACGAGGCCAAGAAAACGCGATTTGACAGTTTGCACGACTGCTTCATCCGCGAGCTGAAGGAAGGTGCACGGCCGGTGCACCCCGACCTGGGCGTGCTGACCAGTCCGTGCGATGCCATCGTCGGCGCGATGGGCCAGGTCAGCGAGGACTCGGTGCTTCAGGCCAAGGGCTTTCCTTACCGTCTGATTGACCTGCTCGCAGACAACGACCTGGTGCGGTACTACTCGCGCGGCTCATACGTCACGATGCGACTGACGTCGGGCATGTATCACCGCTTCCACGCGCCCTATGATTGCCGCGTCGAGCAGGTCAACTACATCT
>DATBAM010000143.1:0-32750 GCA_036271535.1 Steroidobacteraceae bacterium | reverse complement strand
CTTCGCTGTGCGAGCAGGGGGTGTGCGGATCCTGCATGGTCCGCAAACTCAAGGGGGAAGTCGTGCTGCGCGAAAATTCCATACTTGCCGACGAAGATCTGGCCGCGGGCTACACGCTGGCTTGCCAGGGCGAGCCCACCGGGGAAGTCTGCGAGATCGAGATTCCCGGCTGACGGACCGCGCCCAGCGCTTGCTGATCAACACTGGTGTACAGCATGCAGAGGCTTCGACTATCATCGACCGACATGACGGAGCGAACCGACAGCGCAGTCCCGGCCAAGCGCACGCGCAGGAAGCGCGACCCCCAGGGTACGCGCGAGGCGATTCTGGAGGCCGCTCGCCAGCAGCTGTCGCAGGATGGAAAGGAGGGCGTCAGCGTTGCGCAGGTGGCGCAGCGGGCGGGCGTCAATCGCGGCACCGCTTATCAGCACTTCCAGACCCGCGAACAACTGATCGAAGCAACCGCGGCCTGGGTCAGCGACCAGCTCTACGAGGCCGTGTTCGGAGATGCAGATTCGGCCGGCGAGAGGCCCGTCGAGCAGCTCAGTGTCGAGGCGATCACTCAGCATGTGGCCGAATTTGCCATGCAGAATCCTGAGATCGGCCGGGTTTGGCTGTTCGAGTTGCTGAGTTCGAGACGTCCGGCGAAAGACCGCTTCTGGCAAACGTACCTGTCCAATTTCGAGCGATTCGCCAGGACGGAGCTGGCCCAGCCGGGAGTCGATGCCGAAGTCGTGACCGTGCTGACGATCGCCGGTGCCTTTCTATGGCCGGTCATGGCGCGCTCCCAAGCCCGTACTGCCAAGGAGCGCGAGCAGATGGCTAAGCGCTTCTCGCGCGAACTGCTGCGATTGAGTCTGCACGGCACATTGCGTCCCGAGAAATTCCGGGACCTCGAGACTCGTCTGGCCGCCGACGATGGCGGCGACGCGGGTCCGGCCGTCTGAGCCTCGCAAGCTATCCGATATGACAACTCGTCTGTTGCCTCGATGGGCAGCAGACACACAATGTGGTGTTCATCAGGAGGTATTTGATTCATGTCCAATGCAGCGAAGAACGCGATTGTCACCGGGGGCGCGTCCGGTATCGGTGAAGCGACTTGCCACCGACTGGCGCGCGATGGAATCGGCATTGCGGTGTGGGACGTGGATCAGGCCGGTGCCGAGCGCGTCGCAGCCAAACTGGTTGCCGAGGGTAAACGCGCAGTTGCCTGCAAGGTGGACGTATCGTCGGCCGACGCAATCAAGGCTGCGCTCGAGCGCGTGCATGGTGCGCTCGGGCCGGTGCAGATCCTGGTCAATAGCGCCGGTGTGACATTTTTCAAGCCGTTCATGGAGTCGAGCGAGCAAGACTGGAATCGTGTCTTTTCCATCAATGTCATGGGGCTGGTTCAGGTCACCAAGGCGGTGGTGCCCGACATGCTGGCCGCAAAGTGGGGGCGGGTAATCAATATCTCGTCGTCCAGCGCGCAGAGCGGAAGCTCGCGCATGACGGTCTATTCCGCGTCGAAGGGTGCCGTCGTAGTGTTCACCAAGTCGCTGGCACTCGAACTCGCGGCGACCGGAATTACCGTCAACAATATACCGCCTGGATTCATCGATACCCCGATGCTGCGGGCCAGTGACAACAAGGACGGCATCAATGTCGATGCAGTTGCAGCGGCATCACCGATGAAACGCGCGGGCCGGCCCGAAGACATCGCTGCCGCTTGCGCCTTCCTGGCCTCGGACGAGGCGGGGTACATCACAGGCCTCACTCTGGGTGTGAACGGCGGCCGCTACATTGCGTAGCGGACAACCTGGGGCACGCCGGTGTACCTACGTGGCGTACGATAGCCAGCCACCATCGACAGGCCTGACGGAGTGAGTATTGCCATGACTGATGCGGGACAACGAGTCGTGATCACAGGCGCAGCCGGCACATTGGGCGCAGCGGTCGCACAGGGATTCGCCCGCCATGGCGCGACGTTGGGTCTGATCGATCGCGTGGCGGAGCCGAAAGATCTGCTGAAAACGCTGGGGCACGGACATGTATTCATCGGCGGTGTGGATCTCGCGAGCGCCGAGCACTCGAAGCGTGCAATCGACGACGTCGCCGCGAAGCTGGGGGGCATCGACGTGCTGGTGAACGTGGCCGGTGGTTTTCGCTGGGAGACGCTGGCAGACGGGAAGGTCGACACGTGGGATCTACTGTATGCGATCAATCTGAAAACGGCTGTCTGTGCCTGTCAGGCGGCGCTGGCCCATCTGTCTGCGAACCGTGGACGTATCATCAACATCAGCGCCGCTGCTACGGCAAAAGCGGGCGCCGGGATGGGCGCTTACGCGGCTTCGAAAGCAGGCGTTACGCGCCTGACCGAAGCGCTGGCGGAAGAATTGAAGGACAAGGGCATCAATGTCAACGCTGTCCTGCCCAGCATCATCGATACGCCGGTAAACCGCGCGGACATGCCCAGCGCCGACTTTTCGCGTTGGGTATCGCCCGCGGCGCTCACTGATGTCATCGTGTTCCTGGCATCGGAAGCTGCGCGCGCCGTAACCGGTGCCTCGATCCTGGTCGCGGGGCGCGTCTAGCAGGCCGCTGTCGCCGCGAGACTCCTTTTGCGAACGGTCGCTATCGCTTCATGGCGCTGGCGCGGGCGTCGAGGATTTCCTTGATCAGACTGCGTGGATCGCCGGTGGTGGCCCCGCCGTCGACTGCCATGACCTGGCCGGTCGTCTGCAGCGAACGGTCGCTGGCGAAATAGAGTGCCGCCTGAGCGATATCGTTGGGGGATCCTTGCCGCTTGAGCGGCTGGCGGGTCATTCGCACTTCGCGCACCGCGCTTTGTATGCGCTCCACGTCGGCCTGCGTCATCCCCGGTTCACCTGCCGCATAAGTGCCCATCTCAGTCTGAATGTTTCCGGGGCAGATGCAGTTCACACGGATCAGATGTTGGCCCAGATCGATCGCCGCCGACTGGCTGAAATTGATGATGCCGGACTTGGACGCGCGATAAATGAAGAAACCGTGACCCGGCCGTATACCGGAGATCGAGGACGTGTTGATGATCGAGCCGCCGCCGTTCTTGGCCATGTGGCGCGCGGCAATCTGCGTACCCAGCATGGCGCCGAGGACATTGATCCGCATGACGCGATCGAATGACGAGAATCCGTCGTCCAGCACACTGCCGAAATGGTTGTCCGAGACGCCGGCGTTGTTGAACATGATGTGCAGGCCGCCGAATTCCACAACGGCGAAATCGACCACGGCCTGAACCTGCTCGCGCTGCGACACGTCGGTCGTCTTGAAGCGAGCTGAGTTGCCGAGTCTTGCGGCGAGTTCGCTGCCTCGCTTCTCATCCATGTCGGCGATGACAACTTTTGCGCCTTCCGCCACGAACAGTTCAACTGTTCCTCGTCCAAGCCCGTTGGCGCCGCCCGTGATGATGGCAATTTTTCCGGACAACTCATTGGACATGACAGCCTCCCGGTCGGATGAAGGATCGCGATGCATCGTATGTTACGGGCACTTCCGCTTTGCATCGTCGTGAGCGCAGCCTTGCGCAGCGCATGGTGCAGGCCAGGACAAACACACCAGGATGAACACGGCCCGCCGCGCGCATCAGGCATACGCCATGCCGGATAGGAAGCGGTGATTGTCGGCGCCCAGAGGTGCCACGGGCGCCGTTCGCGCACGGCGCTCGACGGACGGGAAAGCCTCGCCCTGCGCCGCCGCCCAGGCTCTGAGGCTCGCCGTCCAGGCATTCATGTTGCTCGCTCTCTCGGCCTGTACGCACCGTGCGACCGTGTGCCGCATGGCTACGCCGATGCGGCCGCCGCGACCCGACTCCCATCGGCTCCATGCGGCGAGCGCCGCGGCGATCCCGGTCAACGGATCGGCGATAGCGTCACCAACAAAGCCGCAACGGCCCGCGGCGAGCCGAAGTTCGGCGCTCAATCCAGCAGCGATGCCGCAATCATCGCCAAAGCCGATCCAATCGGCGGCCTCACCGCTCGCACCATGTCCAGTGATGGTCACCCAGACCAATCCTGGAAGGGTGGAAGTGAGCCGAGCGGCGTCGATGCCGAGTTGATGTAACGCGCGCGGCCGGGATGCCTCGACGACGATGTCCGAGGATGCAATCAGCGCGAGTAGCGCATTGAGATCGTTGGCGTCGCCGAAGTCGAGCGCAACGCTGGCTTTCCCCTGATTCAACAGCGCGAAGAATTCGGCGTCGCCATGACGCATTGCATCCGGCCGTCCGCGATGCTCGACGCGGATGACTTCGGCGCCGGCCATCCACAGGAGGTGCGTTGCCAGTGGCCCAGCCCAAAGCGCCGATAGATCCAGCACCCGTACCGAGGACCGGTCGCGTCGCGCGATTCCTCCGCGCATCAGTTCGACGGCTACTTCGTCGACCAGGGTCCCCGTTTCGACCGCAGTGTTGGCGCTGATCGTCGTCTGTTCGCTCTCCCGTGCGACGGCCATCCCAAGCTGGCGTCCTCGTGACACCAGGGTCGACGCAGCGCACTCGCGCACTCGCGCGATCAACGGTGAAAGTTGGTGCGGAACGAATGTATCGCTGCTCTCGAATAATGCTGGCAGCAAATCGAGGTCGCTCGTCCGGGCGAGATTGAGCGCCACGCGATCGCCGATGGCGTCGAACAGATGACAGGAGCCATTGGCCGATGTCGTAGCCGGCACACGCATGCTGCGCAGCGAGGCGCGTTCGCCTAGCAAAGTAGCGCCTGACAGCGCAGCAAGGGACGGTGCCCCGGTCTTCCGCTGTAACGCCCGAATCAACCCCTCCGCTGCCGCGCTCAACGGTATTTGCAGGGCGGCGCTCATACCGGATTGTCACCGCTTTTTGACAATTTATCGATGTGGCGCAGCACCACGGCCCTCCAGTGCTGCGATTGAGGAATGGCTCACAGGTTGGGGTATTGACAGTTCGTTGTACAAATACTAACGTAGCTTAGTATTAAGAAATTGACTGGCGCTACCCCCACCGCCACGAAGGAGACCTATTATGAAGACCACTATGTTTGTTGCGCTGACCGCTGCTGCTGTGCTCGTGACCTCTGCTGCGATGGCGCAGGATCAGGCCTCGGCGGCCGTTGCCTCCAAGGGCCAGATGCTGACCACTGCCAATGGCTCGCGCCTGGCGCCGGTGTATCGCGTCGGCAATGACGGCTCGGCCCAGATCATCATCGACGGCAAGATGGTTACGGTTCCCGCGACCACGCTGTCGAGCGTTGACGGCAAGCTGACGACCAGCCTGACCAAGAGCGAAGTGCTCGCGCTGCACTGAGCAATCCATCGCTCCCCACGTTGAATAAAAGTCGATGGATGGCCGCCGGCGTTTAGCGCCGGCGGTTATTTTTCGGTCACCCGAAGACTCTTCTCGGCAGCAATATTGCGGGATAGTCTGTCGAGCGAGTCATCCAGCCGCTCGATGTCGTCGTTGCTGAAACTTTCGAATAGCGCCGTTTCATGCAAATGGGCGATCTCGTCGAGTTTGTCCAGCACGGGCTGCGCGGCCGACGTCAGATGGACGCAATAAGCGCGGCGATCGGTCGGATTCTCACGGCGCTTCAGATAGCCTTCCTCGCACAATCGATCGATCAATCTACCGGCTGTGATTTCCCGCACCTCGAGCGCCTCTGCGATCTGGCGCTGTGTCGCGCCTGGACGGCTGGCAACGGTTGCGATGAGGGTCCATTTCGCGCGCGTGAGGCCGGATCGTTCGGCATACTGATCGAACGCCAGCCGCATCTGCCGTGCGATCACTGACAGTTTGAGCGCAATCGATCGCCTGCGACTCATCGGCCGAGCGGTGAAGCCCTTCTGTTCGCTGTTGACTTGACCCATTGCGATATTTGCTCGCGAAGATTGCAGCTGGCGGCGATCAGGTCAGGCGATCTTGCGATGGCGCGTGAACATGCTGACTATGTCCCCCGAGGTGACCGGTCGCGGCTGCTCTCCGGACTGCAACGGTGCGGCGCCGCCGAAGGACCTGGGTGTCACATCGACCTTGTCGGCCGCCGCTTTGGCGCGTAGCGCTCCGACCGTCAGAGCTTCCCGCTGGTTCTTCGCAAATGGATCGAAACGGAAGAAACGCATTGCGTTGAGATGGGTGACCTTGTTGATCTGCAATTCGGTCAGATGCTTGACGCTATCCCAAAGCGTTTCCGGCACATTCGGCCACAGTGAATCGGAGTGAGGATAGTCACACTCGTATGCAACCATGTCCTCGCCAATCGCCTTCAGGTTCTGCAGGCCGAACGCGTCGTCGATGAAGCAGGTCAGAAAATGCTTGTGGAAAACCTCGCTTGGACGCGTGCCCTTGAAGCGCGAATGCGTCCAGGCCTTGTGCCGCTCATGGCTGAAATTGGAGCGCTCGAGAAAGTAGGGGATCCAACCGATACCGCCCTCCGACAACGCGATCTTCATCGTCGGGTAACGCTCCAGCGCCTCGAGATGCAGCCAGTCCGCCGCGCCGACGGCAATGGACATCGGCATGGTCGAGATCCACGCCTCGATCGGCGTCTCCATCGACGCATGAGGTGCCGGGTTGCCGGCGCCGATGTGAAGACACATGGCGATATCGTGTTCAACGACTGCCTGCCACAGCGGTTCCCAATAAGCATTGTGAATGCTGGGCAGATTCTGGACGGTCGGATTCTCGTTCAGGGACACCGCCGTGCAACCCTTTGCCGCGATGCGCTTGACCTCTTCCACCATGGCCTTCTGATCCCACGTGGGCAACAGCGCGCAGGGGATGAAGCGCCCGGGGTGTGCCGCACACCACTCGTCGATGTGCCAGTCGTTGTAGGCACGCAGATGCACCAGCGCCTGGTCTTTGTTCGGGACTTTGTGAAAGACACCGCCGTCGAAGCTGACGCAGCTGGCGAAGTTGAGTGATGCGGCGACGCCATTGACGTTCATGTCATCGATGCGAGCATCGACGTCATAGACACCCCGTCGCAGTTGCTCGAGTGCGGTCGGCTCCATGCCGTATTCTTCAGGCACGCGACCCACGACCGCGTTCAACCCTACCTGCGGCATCTGCAGGCCCTGGTACTCCCAATAGTTGGTGCCTTCCTTGGTCGTCAGCAATTTAGGAGCGGTCGCCAATGCCTCGCCCGACAGGTGCCTGTCGAACATGTCCGGCGGCTCGCTGACGTGATCGTCTACGCTGACGATCACCAGGTCATTCATGTTCATGATGCTCTCCTTCAGGGGTGACGGCGCACTGTCCCGTATTCGAATTCGTGGTGTCCGATGGGTTGCTTCAGCGGCGAATGGCTCAATCGGTGACTCGCCGCGCCCGAAGCACTGCCGCAATGCTTCGCGCAACTGCCCTACCTTTACTTCTCCCCCCGGCGGGCAAATACTAAGCAACCATAGTGTAACGCACCGTTTGGTTGCTGTCCCAAGAGGAGCGCCGCGTGAAAATCCGCATCGATAAACCTGCCTGCGTTGGCAATGCGAGATGCGCGGCGGTCGCTGCCGACCTGTTTCCACTGGACGAGAACGGCTATATCGCGGTGTCCGAGATCGACGTTCCACCCGGCAAGGAGGACCTCGCGCGGCGCGGGGCCCGTGCCTGCCCCGAGCGAATCATTGTCGTAGAAGAAACTCCGACGTAGGCGGCCATCGAGCGGCGTCCACTGGTCGGCTGTTTGTCATATGACGTCCGGGCATTGCACTTCCGGCCATCCTGGAGGGTGGCAGGGTGCTAGCGAAGAATGAAATACTCTGATCGACCTGATCTGATTCCATAGGCCACTTAGCAACCCACAGCGCGGCCACGCGGGCGCGTCAGCCTCTGTGGGTGAGGTACATCATCGATGTCGGATTTCCTGGGTTACAAGAACAAGCGGGTAATCGTCAGTGGCTGCTTCTCCGGAATGGGCGAGGCTACCGCGAAGATGCTGGTGGACCTCGGCGCCGAGGTGCATGGCCTCGACTACAAAGAGAGCAAGCTCAAGCTGGCTTCCTTCCGGCAGATGGATCTGCGCGATCCCGCTTCCATCGATGCCGCTCTGAAGGGCGTTGGTGGCAAGGTCGATGCGCTGTTCAATTGCGCGGGTCTTCCCCAGACCTTCCCGCCCCTCGAAGTAATGAAGGTCAACTACATCGGCACGCGCTATCTGACCGAGCAGGCCGTCTCGATGATGTCGTCCGGTGGTGCGATCGCGAGCATTGCTTCGACCGCCAGTCTCGGCTGGAGCCGACGCATGCCGGTACTGACCGAGCTGCTCAAGATCGAGGGATATGAACCTGCGGTCAATTGGTGTGAGAGCCATCTCGACACCGTGCGCGAAGGCTACAGCCTGTCGAAGGAAGCAGTGGTCGTCTGGACGATGATTGCGGCCACGAAGCTAATCAAACAGGGCATCCGGTTGAATTGCACCATTCCGGGACCCACGCAGACACCGATGATGGCGCACTTCGAGTCAGCTACCAAGGCGTCTACCCTCGAGGCCGCGACTCAGCCGATCAATCGTCGCTCGACTCCGGCGGAACAGGCGGCCCCGCTGGTGTATCTCAACAGCCCGGTTTCGAGTTACGTCAACGGCGTCGTGTTCCCGGTGGACGGCGGTTTCATGGGCGGAATATCGACGGGTCAGATCGATCCCCGATCGTTGATGGGTTGACATGGCATTGCATACGACGCTGCATTTGCACAACGTACCGCCCGGTCGTGAGCAGAGCTACGCGGCGTGGTTCGACGGCAAGCACCATGAGTCATTGGCGGCGCTGCGCGGGTTCACGGCTGCGGAACGTTACCAGGTGACGTCCGAGCAAGTCATGCCGGATATTCCACAGCCGTGGCGTTTCCTGAGTGTCTACGACTTCGATCTGCCCAACGCGGCAATCGACATACCGGCACTGGGACCACTGCTGGCGGAGGCCCGCGATGCCGGCCTGATCGCGGACGATGAGACGGAGCGCATTCACACCTATCGTCTGTACGCGGATTGGGAGGGTAGTGCGAACTGGCAGCAGACCGAACCCTTCTCCGGGCTGTTCTTCATCTTTGGCAACTACGTGGCGGGCCGCAAGCCGGAGTACCAGAAGTGGTACGACGAGGTCCACAGCATCGAGGTGACCAACGTTCCAGGCTTCGTAGCCATGAAACGAGGCGAACTCGCGGAGGTGCAGGTCGAGCCGCGTCGCTACTGCCCGGGCGACCAGCTGGTCATGTGTGCTCAGCAGACCGATGACCTGGCGTTCACGATCCGTGATTTCAGTGCGCGAGCCCAGGGCAAGAGCCCCAGCGGCGTCGCCATGGCGCCGCGCTCCAAAGCGGGGTCATTTGCACGTACGGTGCATTTCTTCCGTAAAATCAGCGGCAGCAATTTCTGGCCCGGCGGGATCGCCTATGCCGGTGACCTGTCGGGGTATCCGGACAGGCGCTAGCACGGGCTACGGCTGCGCATTCGCAATGGATTCATATCAAGAGGGGAAGCAGCCTTGTCGAAGGTAATCGTCATTACCGGTGCCGGTGCCGGGCTGGGTCGCACGCTGGCACGCCGGCTGGCCGCCGACGGTGAGCATGTCGTACTGCTGGGTCGCACGGCGGCAAAGGTCGAGAAAGTCGCCGCCGAACTCGGCGGTAAGGCTACGGCAGTTGCTTGTGACGTGGCATCGCCCGATTCGGTGAAAGCTGCTTTCAAAACGATCGCCAGCAGTCATCCGAAAATCGATGTACTGATCAACTGCGCGGCGATCTACGAGCCATTTCTGGTTGCCGACGCCACCGACGCGCAGATTTCTTCCATACTGCTCACCAATCTGGCCGGCCCCATTTACTGTTCTCGCGCCGCCATCCCGTCGATGGCGAGGGGCGGACACATCATCAATGTCAGCAGCGAGTCGGTCGATCTGCCGTTTCCGCATCTGCTTCTTTATCAGAGCTCCAAGGCTGGCCTCGAGCGCTTCTCGCAGGGCCTGCACCGTGAGCTCGAGCCGACCGGCATCCGTGTGACGACCGTGCGAGCCGGCCAGATGGCCGATGCCGACAAGACCGTCGATTGGGATCCCAAGGCAGCCATGGCCTTTGCCCAGGCAGCGCTGGCCGCCGGACTCAATCTCAGGGAGCGCCCGATTTCACAATTTACTTCCGTGACCAGCGTCTTCCGGACTCTGATCGACCTGCCGGCAGACCTGCAGGTCACACACATGACGCTCGCGGCCCGTTCATCCGCCTGAACGGCCGGGTCGTCCGTTGTATAGTGGTAGGCCCACTCGCGTCTAACCCATGGAGCGCCGGTCATGTTAAGTGCCGGTCAGTGAAACTATGAGCAGCCCAGCCCAGGTCGTTCGCCCTTCGGCGGTCATCCCGCATTACATCGGTGGCCGTCGCGTCGCCTCGCAATCCGGCCGTGTTCTGCCGGTGTATAACCCGGCCACCGGGCAGGCAGAGTCGCAAGTAGCGCTCGCCAGTGCCGCGGAGACCGAATCGGCAATTGCTGCGGCGCACGCCGCGCTGCCCGCCTGGTCGGCGACGCCGCCGCTGCAGCGCGCCCGCGTGATGTTTCGTTTCAACGCGCTGCTGGAACAGCATGAAGCCGAACTCGCCAAGATCATCACCAGCGAGCACGGCAAGGTTTTCTCCGATGCGCGCGGTGAAGTGGTTCGGGGTCGCGAAGTCATCGAATTTGCCTGCGGCATTCCTCACCTGCTGAAGGGCGAGTTTTCGGACAGTGTCGGTACCCGCATCGACAGCTGGTCGCTGCGGCAGCCAGTAGGCGTTTGCGCAGGCATCACGCCGTTCAACTTTCCGGTAATGGTGCCCCTCTGGATGGTGCCCGTCGCCCTTGCATGCGGTAACACGTTCGTGCTGAAGCCGTCGGAAAAAGATCCGACGTGCAGCCTGCGGCTGGCTGAACTGCTGACCGAGGCGGGGCTGCCGCCCGGCGTGCTCAACGTCGTCAATGGCGATCGCATTGCGGTCGACACGCTGCTCAACGACTCACGCGTCGGCGCGATCAGTTTTGTGGGTTCGACTCCCGTCGCTCAACACATCTACGAGACCGGGAGTAAGAACGGCAAGCGGGTGCAGGCCCTGGGCGGCGCCAAGAACCACGCGGTCGTGCTACCGGACGCCGATCCCGTTCAGGCCGCGAAAGCACTGATCGGTGCTGCCTACGGTTCCGCTGGCGAGCGTTGCATGGCGATCTCTGTCGCTGTGTGCGTGGGAAGTGCGGCGGATACGCTGATCGCCGAGTTGAAGAAGCAGATGGCCGGTTTGCGGATCGGCGCCGGTATCAATGATGTCGACATGGGTCCGTTGATTACGGCGGAACACCGCTCGAAGGTCTCGAGCTATCTCGACATCGGTGTTGCGGAGAAGGCGGAACTCATTATCGACGGCCGTACCGCGGCGGTCCCGAAGGAAGGGTTCTTCCTGGGCGCTTCGCTGTTCGACCGCGTCAAGCCGGAGATGCGTATCTATCGCGAGGAGATCTTCGGACCGGTGCTGTGCATCGTGCGCACCGAGAACTTCGAGCAGGCCGTCAAGCTGGTCAATGAGCACGAGTTCGGCAATGGCACGGCCATCTTCACCCGTGACGGCGGCGCGGCGCGGCGCTACTGCCATGAAGTGCAGGCTGGAATGGTCGGCATCAACGTGCCGATTCCGGTGCCGATGGCGTTCAATAGTTTCGGTGGCTGGAAGCGTTCGCTGTTCGGCGATCTGCATGTCCACGGCCCGGACGGCGTGCGTTTCTATACGCGCCTGAAGACGGTGACTGGCCGCTGGCAGTCGGATTCGTCATCCGGCTTCGTTATGCCAACGATGAAGTAGGCCGGCTGACAGCGCTCCGCGCAGGCCATGGATGGCCGACGGACGCTTTAGCGCTGTACGACTCTTGCACGACAATCTGGCCCGACGACAACAGTAAATCGCGTTGCCACCAGGCAGTGCCCCGACGAGGATTGCGTGGCACGGCACCGCCGCGACGCAGACGAACAAAGCCAGGGGGTATCAGACGTGGGTTCAAAATTGGTACTGGACGAGATGGTCGACGAGGCGCGTCGCCGTACCGGGCTGGATAAATTCGACAGCGACAGCTATCGCGAGGGTCTGCAGATCCTCATCGACGACATAAACCGCAGTGGTCGCGAGGACAGCTACGCGCAGCGCGATCGCGAAGCCTTCGTCACCGCGCTGGCCGGCCGCCTGAAGACAACCGCCTATCTAGATCAGCATGCCGATCTGCTGAAGCGCCCCATCCAGCGACCGGTCTTCGTATTTGGCATCCCGCGTACGGGTACCACGCTGCTGAGCAACCTGCTCGCGGCCGACCCCGCGCGGCGTTCACCGCTGACCTGGGAGATCGACGATCCCGTACCCCCGGCGACCAGCGCGACACTGTATTCAGATCCGCGCGCGGTTCAGCGGCTGGTGGCCGAGAAGAAGATGCTCGCGGCAAATCCGGAAATGGGGAAGTACTACCGGGGCTCCGCCATCTATCCGAACGAGTGCGTGTTCATCATGGCGCACGATTTCAAGACGCTCATGTGGGAGTCGCGCGGGAAGCTGCCTACTTATCGAGACTGGATCTTCCAGACCGACGTCACCTCGGCGTACCGTTATCATCAGCGGTTCCTGCAGTTGTTGCAATCGCAGGCGCCCGGCGTGTGGAATCTCAAGATGCCGTCGCACTCGCTGTATCTGCCGACGCTGCTGAGTGTTTATCCCGATGCGCGGTTGATATGGACCCACCGCGATCCGTTCACGGCGGTCGGATCGTTCTGCAGTCTGATCACGCTCGGTCACCGCGGCGCTACCGGCAAGGTCGACGTCGACTGGATCTCGCAGAACATGCCCTGGCAGGCAAAGCAGCATGCCGATCGCATCATGGATGCCCGCGAAAAGTTCGGTGAGCAGCGCGTCCTCGATGTGCACTACGCCGATCTGCTGCGCGATCCCATCGGCGCAATGAAAAAACTCTACGCAGGTCTGGGTGACGACTTCTCGGCATCGGCGGAGCAGGGTATGCGCAACTGGCTGGCCGACAATCCGCAGGACAAATTCGGTCGTCACGAATACAAACTGGCGCAGTTCGGCTGGAGCGTCGACAAGCTGCAACCGATGTTCGAGCGTTACCTGTCGCGGTATGAGGTCGAGCGCGAGGGTTGATGGGCGCATCCTACGGCTGATGCCCGCCCGAGACGCTACGTGATTTATGATGCCGCTGTGTCGACAGCCGGCAACGCACAGGTTGAAGCGTGGACGCTCGATCCCGACGATCTGAGGTCGCCCTCGAGCTGGACTGACACGGGACAGCAGGCAGCCTTCATCCGTCTCGATGGGCCGGCAACCAGCGCGCTGAATGGGCTGCCGCCCTTTCCCCTCATCGGCCTGGGCGATGCCCGTCATCTGCTGGCTGGGCAGATGGATGCGATGATCGAGCCGCCGGTGTCGGCCGAAGGGCTCGTCAGGTCGATCGGTGTGTCACCCCGTGCTGCGGCCGTGGCGGTGCAGCTGCTGCGCAATCTGCACGGCGTCCCGGTGACTCAGGCGCTACCGTTGGAATCGCTTTGCTACGCCACGCTCCAGGGCAGCGCAGAGCATGCTGCCTGGCTGAAGGCGCGAACAGTTCCCGACGGTCTCGGCGCTGCCGGCCAGCTGCTGGTCGAACGTGATGGTCCGGCTTTGCAACTGACCCTCGATCGAGCCGATGCGCGCAACGCAATCGATAGCGCGCTTCGCGATCAACTGTATGACGCGTTCTCGCTGGCGACGCTGGACCGCGATATCCAATGCGTTCAGTTGCGTGCGACCGGCGCGACTTTCAGCATTGGTGGGGATCTGCACGAATTCGGAACCACGCGCGATCCTGCTACCGCACATTTGATCCGCAGCCGCACTCTGCCAGCCATCGCCATAAGCCGCTGTCCTGCGAGATTCGAGGTGCACGTGCAGGGTGCCTGCATCGGTGCGGGTATCGAACTGGCCGCCTTTGCCTCACGCCTGACGGCCGAGTCCGATGCCTGGTTTCAACTTCCGGAGCTGGCGATGGGATTGATACCGGGCGCGGGCGGATGTGTCTCGATCCCGGCACGCATAGGCCGTCAGCGCACAGCGCTGATGATCCTTTCCGGCCGCCGTGTGAACGCGGCAACCGCGTTGCGCTGGGGCTTGATCGATGCGATCGAGTCGCACCCGGCGCGCTGATCGCGGTTGCGATGGCACACCCGCGGTGCGAGAGTTGTCGAATGTCCACGAGGATCCGTCGATGAGGTACCGTCAGTGACGATACGCCTTTTGCGTCTGCGCGCCGTCTTCATGCGGGGAGGCACCTCCAGGGCGGTCATGTTCCGACGGGAGGATCTGCCGCCGGATCCCAAGCAGTGGGATGAAATTTTCCTGCAGGTAATGGGTTCACCCGATCCGAACGGTCGACAGCTCGACGGGATGGGGGGAGGACTGTCGTCGCTGTCCAAGGTCTGCATCGTCGGTCGGTCCAATCGTCCGGATGCCGACGTCGACTACACGTTTGCGCAGGTCGCCATCAACGAAGCGCTGGTCGACTATGGTGGCAACTGCGGCAACATGTCGGGCGCTGTCGGCCCCTTCGCGGTCGATGAAGGCATCGTAGAACCCCCCGCGGACGGTGAAGCGGTGGTGCGTATTTTCAATACCAACACTTCCAAGATCATCGTCGCCCGATTTCCCGTCGTCGGCGGCGCGCTGGCGGCAGAGGGCGATCTGGAAATAGACGGCATTGCGGGGCGTTCGGCGCCGGTGAGACTGGAATTCGTGGAGCCTGGCGGCGCGCGAACCGGGGTGCTGCTGCCCACGCGCGAGCCGCGCGACCTGCTCGAGATCTCAGGATGGGGCCGCGTTCCCGCTTCCTGCATCGACGCTGCCAATCCGTGCGTGTTCGTCGCTGCGGAAGATCTGGGGAAGAGCGGTGCCGAACTTCCGGCTGAACTCGAGCGCGACCAGGTCTTCCTCGAGCGGATGGAGAATATCCGCCGGGCCGCCTCGGTGCGTATGGGTCTGACGTCTGATCTCGAGGCGGCCGGCCGGCTGGGCAGCGTTCCCAAGGTGGCGATGGTGAGTGCGCCGCAGTCAGCGCCCACGCTCTCGGGCCGGACGCTGACCGCCACGCAGTTCGACCTGGGCATCCGTATGATCTCGATCGGCCAGCCGCATCGCGCCGTGCCGATCACCGGCGCCGTTTGCGTGGCGGTGGCCGCGCGAATTCCGGGCACGATTCCGCATCGCTTCTGTCGGGCCGAGGCGGGGCCGCTGCGGATCGGCCATCCTTCCGGAACGACAGTGGTCGATGCCGGCGTCACAGCAGCAGCCGACGGCACTTTCGATGCGCAATATGGCGCGGTTTACCGCAGCGCGCGCCGGCTTTTCGAAGGCAATGTGCTGTATCGCAGTACCTGATGGGAACACCCAAGATTTCACCCGCACCTGCTGCCCCACCGAGCGCGCAGCTCGCTTCATTCGCTGCTCGGCTTGAATTGCAGCAGATTCCTGCGGCGGTTATTCAACGGGCGAAGTTGCATATTCTGGATGGACTGGGTCTAGGTCTCGCTTCCAACACCTATGAATACGGTCGGCGCGCCGTTGCCGGCGCAGTGGCGTTGGGCTCAGGCGGCCGGTGTTCGGTGCTGGGGCGTGCCGAGCGACTGGAGGTACGGGATGCGGCGCTGGTCAACGGAATCCTGATTCATGGGCTGGATTTCGACGACACGCACCTTGCCAGCATCGTGCATCCCACGTGCACCAGTCTGCCTTGCGCGCTGTCGCTGGGTGAATCCCTCGAAGTAAGCGGGGCCGAATTGCTCGTGGCATTCCTCGCCGGTGCTGAGACCGCCATCCGCATCGGCGGGGCCGTGCGTGGTGGTTTCCACCATGTCGGCTTCCACGCGACGGGAGTAGTCGCCCACTTCGCCGCAGCGGTCACCGCAAGCCGTCTGCTGCATCTGAGCGAAGCCCAGATCGTGGCAGCGCAAGGCATCGCCGGCAGTACGGCTTCCGGCATCCAGGTGTTTCTGGAAGATGGTGCGTGGACCAAGCGCTTTCACCCAGGCTGGGCAGCCGTAGCAGGCATCACTGCGGCGCGGCTGGCGCAACACGGATTCGTCGGCCCCAGTCGTCCCTACGAAGGCAAATTCGGTCTGTTCGAGACGCACTTGCACGCTGAAGCCGGTCGGGTGGATCTGTCCGAACTGACAGCGCAACTCGGCGAAGACTGGCGCTTCGGAGCGACCGCGCTCAAGCCTTATCCGGTATGTCATTTCATTCATGGCTGCGCTGACGCCGCGATCGAACTGCATCAGGAACTCGGATCGCAGATTGGCGGCATCCAGCGGGTCGAGGCCTTTCTGCCGCAACCGACGCTCCATATCGTGGCGGAGCCCGCTGAGGCTAAAGAGCGTCCCACGACCGACTACGAGGCAAAGTTCAGCGCCCAGTTCGTGATCGCCGCCTGTCTCATTCGCGGGCGCTTCGGTCTGCCTGATCTGCAGCCCGATGCGCTGGCGGATCCGCACGTGCGGTCACTAGCGCTCAGGGTGCGTTGCCAGGCCGATCCGCAGAGCGCGTTTCCGACCTACTTCTCGGGCGGGGTCGAAGTGACATTGCGCGACGGCCGCAAGCTGCATCGCCATGTCCGTGTCAACAGCGGCGCTGGCGA
Organism: Steroidobacteraceae bacterium; assembly: GCA_036271535.1. Taxonomy (GTDB): domain Bacteria; phylum Pseudomonadota; class Gammaproteobacteria; order Steroidobacterales; family Steroidobacteraceae; genus FEN-1191. The sequence goes on along the minus strand of DATBAM010000143.1, from coordinate 16,092 downwards.
GCGTGCCATGGAGCCCGACGCCGTGGCCGCCAAATTCATGGCGTCTGCCACGATGGCGATTCCCGCGCCGCAGGCCGAGCGCGTGCGTGACGCGGTGATGGACCTGGAGCGCGGATCAGTGACCGATCTGATGCAACTGCTGCGCAGCAGCTGATCGGGTTCCACTGCGTCACACGGTATCCTTTTCGCTCGAGCCCAGTGAGGGATCGTTGGCGGCGGCTGTCGTCGCCAGACCCAGTTCGTCCAGCACCTGCTGCGTATGCTGCCCGAGCGTCGGCGCCGGCCCGGCCACGCGTCCCGGCGTGCGGGAGAACCAGGTCGGCGGCCCCGGAAAACGGACCGGTCCCTGTGGCGTGTCGACTGTCTGAAAGAGACCCACGGCGTTGAGATGAGGATTGTCGAACAGCTCATCCGGTGTGCGCAGCGGCGCCGCAGGTATGTCGAGTTTGCGAAACAGGTCGAGCCACTCCTGCGTCGTGCGCTCCTTCAGTGTGTCGGCAATCAGTCCATAGACCTTGTCGATCTGCTGCGCGCGCTGTTTCAACGTCGCCAGATGCTCTCCCGCCCAGGGCGGCTTCACCGCGCCGACGAACGCTGTCCACTGCTTGTCGTTGTAGATCAGTGCCGCCATCTGGCCGTCGCGTGTCTTGTAAGGACGCCGGTTAGGAGCGACGGCGCGCGGGTAGAAGGCCGGCCCCAAGGGCGGCGTAAACAGCGCTCCATTCGCGTGCTCGACGAGCATGAACGAGGCCATCGTTTCAAACATCCCGACCTCGACTTCCTGTCCCTCGCCCGTGCGCTCGCGGTGATACAGCGCCATGACGGTGGCGTACAGTGCCGTCAGACCGGCTACCTTGTCAGCCATGATGGTGCCGACGAAATCAGCATTGCCGGTCAGCTTCTGCTGGACGGCGGGGATCCCGCATTCTGCCTGGATGGTGTCGTCGTAGGCGGTGAGATCGCGATCGGGCCCACGTCGGCTATAGCCGTAGCAGTTCGTGTAGACGATGTGGGGATTGATTGCGATCACCTCCTGGTAGCCAAAGCCGAGCTTGGTGATCGCCTTGGCTCGCATAGAATGAATGAAGACGTCCGCACGCTCGACCAGGGCGCGCAGATCTTTCTTGCCGGCGTCGGTCCGCAGGTCGAGGACGATGCTGCGCTTGCCGCGATTGACATTGACGAATACTCCGCTCATGCCCGGCGTGGGGGCCACCGAGATATACCGGGTGTTATCGCCCTCTGGCGGCTCGATCTTGACGACATCGGCGCCCATGTCGGCCATGATCTGGGTGCAGTAGGGGCCCATGACCATCGCGGTGAGATCGACCACGCGCAAGCCGGCCAGTGGGCCTGTGCCCTTCGCGGGGTTAGCCATAGAATTCCTCCTTATGACACATGTTGTTCCGCCCGCGTAGGGGCGGAAACGCCAGAGCGCCAGTGTATCGCTGTTGCCTCCGGCGTCGATCACTGATAAATCGGCAGTCCAATTTTTCGCATCAACGGATCGGGCCCATGGATTTTGCACTTACACCGGATCAGCAGAACATTCGGGAAGCGATCCTCAAGCATTGTTCGCAGTTTCCCGACGAATACTGGCTCGAACGCGACCGCGAAGCCGTATTTCCGCGAGATTTCTTCAATTCGATGGTCGAGGCCGGGTGGCTCGGCATCGCGATGCCGACCGATTTCGGCGGGTCGGGGCTCGGCATTACCGAAGCGGCGATCATGATGCAGGCGATCGCCGAATCCGGCGCGGGGATGGGCGGCGCTTCCAGCGTCCATATACCTGTATTCAGTCTGCAGCCTGTCGTTACCTTCGGTACCCAGCAGCAGAAGGAACGTTTCCTGGGTCCGGTGATGCGCGGCGAGGACCAGGTCTGTTTCGGCGTCACGGAGCCCAACGTCGGGCTTAATACAACTGAATTAAAGACCCGCGCCGAGCGTCGTGAAGGTGGCTACCTCGTCAACGGCGAGAAGATCTGGATCTCGACGGCTCAGGTCGCCAACAAGATGCTGCTGCTGGCGCGAACCACGCCGCTCGATCAGGTCAAACGCAAGACCGACGGCCTGTCCCTGTTCTATTGCGACCTCGATCGTTCGAAAATCGATGTTCGCCTCATTCACAAGATGGGCAGGCACGCGGTCGACTCCAACATGCTCTTCATCCAGGATCTGTGGATACCGGAGCAGGATCGGATCGGCAAGGAAGGCGAGGGGTTCAAGCTCATCCTGCACGGACTGAATCCGGAGCGCGTGCTGGTGGCCGCCGAGGCGATCGGCATCGGCCGCGCAGCTATCAACCGGGCCTCGCGCTATGCCCGCGAGCGCATCGTCTTCAATCGGCCGATCGGTCAGAATCAGGGCATTCAGCATCCGCTGGCCAAGTGCTGGGCGCAGCTCGAGGCGGCCAATCTGATGATCATGAAAGCAGCGACCCTGTTCGATCAGGGGCAGGAATGCGCTGTCGAGGCGAACGCCGGCAAGTATCTCGCCGGTGAATTTGCGTTTGAGGCGTGTCACACGGCCATGCTGACGCTCGGTGGCATGGGGTACGCGCAGGAGTACCACGTCGAACGCTATCTGCGTGAGTCCCTGATCCCGCGCACTGCCCCCGTCAGTCCTCACCTCATCCTGAGCTTCCTCGCCGAGAAGGTGCTCGGTCTGCCCAAATCCTACTAATGAGTACACCAGTGGAACGCATCAACGCACGGTCATGGCTGTTCGCACCTGGCGACAGCGACAAGAAGATGGAAAAGGCCGCCACCAGCAAAGCCGACATCGTCCTGATCGATCTCGAGGACGCGGTTGCCGAACCCGAGAAAGCCAAGGCGCGACCCATGGTCGCGGCGTTTCTCGCATCCCATGCCGGTCAGCGCGAACGTCTGTGGGTGCGTATCAACCCGCTGCAGGGCCCGCACGCGTTGCTCGATCTCGCAGCAGTGATGCCGTCGGCTCCCGGCGGCATCATGCTGCCCAAGCCGCGCAATCGAGGCGATGCGGAACTGTTGCATCATTATCTGACCGCGCTGGAGGCTTCCGCCGGCACGAAGATCGGCAGCACCCGGGTCATTCTGCTGGTGGGAGAGACCGCCGAGGGCATGCTGGCGGCGGGCAGCTTCATCGGCGTTCCACGCGTGGTCGCGATGTCATGGGGCGCAGAAGACCTGGCGACCGAAATTGGCGCCATAACTAACCGTGAAGACAACGGCGACTATGCGCTCACCTATCAGATGTCGCGGACGTTCTGTCTGCTGGGCGCTGCCGCCGCGGGTGTGACGCCGATCGAGACCATCCATGGGGATTTCCGTGACGATGCCGGACTGCGCAAGCGGGCCGCATCGGTCCGGCGCGCGGGCTTTCGCGGCATGCTGGCGATCCATCCGGCGCAGATCGATCCTATCAACGAGGCCTTCACGCCGAGCGAGCAGGAACAGGCTGCGGCACAGGAGATCGTCGATCTGTTCGCTGCCAATCCGGGAGCGGGAACGATTGGTTACAAGGGCGCGATGCTCGATCGCCCGCACCTGGCGCGCGCGCAGGCGACGCTCGCGCTCGCGGGCCGCGGATGACGATGACCACCGATGCCGCAGGCCTGGACCTGTCTGCCATTCTGCGATCGGGAGATTGCATCGTGTGGGGTCAGGCGTGCGGTGAGCCGACGACGTTGGTGGAAGTGCTAATCGCTCAGGCCGATCGGATCGGTCGTCTCAGTGCCTTCACCGCCACCAGTTTCTCGGGCTTGCTGACCGCGCAAGCGGCTGAGAAAGTCAGTTTCTCCAGCATGGGCGCGATCGGCGCACTGCGGACGCTGACCGCCGCGGGGCGACTCGGCGTCGTACCCTGCCACGTCAGTCAGATCGGGCCGATGATCGAGCAGGGATTGATCGGCTGCGACGTGGCTTTCGTGCAGGTGAGTCCGGCTGACGCTGCCGGCAATCACAGTTATGGCCTGATCGACGACTACATACAGGCGGCGGTCGCCAAGGCACGTGTCGTCGTCGCCGAGGTCAACGACCAGGTGCCGTTCACTCATTGCGATGCGCTGCTGCCGTCGGCGCGCATCGATGTGGCCGTGCAGGTCTCGCGTGTACCCGTGGAAGTGCCGGCGGCGAAGATCGGTGACACGGATCTTGCGATTGCCACGATCGTGGCCGGCTATATCGAGGATGGCTCCGTGCTGCAGGTGGGCATCGGTGCCACGCCGGATGCGATCCTCCGATTGCTGGGCGATCGACGCGATCTGGGCATTCACTCCGGAATGATCGGTGACGGGGTCGTGGGTTTGGTCGAGTCCGGCGTCATCACCAACGCGCGTAAGGCAATCGACAAGGGGATCTCGATCACCGGCGCGCTGATCGGTACCCGGCGATTGTTCCAGTTCGCACATCGCAATCCGAAGGTGGGGCTACGCAATCACGCCTATACGCACAGCGAGGCGACGTTGTCGCAGCTGGAGCGACTGGTCACCATCAACTCAGCGATCGAGGTCGATCTCACCGGGCAGGTGAACGCCGAACAAACCGGTGATCAATATCTCGGTGGCACAGGCGGCCAGGTCGACTACGTCCGTGCAGGCAGCCGCTCACGCGGTGGCCATGCGGTCATTGCGCTGCCGGCAACGGCCAAGGGCGGCAAGATCAGCCGCATCGTGCCGACGCTGGCAGGACCGGTCACAACGGCGCGCTCCGACGTCGACATTATCGTCACCGAGTTCGGTGCAGCGCAGCTGAAAGGTCAGACGCTTGCTGAGCGAACCCGACGCATGATTGCCATTGCGCATCCCGATTTCCGGCCTCAGCTGGAACAGGCGGCGCGCACTATTCAGCAACGAGGTTTCTGATGAGCGATGCTGTGCTGTTCGACGCCCGCGATGACGGCATCGCGATTATCACGCTGAATCGACCCGATGCGCGGAATGCACTGGGCAAGGAAATTCGGGAGGGACTGTTTGCCGCCTGGGATCGTTTCGAACGCGATCCCGCGTTGCGCGTCGCCATCCTCACCGGTGTCGGCGAGAAGGCGTTCTGCGCGGGCGGCGATCTGAAGGAGATGGTGTCGCGCCAGCTGAAGGTACCCCCTCGCGATATGTTTCCAGTGCCGGGGGACAACATCGAGTTGAGCAAGCCCACGATCGCGGCAGTCAACGGTCTCGCGTTCGCCGGTGGCTGGATGATCGCGCAGGCCTGCGATCTGTGTGTCGCGAGTACGCGTGCGCAGTTCGCGATCACCGAGGTGAAGGTCGGTCGCAGCTCACCGTGGGCCGCACCGCTCATTCACATGATTCCGCAGCGGATCATGATGGAGATCATCCTGACGGGGAAGCCTATCACCGCGCAGCGCGCCTACGAGATCGGACTGGTCAACCGGCTGTCCGAGCCCGAGCAACTGATGCCCACCGCGCTGGCGCTGGCAGCGGAGATTCTGGAAGGCGCACCGCTGTCGGTCCGCGCCGGCCGCGAGACCGTGCTGCTGGCGACGGAGATGGGCCGTGCCGCAGCCCTGCAGGCTGCACGGCACGCATCGGAATATACCTATCGCAGCGAGGACGCCCAGGAAGGACCCAGGGCGTTCGCGGAAAAGCGCCGGCCCAAGTGGACCGGTGGCTAGTTTCCCGGCGGCCGGTTCCCCGTCAGTGCGACGATGGGGTCTTGCCGGAGCCGCTCTTTTTACCTTCGACCGCCATCGCGAAGCTGCGACGGATGTGATCGATGTGCCCATGCGGGACCACCGGCAGCTCCCAGGGCGTACCGGCAGTGCGGATCGCATCGATCTGCTGATCGACCTGATCGATCGTCCAGGAGGGCTGATAGATTCCCTGGGATTCGACGATGTACGCCCGGGCGATCCGTCCTGCGATCGACGCCAGCATCTCGCCGTTGATTGAGCAGTTCTCGTGGGCAAGCCAGCCGACCACCGGCGCCACCAACTCGGGATCCATCGGCGGATAGGCGCTAATGTCGATGCCCTCTGCCATGCGCGTCACGGCGCTGGGCAGAATCACGTTGCATTTCACGTTGGCGGATTCACCCTCGAGCGCCGCGACATTGGACAGTCCGATGACGCCGGCTTTCGACACGGCGTAGTTGGCGATCCGGTGATTACCGTAAATGCCGCCGATCGATGAGGTCAGCACGATCCGGCCGTATCGTGCCTGGAACATGATGGGGAACGCAGCACGCACGAGGTGGAACGCGCCATTGAGGTGTACGTCCACCACATTGTCGAAATCGGCCTGACTCATTTCCTGTAAGGATCCGGGACGGACGATGCCGGCGTTGTGGATCAGCGCATCGAGCCGGCCATAATGGTCGAGCGCGGCCTGGACGATTGCCTTGCCGCCTTCGGGTGTGGCGACCGAATCCGTATTCGCTACCGCCTCGCCGCCGGCCGACTTGATCTCCCGTACCACGTCGGCGGCGGGACCTGCGTCCACGCCCTGTCCCCTCAAACTGCCGCCCGGATCGTTGACTACTACCCTGGCGCCTTTAGATGCCATCAGCAGCGCGTAAGCACGTCCCAGCCCCCTGCCGGCCCCGGTGATCACTGCCACGCGCTGATCGAATCTGAGTTCCGGCATCGAGCCCCCTCGCTAGTTTATTGAAATTAACAGCGACAATCTAAGCGCTTGCGCGCCGTCCCGCCAGCATGGTTTCCCTTAGTCGACAACACTGTTGGTTAGAACTAGGATGGTGCTACAGATGGCACCAGGAGCGTCGCCCGGGGGACTCGTGCGGACCACTTGAACGGTGCAAACTTGGCGCCAGGAATGTTCGGGTGGCAGCGGGGCTGCCTCAAGGGGTGGAGGGCAGGAATGGACACGTTGAAGAACATCACGGTCGAGAATCTCGACCAGGAACTACCGATCACCTACCCGACGGAGGCATTCCTATCGCCTGCGTATGCGCGTGCCGAGCGGGAGCGGCTCTGGCCCAAGGTGTGGCAGATGGCCGGACGCGTCGAAGAACTGCCGGAAGTCGGCAGCTTCATCACGTACGAGATCCTGGATGACTCGGTACTGATCATCCGCACCGCCAAGGACAAATTCAAAGCCTTTCACAACGTGTGCCCGCATCGCGGTCGCAGGCTGGTCAGTACCCCGGCTGGCGAGAATCGAGCATGCGGCAAAAAGCAGCGTTTTGTCTGTGGTTTTCACGGCTGGACGTTCGATCTCGACGGTAAGAACGTGTTCGTTCTGGACGATCAGGATTGGAAGGGCTTCCTCAACGAGGAGCGCACCAGACTTTCCGAGGTCAAAGTCGACACGTGGGGTGGCTGGGTGTTCATCAACATGGACCCCAACTGTGTCTCGCTGCGGGAGTTCCTGGAGCCCGCCGCCAGCATCCTCGATCCGTTCGAAATGGAAAAAATGCGCTACAAGTGGCGCCAGTGGGTGATCTATCCGGCCAACTGGAAGACCTCGCTCGAGGCCTTCATGGAGCCGTATCACGTCGCCGGCACACATTCGCAGCTGTTGAAGTACGGCAACTATTACGCCTACAGCAAGGCTTTCGGACTGCACGGCGTCAGCGGCTTCGATGAGAAGGACCCGGCGCTGCGCAACCTGGGCGGCACGTCGAATGCGCGTGCCGGCAAGGGCATGGACCCGCGCGTGTCGACCTACGAGCTGGCGCGGGAGAACTACGAGACGGTCAATCAGGCCAGCACCACCGAAACACTGGTCAATGCCGCCAAGCGGCTGGTGGACGAGCTGCCGGAAGGTACGCCGCCGAATGAAGTAATCAAGCACTGGCTGGCTTCCGCCCGCGCCGACGACGCGCGGCGCGGCGTCAGCTGGCCGAGCATCACCCCGGCGCAGATGGCCGAGGCCGGACTGGCGTGGCACGTGTTTCCGAATGTGTCGATCCTCCAGAGCGTCACCTGCGCGCTGTGTTACCGCTCGCGGCCCTACGGCGACAACCCGGATCTGTGCATTTTCGAGGCGTACGCGATCGAGCGCTTTCCGGAAGGGCAGGAGCCGAAGACGGACTGGGTGTACGCAGAAGCGACGGCGGAGAAGTGGGGATCGGTGCTTGCACAGGACTTCTCGAATATGTCCGAAGTCCAGAAGGGCATGAAGTCACGCGGATTTCGCGGTCCGATGCCCAATCCGCATCAGGAGCAGAAGGTCCTCAACTTCCACCGAAACCTGGCGACCTACATGCAGATGGGCGTACCGAGCCTGCTGCCGAAGTAATGGGAGGCGGGGTCCGCCAGCGCGGTACTCCGGCGCCTTCCGCCCACCGCGGTTATGAAAAAGCCACGGTTCGTTTTGTCTTCAAAGGTCAACGAATCAGTATCAGTCTTGTCCAAAGCTGAATAAAATCGCGGCCGACCGAAAAAACCTAGAGAGATCCGACCATGCCAGTAAAAGTCTATGAGCGCATTCTGCAGCTGTTCGAAGCCGAGGGGATCAAGACCGTCTTCGGTATTCCCGACCCGAACTTCGTGCACCTGTTCGTGGCAGCTGAGAAGCGTGGCTGGAAGATCGTGACGCCGCATCACGAGCTGGCGACTGGTTTCATGGCCGAAGGTTATGCGCGCATGACGGGCACCCCGGCACTGGCGATCGCGACGCTGGGGCCAGGCATTGCTAACGCAGCCGGCGCGATGATGTGCGCCAAGGTCGAGAACTCTCCGGTCATATTTCTCGGTGGCCAGCGCGCCCGGGTGACGGAACAGCGTGTGCGCCGTGGCCGCATCCAGTTCATCAAGCAGACGCCGTTGTTCGAGAACTCGGTGAAATGGAGCGCGAGCATCGAGTATCCGGACCAGACGGACGAAATCTTCCGCCAGGCGTTTCGCGTCTGCCAGACGGGCACGCCGGGACCTGTGTACATCGAGTATCCCTCGCACGTCATCAACGCCGACATCGAGGTGCCCGAGGCGCTGCCGCCCGAATCCTATCGGCTGGTCAAGCCAGGCGCGGATGCCAACATGGTGGCCAAGGCCGCCGAGCTGATCAAAAGCGCGAAGAACCCGATCCTGCTGGTGGGTCACGCGGTACAGTGTTCGCGTGGCAGCGAGCAGGTCAAGGCACTCGCCGACCTGATGGCGTGCCCGATCATCCAGACCTCAGGCGGCACGGCATTCATCAAGGGACTGGAGGATCGCACTTTCCCGTACGGCTTCTCGAAGATGGCCAACGAGGCCGTGCAGAAGTCGGACCTGTGTGTGGCGATCGGCACCGAGATCGGTGAACCCTCGCACTACGGCAAGTGGCGTCATTGGAACGACAACAACGCCACCCGCAAGTGGGTCTACGTCGAGCTGGATCCGGCGGCCATCGGTGTGAATCGTCCGATCGACGTGCCGCTGGTCGGCGATCTTCGCACGGTGGTGCCTCAGCTGACGGCGGCGTTGAAAAATAGCCCGCGCAAGCCTTCCGCGGACCTGGCCCGTTGGATCGAGCAGGACAAGCAGCGCCTGGTGGACCTGGACAAGAGCGCGCCCAATCTCGCTGGGCCGATGCACACCGCGCGGTGGGTGGTCGAAGCCACCAAGGCATTCCCTGAGAATGGCATCCACGCACGTGACGGTGGCGGCACCGTGATCTTCACGTGGACCTATCTCATGTGCAAACCGCACGATGTGATCTGGAATCAGAACTTTGGTCATTTGGGCACGGGGCTGCCCTATGCGATCGGAGCCTCGATTGCCGATGGCGGCAAGCGACCGGTACTGTTCACCACCAGCGATTCGGCGTTCCTGTTCCACATTGCCGAGCTGGAAGTCGCCGCGCGTTTCAATCTGCCGATCGTGACGGTCGTCGGTGTCGACAATCAGTGGGGCCTGGAAGTGGGCGTGTATAAACGCACCTTCGGCCACGGCAAGACCAACGAGCCGGGGGTGCACTGGAGCAAGAACGTCCGCTTCGACACGATTGCGGAAGGCCTGGGATGCGTCGGCAAGTACGTGGAAAAGGCTGAAGATCTGGGACCTGCCATCAAGGCGGCTTTCGCCAGCGGCAAGCCCACCGTCATTCACGTGCCGATCGATCCGGTCGCCAACCACGGCGGCAACGAGAACAAGGACACGCCGAATTACGATGAATTCCGGACCTGGTACGCCGAAGGGCAGCAGTAAGGCTTAAGCGGGGAAAGTCATGCGCGAGTATCTGAAGTTCTACATCGACGGCAAGTGGGTCGCGCCGAGCGAACACAACATCGTTGAAGTCACCAATCCGGCGACCGAGAAGGTCTCCGGCAAAATCGCGCTGGGAACCCGGACGGATGTGGACAAGGCCGTGAACGCCGCGCGCAAGGCGTTTACGACCTGGTCACGAACGACCCGCGAGGAGCGGCTCGCGGTACTGGAACGCATCCAGGCCGAGTATCAGAAGCGCGTTGGCGATCTGGGCGCTGCGATCATGGAAGAGATGGGTGCCCCGAAGGCGCTGGCGAACGGTTTCCACGTCGGCCTTGGCGCGGGCCATTTGGGAACCGCGATCGAGGTGCTGAAGAAATTTCACTTCGAGGAGCAACGCGGCGCGACGATGATCGTCAAGGAGCCGATCGGTGTCTGCGGCATGATTACGCCGTGGAACTGGCCCATCAATCAGGTGACGGTCAAGGTGTTTCCAGCCTTGGCGACCGGGTGCACGGTGGTACTGAAGCCGTCGCAGGAATCGCATTTTTCGGCCGTGATTCTGGCCGAAATTTTCGATGCGGCGAAGGTTCCTGCCGGTGTCTTCAACATGATCCAGGGCAAGGGTTCCGTCGTCGGCGCTGCGATGGCCAGCCATCTCGGCATCGACATGATCTCGATCACCGGCTCGGAAGCAGCAGGCATCGAAGTCGCCAGGTCTGCTGCAGCCACCGTGAAGCGGGTCTGTCAGGAACTGGGTGGCAAGAGCGCCAACATCGTTCTGGACGACGCCGCGTTTGCCGAGAACGTGGGCAAGGGCGTGGCCGGGATGATGGTCAATTCCGGCCAGACGTGCAGCGCGACATCGCGCATGCTGGTACCGAAGGCGCGCATGAAGGAAGCCATCGAAGTTGCCAGGAAGGCGGCAGCGGGTGTAACGGTAGGTGACCCGACCGGGGACTTTGCGATGGGCCCGGTAGTCTCCAAAGCGCAGTTCAACTCCATTCAGGATTACATCCATCAGGGCGTCAAGGAAGGCGCAACCCTGGTAGCCGGCGGCGCGGGTCGGCCCGACGGTCTCGACAAGGGCTGGTACGTCAAGCCGACGGTGTTCGCCAATGTCACCAATGAGATGGTGATTGCGCGTGAAGAGATCTTCGGGCCGGTGTTGGTGATCATCGGCTACGACAGCGAAGATCAGGCCGTGCAAATCGCCAACGATTCGGACTTCGGTCTGGCAGGTAACGTGGCGGGCCAGGATCTTGGCAAGGCCCGGAACATCGCCCGGCAGATCCGTGCCGGCTGGGTATCGATCAACGACGGCTTCGATTTCCATGCCGCCTTCGGCGGCTACAAGAGGAGCGGTAACGGACGCGAATGGGGTGAATTCGGCTTCCATGAGTACCTGGAAGTGAAGTCTCTGCTCGGCTACGAGCCACCCAAGCCCGCTCAGTAGCATCCTGCCGCTCGGGTAGTGCGCCGGCTGTGGCTGGCGCAGTACCGTTTTGCGGCCCTTCGTCGTCTTAAGGGTTGATCACGAGGGAAGTCGCCACTCAAGAGCACTCGGGCACCAGTGGATCGCGCACCTACACCGACTTCCCCTTCAGGGGAAGTTCCGATTGATGTCGAGCGGCTATTCCGCGAGCACAACGCGGCATTGCTGCGCTTCATCTCCGCCAAGTTGGGTTCCGAGCAGGAAGCGCGGGAAATTGCCCAGGAAGCATACGTCCATCTGCTGCAGCTCGATCATCCTGCCGCCATCGGCTTCTTGCGGGCGTTTCTCTTCAAGACCGCCGCGAATCTGGCGATCGATCGCCTGAGGCAACGCAGCCGGCGCTCCCAGACGGCCAGCGTTGCCGATCTGGAATTCGCGGTATTCGAGTTGACGCCTGAACGGCAGCTCGCAGGCCAACAGGCGATCGCGGTCGTGTCGGCCGCCATCCGGGAGCTGCCGCCCAAGTGCCGCCAGGCGTTCCTGCTGCATCGAATCCACGAACTGCATATGGATGACATCGCCGCGCGCATGGGAATCGGCGTCTGCATGGCGCGTCGCTATGTGGCACGGGCGCTGGAGTACGTGCGGCAGTGTCTCGACGCCGCCGGCCATACGGGGGCTGCCCCATGAGTCAGCCGGCGGATGCCGCCTCCTACAGCGATGAGCAGCGCCGCGAGGCGGCCGACTGGTTTGTGATCATCCGCTCGGAGAAGGTCGCAGGTGCCGACGGCGGCGGGACTGAATCGATTCAGGCGTGGCTGAAGTGGATGGATCAGGACGAAGGCAACCGTGCGGCATTTGATGCCGTCGCCCGCGCGTGGCACGGCGTACCGTCGTCGTTATCGGCTCGACTGCCTGGCGACGAGGAACTCGCGGCGGATGACTACGACGGCACGACCTCCGTTCATGAATGGCTGCAGCGCCGCGGAACCACCGGCGTGGCGCGCTCGTTTCGCACCCGCAGGACATGGCGCCGGACATGGGCAATTGCGGCCGGTGTTCTGCTGGCACTGTTCGGACTCATCGCGCTCAATCGGCTGGTGCCGTTGCGAGGGCCGCATACCGAGGAATTTACGACGCGTACCGGGGAGCAGATGGAAGTGACGCTGTCCGACGGCTCGCGCGTGTGGCTGGGGCCGCGCTCGAAGCTGCTGGTGACATTCGAGCGCGATCGCCGCGGCATTCAATTGAGCACGGGTGAGGCGTTCTTCGCCGTCAAGAAGGATGCGCAGCGCCGGTTCGTCGTTCGCTCGGAGGGTGGCGATATCGTCGCTGTCGGCACCGCTTTCAATGTGCGCGCGGTCGACCGGCAGGTCACCGTCGCCGTGTCCGAGGGCGTCGTGACCGTCACGCCGCTGGCGCAGCTCGACGTGTCAGCCCCTGCCAGTGTTCGCGTGGCATCCGGACAGCAGCTGACCTTCACTGCCCGGGAACCGGTCAGAGCCCTTGCAATCGTGCAGTCCGCGGCGACCGGCGACCGCGCCCGGTGGCGCGAGGGCGTCCTGGTCTATCGAGACGAGCCCCTGCAACAGGTCATCGACGACGTGCTGCGCTATTCCGACGTGCCGATCGAAATCGCCGACCCGGCCATCGGCAATCTCCACTACAGCGGTGTCATCTACCGCGACGCGCTGCAGGAATGGCTGACAGCGCTTCCCGAATCGTTCCCGGTCACTATCAAGAAGGATGGCAGTCGCGAAATAATCGCAGCGCGATGAGTATCGAAAAATGATGTCTCAGCGTCTTAATCGCTGGGATCGATGGTTGAGGGGGTCAGTCGGGGCTGCCGGGTTCACCGTGGTGGCCATTGCGTCGTTGAGCGCTTTGCCGGCGAGCCATGCGCAGGCGGCGGACGCTTCCATGCGTCTGGTCGTCAGTGTGGAAGCTCAGCCGCTCGAGGCAGCGCTGGTCGAGCTGTGTCGACAGGGTCATCTGCAGCTGGTCATCTCGACCAGCTCGCTTCCCTCGAAGACAGCAGAGCCGTTGCGCGGAACGATGACAGTGGGAGCCGCGTTCGATCGGGTCCTGAAGGATACCGGTCTGACCTATCGCCTTGTCGGTGAGCACACGGTCGCCATCGTCAGGGCAATTTCACCGGTGCCGGCCCAGCGCTCTCGATCAGGTCCACCCGAGTCTCCGGGGAATGCAGGGGACAGCAGTGGCGGCTCCGGCGGCTCCGCGCGTGTCGTGGAGAACGTGGCCGATTCGAATAACGATACGAGAGGGGAGCATCCTGTGAAGCATCGTGGACTGATGGCGCGCATCGCGACGTTTTTGGGAATCTGTGCGGCCGCCCCGGGCGGCGTGGTCTGTGCGCAGAGTGCCGACACCAGCCAGCCTGCAGCCGATTCGGGGCTGCAGCTGCAGGAAGTGGTCGTGACGGCCCGCAAGCAGGAAGAATCGCTGGACCGGGTGCCGGTGGCCGTGTCGGTGATCGGCGCCGATCAGCTGCGCAACAACCTGTCGAGCGATCTGACCCAGATCGCCGAACTGGCGCCGCAGGTCAGCATGTCGCAGGGCGGCTCCGGTACCGGCGGCGTCATTACGGTTCGCGGTGTGAGTTCCGGATCGAACGATGCCGGCCTGGACCAGAGTGTTGCCATCGAAGTGGACAACATACCGATCAGCCGCGGACAGATCCTATCGGCCTCGACATTCGACCTTCAGCAGGTGCAGGTGCTCGAAGGGCCGCAGGCGCTGTTCTTCGGCAAGAATTCGCCGGCGGGTGTGATTTCGCTGCAGTCTGCCAATCCGACCGACAAGTACGAGGGCTACATCACCCCCGGTTATGAGTTCAATGCTGCAGAACGATTCGTCGAGGCTGCGCTGTCGGGCCCGCTGACCGACACGCTGAAAGCGCGGGTCGCTTTCCGTGGCAGCACGATGAATGGCTGGATCCGCAACGTGGCCGAGCCGGTTACCGATTTCATCGATCCCACCGTGACGGATCCCGGTGCGACGAATGGCGGCTCCCTGCCGACGGAGCGTCGCTATGCGGGACGGCTGACGCTCGTCTGGACGCCGGTCGAGAGCTTCGATGCGAATTTCAAACTGACCATCAATCATCAGCATGACAACGCCGGCAACGAGACCAGCGAGCCGTTCTGCGTGGCCCCTACCACGGTGCCGACGCTGCTTGCCGGCGTGCCGCTGCCGGGATCCGATTGTCAGAAGAACGAAGTTACGTCGGAGTCGGCGGATGCGCCGAAGTATGCGGCTAATCTTCCCTATGGCAACAATGGCCAGCCTTATTTCGATTCCCGTTTCATGCTTGCTGCCCTAAATCTCAACAAGCGCCTCGACTGGTTGACACTGACGTCGACGTCGGGCTACTACGATCAGACCGTGACGCAAGCGAGTACTTCTGACTGGAGTCCGTACGCCACGATCTTCTTTGCGGGCCGCGAGCGCTACGCGCTGCTGACGCAGGAATTGAGAGCCAACACGACGCTCGATCTGCCGGTCAATTTCATGGGCGGCGTCTACTACGAGCATTTCGACCGGCCATTCTCCAACGCGCCAGACCTGTTTCACAGCTTCAACCCGCTGGCCAACAACTATTCGACGACGGACATGGTGTCGTATTCACACGGCTCCTACATTTCAGGCTTCGCGCAGGCGCGCTGGAATATCCTGCCGCAGCTGGAATTGTCAGGTGGCGCCCGCTACAGCCACGACGAGAAGCGCAGCTCGATCTACAACATCGACAACAATCCGAACTATGCCGGTTTCGCGACCCTGTACCCCTCGGGTCAGGTATTGCGATCCGACTTCAGCGACAACAACGTGTCTCCCGAAGCGACGCTCACATGGCACCCGCGGCAGGATCAGACGCTGTACGTGGCCTATAAGACCGGCTACAAGGATGGCGGCATTTCCAACGGCTTCCTCGTGCCGAACAACGCCACGCCTGACAATGTCCAGTTCCGTCCCGAGAAATCGAAGGGAGTCGAACTTGGCTTCAAGGCTGCGCTGTTCGACCGTCGGCTGCGATTCGATATCACCGGCTATCGCTACGATTACGACGATCTGCAGGTGGTGTCGTACAACGCACAGACGATCAGCTTCAGTATCGGCAATGCGGCCTCCGCGCGGATCCAGGGCGTCGAAGGCTCGTTCGATTGGCTGGCGTACCGCGGTCTCACCCTGCGTGGCAACGTCGGATTCAACCATGCCCGCTATGAGAGTTATTCGAACGCGCAGTGTTTCAACGGCCAGACGGCAGCCCAGGGCTGCATCAGCACCACGGTGGGCGGAGCGCCGACGACCGAGCAGAACCTCAGCGGCAAGGCGCTGTTGCGCGCACCGAATCTGACCTACAGCCTGGGTGGGGAATATCAGTTCCACGTCTCGTCCGACTGGGGAGCGACGCTCTCGATCAATGGAACGCATAGTGGCTCCTATCAGACCGCCACCGATTACTCACCGGGCGGACTGCAGGAAGGCTACTGGCTGCTGGATGCCGGGGTGCGGGTCGCCTACCAGGAACACTACGAGATTGCTGTCCTCGG
>DATBAM010000142.1:0-4051 GCA_036271535.1 Steroidobacteraceae bacterium | reverse complement strand
GCCCCGGTAGAGTTTTTCGCCCGCCTCCCAGTACGATGGGTCGGCTTCGCCGCCGGTCGGCGTCTGCAGGGCAAAATAGGCCGCGAGGTCGTCCATGTCCTGATCGCTCAGATTGGTGGCCATCGGCGGCATCAACCCCATCGAATCCTGACGGGTCTTGTCGTGCCAGTGCTTCAGCTGCGCCTTGATGTACTCGGCGTTCTGACCGGCCAGATTGGGCCACTGCTCATTGGTGCTGTTGCCGTTGGTGCCGTGGCAGGCAACGCACGCGGCTGATTTAGTGGCGCCGGCCTCAGCAGAGCCGTCAGCCATCGCAATCGATGAAAACACAGGCATCATGCCAACAGCCAGGATCAACCCGAATCGGCGCATCGTCGACCTCATATGCAAGCGCTTCAAAGCATTGGAATTCCATCAATTGTACACCAGCGGCTCCTAAGAACATGAGCATCTACCCCCACGTTCAGTTCCTGATCAGCGCGGCGGCCCCCAGCCAGTTCCCGCCGGACGGTGGCATCGAGATCGCGATTGCCGGCCGGTCCAACGCCGGCAAGTCAACCGCCATCAACGCCATGATGGCGAGAAAGGCGCTGGCCCGGACCAGCAAGACGCCCGGACGCACCCGGCTGATCAATTTTTTCGAGATCGATCCGGGCCGGCGGCTGGTGGATCTGCCCGGGTACGGGTACGCCGAGGGACCGCCTCCCGACCGGGATGCGTGGGCGCGCCTGATCGATGCGCTGGGACAACGCTCGGCGCTGTGCGGATTGTTTCTGATCGTGGATGCGCGACGGGGGCTGATGGAAGGAGACGAGAAGCTGCTGCACTGGGCAGCCGAACTCGACAAGCCCGTCCATGTACTTTTGTCGAAAGCCGATCAACTCAAGCGTGCTGCCGCGCAGGCGATGTTGCGAGACACCGGCTCGCGACTGCAGCGTATGCCGGGACAATCGTCGGCACAGTTGTTTTCAGCGCATGAGAATATGGGGCTCGATGACGCGCGGCGTTTGCTCGATGAATGGTTGCTGAACAAGCGCGACGACGCGGAAGCGTGAGCGTGTGTCGTCAATGCAACGCTGTTGCTTGCAGGTCACGGCTTTGCGCAGATAAGGTGCCGTGGCGATAGGTTTTTGATTGCACAAAAAAATTGCCCCAGCAGCTCATCGCTACTGGGGCCAGTTATGGAGTCGACGCGGGTCTCTACGCGTCGATCCTTGAGCCCGCTTAGGGAGGGAAGCGGGGAGTGCAAGCACTCAGTAGGTTAGTGCGTCCCAGCGGCCTGAAGTTCAACGGGCCGCCAGAATTTTTTTATTTCATTTGAAATGTTCGATTCTTCGCGGCAACTCAAACATTTACATCGGTCGCGCTGACATGTTGTCCCGCACGCTGCATGCGCGGATTAAAACGGATTAATCAAACAGCGCCGGCTCAGGCGCGAGCATTGGCTCAGTCGCAAGCCTGACTCGATTACGGCCAGCCGAATGTCCAGTTGAGCCCTGCTGTAGTAAGTCCCACGATCTTCGTTCCGGGTATGTCGAAGCGTTGATATTCCAAGCGCGCGCCGAGACTGCCCCAGTGCATGCCGGCGCCCGCGCCGTAGGTAAGGTCCGACCCGTTGCGACTGAAACTCAACCCTGGTTCATGCGCGCTGATGTGATAGTTGATCAGGCCGACACGGCCATACACATCCACCAGGGGTATCGGCAGAAATCCCAGCGCCGACAGCGCTACGCCGTCCGTATCTACATACGGGATGCCGGCCGACGCGCGACCGAGATCGATATAGTTCAGTTCGCCGGCCAGGAATCCAAACGGACGGAAGCCGGCGTCGATCTTGTACCCGGTGTCGTGCGCGTTGGCACTAAAGGTGCTCGCGTCGAAGTGCTCGGTTGACTGACCTACGTCGCCACCGAAATAGAAGCCGGTAGTGTCTGCCAGTGCGCTGCCCGCGAAAAGCAACGCGAAGGCCGAAGCCGGAATGACGTTACGCATGTGTCTCCTTGAACCCGTCGGTGTTCGAAGGACGAGGCGCAGTCTTCGGTGTCTGCTAGTGCGCTTCGTCCCAGTTGAGTCCGGTCCCGGTTTCGACCTTGAGCGGGACGCGTAGTTCAGCCGCGTCGCTCATCTGCCGCCCGACCTGCTCGGCGGCCTGCGCGAGAAAGTCCTCGCGTACCTCCAGCACCAGCTCGTCGTGGACCTGCATGATCAAGCGCGCCGGCACGTCCTCGCGTTGACACCACTGGTCGACGGCGATCATCGCGCGCTTGATGATGTCCGCCGCGGTGCCCTGCATCGGCGCATTGATGGCGCTGCGCTCTGCGTATTGCTGCAGCTGCCGGTTGCGGGAACGGATGTCGGGCAGATAGAGCCTGCGGCCGAACACGGTCTCGACATAGCCGTCGTTGCGCGCCTGAGCGCGCGTCGCGTCCATGTAACGGCGCACGCCCGGGTAGCGCTCGAAGTAGAGATCGACATAGGTCTGAGCCGCGGATCGCGCGACGCCCAGCTGTCGCGCCAGCCCGAACGCCGACATGCCGTAGATCAGGCCAAAGTTGATGGCCTTGGCGGAGCGGCGCTGATCGTGCGATACGGCATCGGCGGCGACCCCGAATACCTCGGCCGCGGTGGCCTGATGGATGTCGCGATCCTCGGCAAAGGCTCGCAGCAGGCCTTCGTCACCGGACAGGTGCGCCATGATCCGAAGTTCGATCTGGGAATAGTCCGCCGCCAGCAACCGGTAACCGGGAGGCGCGATGAAGGCCTGACGGATGCGCCGGCCCTCCGGACTGCGGATCGGGATGTTCTGCAGATTGGGGTCCATCGACGAGAGTCGCCCAGTCGCGGCCACCGCCTGATGATAGGAAGTGTGGACACGGCCGGTGCGCGAGTCGATCTGCTCCGGGAGTTTCTCGGTATAGGTCGAGCGCAGTTTGGCGAGCCCGCGATATTCGAGAATGTGCCGCGGCAACGCATGGCTGTCGGCCAGCTCTTCCAGCACGTCTTCGGCGGTGGACGGTGTGCCGCTCGGGGTCTTGCGTATCACCGGCAGCTGCAGCTTCTCGAACAGGATCTGCTGCAGCTGTTTAGGGGAGTCCAGGTTGAAAGGCCCACCGGCTTCGCGATGCGCTTCGGCCTCGATCTCGCGCAGCCTAGTGGCGATTTCACCGCTCTGTGTGTGCAGCATCGCACGGTCGATCAGGACGCCCAGATGCTCCATTCGCTGCAGCACGGGAACCAGCGGCTGCTCGATCTCGTCGAACAGATGTTGCAGCGCCGGGTTGCTCCGCAGGCGGCCATGCAGCAGCTGGTGCAGACGCAGCGTGACGTCGGCATCCTCTGCCGCGTATGGCGCTGCGGTGTCGAGCGGCACCTGGTTGAATGACAGCTGCTTCGCACCCTTGCCGGCGACGTCCTCGAATCGAATGGTCTGAATTCCGAGATACAGTCGCGCGGTCGAATCCATATCGTGGCGCGTCGCGGTGCTGTTGAGTACATAGGACTCGAGCATCGTGTCGTAGCGATGGCCGCGAAACTGGATGCCCGCGCACTCCAGTACATGCATGTCGAACTTCTGATGCTGGCCCACCTTCAGACGCTTCGGATCCTCGAGCAGCGGGCGCAGCGCGTCGAACACGCGAGCGCGATCGAGCTGATCGGGAGCGCCCGGGTAGTCATGGCCCAGCGGCACGTATGCGGCATGTCCCGGTTCTGCGCAGAACGACAGGCCGACGATATCGGCCTGCATGTAGTCGAGACTGTTGGTCTCGGTGTCGAACGCGAACAGGTCTGCCTTCGACAGACGCTCGATCCACTGCGTCAGCGTGGGCCAGTCGAGGATGGTCTCGTACTGCCGTGGGATGGCAGCCAGCCGGGCGGCTTCCGGATCACTTACCTGCACCGCGTCGCTGACCGCGGCAATCGGCGGCGTGGCGGTGTGGGTCGCGGCGGCGGTCGCGGCGGGATCGGCAGACTCGCCCGGGGCCGCGCCGGCTGCCGCGCTCGCCTCGAGCTGCGAGAGCAGCGAGCGCAACTCATAGCGCGCATACAACGT
>DATBAM010000141.1:0-12977 GCA_036271535.1 Steroidobacteraceae bacterium | reverse complement strand
GATCGGCGAGGCGTCTTCGCCCGCAGTCAGCAGCAATAGGCGGCACTCATGGGCGGTGGCAGCTGGAATGCTCACAGCAGATAGGCTCACCGTCGACACGCTTACTTGCGCGATGCCGCCAGGCTGTTACCGAGCGTGCTCAGCAGGCCGGCGGCGACCGAGGCAATCTGCGGATGCTGGTGTTCCGCCACCATCTGCTTCTTGGTGGCGCAGACGTCCTCGACCATGCTGATCAGGTCTTCGCGCGTGATCAGCCCGCGGTCGACCAGCGCCAGCATCAGGGTCTCTACCAACATCCAGGCGGCTTCGCCCTGCGCCAGGTGTTTGACCATATCGTCCTGGCGGATGCCAGACTCACTCATGCATTTCCCAGCCTCCGGCCGACATAGGCCGATGTATGGAGTTCACCCGGATCCAGGAGGGCCGCGGCTGCGCCCGCCAGTGCATCGAGATTGGATATGCCGACACGGCCGCCGCTGATGCTGACGATGTTGCGGTCGCGCAGTCCCTTGAGCACGCGATTGACATGCACCGGCGTCATGCCGAGATGGTCCGCCATCTGCGCCTGCGTCAGCGGCATGATGTAGGTCAGCGAATCGGGAGGAATATCGCCCGACAGGATCAGTCGCCCGCGGAAATCGATCAGCAACAGCGCCACGCGCTCTTCTGCGCTGCCCTGGCCCAACCCCACGACCCAGGTGTGCAGGCGGCGCTCTTCTTCGATGACCTGCCAGATACAGCGCGTCGCGATGTCGCCGTCGCCGATATACGCGCTGTGCAGTTTGCGGTGGTTCAGCCGCTCGACCACGATGTCCGAAATGGCGACGATGTCGTCCGGATGGTGCGCGACGAACATGCTCTTGACCGCGAACAGATCGCCCGGCAGGAATATCAGGATGAACTGCTTGCGCCCGTCCGGAAGCACTCGCGCGCGGCCGGCCCATCCCTGCAGCAGTCGATAAACATACGGATGATCTTCGCCCGCCTTGACCAGCAGGGCCTCGGCGCTCAACGGATAGGAGCTGCCTTTCAGCAGCGCGATGATCTTGCGTTCACCTTCTTCGAGCGAGCCAAGCAGCTCGGTTCGATGAAGCGCATAGCGTGATTCCACCACAGCAACCTGCTCTCGTCCGAAGGACTCGTTTATTGTGCGCCAGGGCTCACGCGAACGAACGACGATATCTCATCCGCGAGCTAACATAGGTTGTTGACACGGAAATAGGTTATCGGCAAGTCATCGGTCAGCCCGCAGCATCCGCGCTGACCTCGCCGATGTCTTCGTTCCAGACTTCTGGATGGCGTGCAATATAACTCTGTAGCAGATCGGTGCATTCCGGTGAGTCGAGATCGATCACCTGCACGCCGCGTTCGCGCAGCCAACCCATGCCACCCTGAAAAGTCCTGGACTCGCCGACCAGCACGGTCGGAATCTGAAACTGCACGATCAGTCCGCTGCAATACCAGCAGGGCGCGAGTGTCGTGACCATGATGGTGTCGCGGTAGCTTCGCTGCCGTCCGGCATTACGGAACGCGTCGGTTTCCCCATGCACCGACGGGTCACCGTGCTGCACACGGCGGTTGTGGCCCCGGCCCAAAAGCCGGCCGTCGCCGCCATAGAGTGCGGCGCCAATCGGAATGCCACCCTCTGCCAGCCCGGTCTCGGCTTCCTGCAGGGCGGTCGCCATCATTTGCCGATAGTGTTCCGATAGTTTCATTCCGCTTATCCCTTTCACGAGTCTTTCGGCCCCTCTAGAAATGCCAGCGACGCGATTCGTCGCTCTCGGCCGAC
The DNA here is from genome assembly GCA_036271535.1 of Steroidobacteraceae bacterium. GTDB lineage: Bacteria > Pseudomonadota > Gammaproteobacteria > Steroidobacterales > Steroidobacteraceae > FEN-1191. The sequence goes on along the minus strand of DATBAM010000141.1, from coordinate 11,188 downwards.
GCGAGCCACCATTCGCTGGTGGTGAGTGCGACTGACTGCTCGCGAATGAACTGCGCGCCGGCGCGAAAGCGGTCGCGGTAGAACAGCAGGAAGATCGTGTCGCCCCCGCGGCTGACATATTCCGAGAGCACGGCGGCCAGCAGATCCATCTTGCGCGCCGCGGCAGCGCTGCGCTCCGCGTCGGGCCGCGTCAGCAGCAGCTGATCGACGTCCGAGGCCAGGCTGCGCGCTTCGCGCATCAGTTCCTCGTGCACCGCCTGCCGGCGCTGCACGCTGGCGAGCTTGCGTATCGCGGAGGCGTTGGCGAAGAGGGCAATCAGCAGCAGGGGTACGGAGATGCCGCCCACATACTCGCCCAGCCGGGCCCAGTCCTCGGCGCTGGTGGAGGGCCGCCAGTCGTGGATCGGTCCCAGCACATAGGCGTAGGCCCCCACCGCAAGGGTCAGCAGGAGCAAAAGCAGCAGCAGCCCGGATTTCTGCATAGCCTATCGTAGCGGATTCGGGTTGCACGGATTCGCGCGACGTGACGGTGTTAGTATTCCTTACAAGCAGCACTGGTGCGCCAAAGTGCGCGGGCCCTACCATGCGAGCATGAGCGATGCTGTCCCCGCCGAGCCCATGACGAATCCGACCTCGACGGATCGGCCCGTCACGCCTTCCTTAAGCGAATTTCTGGAGTCGGCGGCGGTGCTCGCCAACGCCACCGTCAGCGTGGCCTGCGAATACATCGGTGCGCGCTACGATCTGCTGCTTCCCGACGTCCATCTGTTCTGCAACGCTGCACAGTGCGGCCGGCCGGAAGCATTCGCACCGGAGGCGGAGCGCTGGACGCTGCCTGACCGCTCGACCTGGACCGAACTGAAATTCCTGCGCTACAGCTGCCGCGGCTGCGGCAAGTCCACCAAGCTCTACGCCGTGCGGATCCGCTTCAGCAACGAATCGCTGCACGAGGCCGCCTTCACCAAGATCGGCGAGGAGCCGCCCAATATCGGCCCGACGCCCAAGGCGCTGCGCGACCTGCTGGGGGAGGCGTGGGTGCTGTACCTGAAAGGGGTGCGCTCGCAGCTCGCCGGGCTGGAGCTGGGCGCATTCGTCTATTTTCGACGCGTGGTGGAGCGAATCTGGCCGGTGCTGATCGAGCGTTTCGTCCAGCTGTCGCAGTATGACGCGTCGCTCGATCAGTTGGCGGCGCTCAAGGACGCGAAGGATACCCGTCAGATCAATCGCTCGATGGAAGTGGCGCTGGAGTCGATTCCGGCGTCGATCTTCATCGACGGCCACAATCCGCTCGACGGCCTTACGGACGCCTACGGCAACCAGACCAAGGAGTACACGTCGGCCGAGTGCAGCCAGCGTGCCGACCGTCTGCGCAGCGCCCTCAATCAGCTGGCCGATATCACTTCGAAGGTGCCAGGCGCGGGTTGAAGATGTCGTCTAGCAGCGCCGGCTGCTTCGGGTTGTCGCGCTCGAGATGCGGATAACGCAGCCCGTCGTGGTAATCGAGATCGACCACCCGGTAGCGCTGCTCGCCTCGCACGATCAGCTCGATGGGACTGCTGCTTCCCTTGGCTGCCCGGATCGCATCCGTCAGCGCTTCACCCGAGTAGGGATTGCCGTTGACAGCCAGGATCGTCTCGCCTTCGATCAGGTTGGCATGGAATGCCGGGCTGTCCCAGACCACGGTGACGATCGTGCCTTCCCGGGCATCGATGTCCAGGCCGATCGAGAAGGTCTGGTTGTGGCGCCGGCGCTGATCGTCCGCGGCGCGGTTGTAGTCGCTCGGCGTGTCGGTGAACACCAGCCGGTAACCGCCGCGTGAGATCCCGTCGAGCGGCGCTGGCTCGTCCGTCGCATCGACTCGTTCGTGCAGGAACGTAGCCCAGTCGTACGGTTCCACCGCCTTGAGCGCCGCGACCACGTCGTCGAAGGTGTAAGTCACCGGTTCGATGCTGCCGTCGTCGATCCCGAAGAAACCGCGGGCGAAGTCGTCGAGCGAGTGCTTACCGTGGCTGCGCTGCCGGATCAGCGTGTCGGCATCGAGCCAGATGAGCAGTCCGTCGTTGTAGTAGTCCTCGAAGCGCTGGTAATCGCGCCATGACATCGGGTGGCGCGGATTCAGGATCTCATCCATCGTGGTATCCGACAGTGGCCGCCAGCGGCGACCGGTCTGCAACGCGCAGCCGGCCGCGGTCATCGCGAGCTGGTCGAGCGCCTGCTGGCGCGTGCGCAGACCGGCTCTGCCGGCGAGCACCTGACCCCAGTACTGCGTCTGGCCCTCGTAGACCCACAGCAGGCTCCCTTGCATCGGCACGTTGTAGTTGGCCGTCCACAGGTCCGCCGGCCGGCGGAACTTGCCGTTCCACGAGTGCACGAACTCGTGCGCGAGCAGATCGTGCTCGATGCCGGTGCGACTCCAGTCCAGGAACACGTTCGGGCTGGCGCCGACCTCGGTCGACTGATGATGCTCCAGCCCCTTCTGCATCACGTCGTCGCTCAGCGAATAGAGAAAATCGTAGTGCGCGAAATGATGCGAGCCGAACAGACGATAAGTCTGCTGCACCAGCGCGCGATACGCCGCGAGTTCGTCGGGACGCACGCCCATGAACACGGGCTTGTCGGCGAAGATATCGAGGCGCACCGGCGCGGAGGCGCCCGGATCGAGATCGAACTGCGCCAGGTACAGGCCGGCGTAGACGGGGCTGTCGATCAGCATGTCGAGGTTGACCGGTTTGTACTGCAGGTGCGCGCCGGCGCCTCCGATCTGTTCCAGCGCCGTGGCGCTGCGCCAGCCCGGCGGCAGTGTCAGCTCGGGCTGCACTGCGATCTGCTGCGAGTAATAGCCGGCGGGGTAGAGCACCGCCGCGTTCCAGTCGAAGATCATCAGCGACTGGTTCATCTCCAGTCGGCCGACCCTGGGGCTGGTGGGTGACAGATACTGGAAGGTCAGGTCGATCGATTGCGCGTCCGCCGGCACCTGCACATGGAAGGCGAACACGTCCACCGGGTCGCGCGTCCAGGGGACCGGCGCGCCGTTGGCGGTGATACTCAGGCCGGCGAGCCGGTCGATCGGCCCGGTGGGCGCATGCACGCCCGGTAGCCATTGCGGATAGAGCAAAACGGTATCCGGCGTCACGCCGGTCAGCGTCTCATGCACCTGCACGATGTGGCGGTCGATGTCCGATGCATCGACCGCCAGATGGATGACGCCGGGGAATTGGCGATCTTCCGGCGGCGCGACCGCGCCGAGGGCGCCTGGTAACACCAGCGGGCCCATCGCCACGGCGCCGGCCGCCAGCGCGAACTTACGAGCAGAAGGCACGGCGGACACCCCCTTGTATGTGTTCTCACGTCTGCCGTGCCTAGTATTCCACCAGCTGTTATTCCACGACAATCATTCCACGACAATGGTCCCGGTCATGCGCGGATGGATCGTGCAGGTGTACTTGTACGTCCCCGGCTTGTCGAACTTGAACGAGAACGAGTCGTTGGTGTCGAGCGCGAAAGAACGGAAGACGCCGTCGTTGCTGGAGACCGTGTGCGGCTCCTCATCCTTGTTGGTCCAGGTTACCTGCGTGCCGGCTTTGACCTTCATGCTGACCGGGCTGAACATGAAATTCTGGACGACGATCTGGTGAGCCGGGTGCGCCGATTGCGCAGGATCGGCGGGTTTGGCCGCATCAGCGGCCCACGCAGCGTTGCTGGCCGCAAAGCTCATGCCGGCGACCGCGAACCAGAGGGCGGCGCCCGCCATTCGTATCTGCATAGGGAATCTCCTTCAGTTCAGGTGAGGGTGGTATCGGTAAGCGCCAGGGGTCCGTGCGGTACGCGGCTCACGCGGGTGATGCCCAGCATCTTGGTGAGCTGATCCGGCGGTACCTTCAGCGGTCCCGGCCCCGGGCCATCGCCGGCCGTGGGCTGCGGATACGCGGTGGAACGCGCGGTGTGATAGGTGATGTTGCCTTCGACCTTGGAGACGATCTGGTGGATGTGACCATTCAGGATCGTGACGCTGCCGAAACGCCGCAGTTGTGAGATCACCTGATCCGCGTCACCGGTTCCCCAGCCCCACGACTCGTAGATCGTCCACATCGGCATGTGCGAGAAGACCACGATCGGCGTGCTCGAGGAGCGTGCCTTCAGATCCTGAGTCACCCACGCGATCTGATCGGGTCCGAACGTGCCCAATCCGCCGGCCTTGAACTGCAGCACGTTGATCAGCGAGACGAAGTGCACACCGGCATGGTCGAAGCTGTAATAGCCGCGGTTGTCGGATGCCGCACCAAAGCGGTTGAAGTACTCGGTGACGGCCGGATCGGTCGTGTCGTGCTCGCCCGGCGTCGTGTGCAGTTCCGTGACCTTGAGACCGCGCAGCAGCTGCTGTGCCGCATCGAACTCGGCCGGCTTCGACAGGTGGGTGATGTCACCGGTGTGGATGATCAGCGGTGGCTGCTGCGGCAACCCGTTGACCAGGTCGATCGTCTGCGACAGCGTCGCTGCGACATCGGGATTGGCTTCCTTGTTGAAGCCAATGTGTGTATCGCTGATCTGGACGAACAGCGCAGTGCCGGCGGTAGCGAGACGTTTCTCGTCAGTGCCGGCGAGTGCCAGCTCGATCGGCGACAGCACACCGCCGGCAAGCGTGAACAGCGTGCCGGCACCGCCATAGGCTAAGCACTTGAGCGCGCGACGCCGGGAGTGGAGGGGATCGGAATCGGAATGGGACACGGAACGTCTCCTCGTAATGGGTACGTGGGAGGAGACGTCGGATCACGCGGGCTTATTCCCGCATGCTCGAGAAAAATATCAGTCGGTGGTGTCGTCGACCACGCCCAGCTTGCTGCATGCCGGACATTTGGCGAGCCGCGAGAGCTCCAGTTCGAACCAGGAACGGCCGCACTCGCAACGCATCTGATAGAGCTTCTGAGCGGTGATCGTGCTCAGTTCCTCTTCCTGGACCTCGATGCCGCCGGCCGGCTTGGCCGAGAAGCGGTCTGCAGGTGAGTCGCCGCCGGATGACGTCGCTTTCATGATCTGGCCTCTGTCGCAGGGAGGTGGCCTGCGGGAAACACATTCACGGTCTCATACCATTGAAACGGAAGCAAATATCACCCGGCCAGATTGAGAAGGAGGTCACCGGAACAGCACCACCGCCTTCTGCAGAGTCATCCACACTCCCCAGCCGATGGGTATCCACACGATCAGCCAGGCGGCAATTACCTTGGCGCTGGCGGTCTGGTGCTCGCTCGCCACGGGTTCCGGCAGGCCCGGATGTCCGGGGCTGGCTCCATAGGCAGCACTGTCGGCCATGTGGTGACGCTGATGGACGGCGCCTACCAGCAGATTGCACACGAGGCCTCCCACCAGCAGTGCGGCGAGCAGGTACATCGTGACGTTGTAGATCTGCGCGCCCCGTACGCCATGGTCGATCTGGTAGTCACGGATGTAACTGATGAGCAGTGGTCCGATCACGCCTGCGACCGACCAGGATGTCAGCAGGCGACCGTGGATGGCACCGACCATGCGCGTGCCGAACAGGTCTGAGAGGTAGGCGGGGATGGTCGAGAAGCCGCCGCCGTACATCGACAGGATCACGCAGCAGCAGCCAACGAACAGCGCCAGCTGCGCACCGCTGGCCGTCCAGGGCACCGCCAGGTACAACGCGATCCCCAGCACGAAGAACACCATGTAGGTGCTCTTGCGGCCGATGCGGTCCGAAAGCGAGGCCCAGAAGATGCGCCCGCCGATGTTGAACAGCGACAGCAGACCGGTGAAACCGGCCGCGATGGCCGCGAGCTGTGCCTTCTGCGCCGGCGTCAGATCGTCGAAGCCGGTCGCGAGCCCGATCAGGCGCCCGCCGAACACTTCCTGCAGGAGCGGTGAGGCCATCGCCAGGATGCCGATGCCTGCGGTGACGTTCAGACACAGCACGCCCCACAGCAACCAGAACTGCGGTGTGCGCCAGGCGACGTCCAGTGCGACGTCGTGATCGGTGATCAGATCCGAGCGTGTGCGCGGCTTCGGTGCCCAGCCCGCCGGTGCCCAGCTTTCCGGCGGCACCCGATAAGCCAGCGCGCCGCCGATCATGTAGACGAAGTAGATCGCTGCCAGTGCCAGGAATGTCTGCCACACCCCGACGGAGCTCGGTGTCGCGAACAGTTTCATCAGCCGGTCAGCCAGCGGTGCGCCAATCATTGCACCGCCACCGAAACCCATGATCGCCATGCCGGTCGCCATGCCACGCCGATCCGGAAACCATTTGATGAGAGTGGAGACCGGTGAGATGTAGCCGATGCCGAGCCCGATGCCGCCGATGAAGCCCGCGCCGAGCCAGATCAGCCACAGCTGGTGAGCGGCGATGCCGCCGGCCGAGATCACGAAGCCGCCGCACCAGCACAGCGCCGCGACCACACCTGCCTTGCGCGGCCCGGCGCGTTCGAGCCAGCCGCCGAATGCGGCCGCCGCGCAGCCGAGTACCGCGATGAAGATGGTGAACGTCCAGGTCAGCGACTTGACCTTCCAGTCGCAGCTGGTCTGCGTCAGCGTCTCGAAGAAGCCGATGGTCGCCGGGCAGCTGACGGGCTTCGTGATACCGATCGCCTTGGACAGCGGCAGCCAGAATACCGAGAAGCCATAGGCCATGCCGATACACAGATGGATCGCGAGCGCCGCCGGGGGCACCACCCAACGGTTGAAGCCCGGGCCTGCGATCGTGCGTTCGCGCGAAAGAAAACTGTTCGACATGCGACGTCAGACCTTATCGAGTGGGGTATTGCCGCCGGTGAAGCGTGTACGTGCCTGCGCCAGGCGATAGCGGCTCTCGGCAAACCAGCTCCGGAAGTCGATCAGCGTGTTCACGGCATAGATCAATTTGAACAGCCGCAGACGTCGTAGCACCGAGGGACGGTCGAACAGATCGCCCGCGAGCATCGAGATGACGGCCTGCTCGAGCTGCCAGATATTGCGCGGACTGCGGAACAATTGCGCCATCACCGGGTTGTTGAATCGGTAGACGAAGAACGAGAAACGGCGCAGGGCCTTGCGATAGCGCCTTTCCAGCCGGCGATGCAGGGTTGCCTCCAGTTCGGGACTGGAGAGTGCCGTGTCCACGAGCAGCGCCGCATCTTCGGCACTCCTCATCGCCAGATACACGCCGGACGAGAACACCGGGTCGAGGAACGCGAACGCATCGCCGACCATGATCCAGCCGGGACCGCCCATCTGTTTCGAATCGTATGAGTAGTTGCCGGTGACGCGAATTTCCTCGTCGATCAGCTCGGCCTTGCCGAGCCGCTGCCACAGCGCCGGATTGAGTTTCAGCGTCTCCAGCAGGAACTCGACCGTGCGTCCCTTGCGTTGCTTCAGGTAGTCGGGCCGGCATACCGCGCCGATACTCATCACATCCCCCGGGAGAGGAATCATCCACATCCAGCCGGCATGGAAGCGGTACATGCTGATGTTGCCGGCGTCGGCGCCGGGCCGGAAGATCGCGCCGCGGAAGTGACCGAAGATCGCGGCGCTCTGATGCTCCATGTTCTTGCGACGCAGTTTCTTCCTGGCCGACAGAAACGTATCGCGACCGCTGGCATCGATGAGATAGCGTGCCTGGATCTGGTACTCGCTGCCGTCGTCGCCGCGCACGCTCACGAGCGTGGCGCGAGGACTCTGCTGCTCGATGCTGACGACCTCGTGACCGTCGCGCATCTCGGCGCCATTCTCGCGTGCATGTTCGAACAGCATCTGGTCGAACTGTTCGCGGTAGACCTGGAATGCATGCGGCGGACTGGGACCGAGCGCGCGATCGAATTCGAACACGTTGTAGCCGCGCTCGTTGTTGGCTTCGAAGTCGGCGCCGCGCTTATGGATGCCCATCGCCTGGACCTTGTCCAGTACTCCCAGGCGCTCGAATACCGGCAGATTCATTGGCAGCAGCGACTCGCCGATGTGGAAACGCGGGTGGCGCGCCTTCTCCAGTGCGACCACGCGGTGACCGCGGCGGGCCAGCAGGGTGGCGGCGGTGCTGCCGGCCGGACCGCCACCGATGATCGCGATATCGCACTGTTCGATCGACATCCTGGTTCGCGCCCTTAAGTTGGTTCTAAGAATCGGCTGGCAGTCTGAAGTCTACCAGTGTGCGCCGCAGACCGCCCTGAGCCACCCGGGTCGCCGGGGGCCGGACAGGCTATGCTCTGGTGGACGCTTTCATTGTCGCGATTCGCCCCCATTCTGTGTCGACGGAGGTGCCCCATGCAGGAAGTACGACGCAGCGGCGAGCGAGGCTACGCCGACCACGGCTGGTTGAAGTCGTTCCATACCTTTTCGTTCGCCGACTACTACGATCCGGCGCATGTCGAGTTTGGCGCGCTCAGGGTGATCAACGAAGACCGGGTGCAGCCTGGCGCCGGCTTCGGGACCCACGGCCATCGCGACATGGAGATCATCACCTACGTGCTGTCCGGCGCGCTGGCTCACCGGGATTCGACCGGCAGCAGTTCCACGATCCGGCCCGGTGATGTCCAGCGCATGAGCGCCGGACGGGGCGTGCAACACAGCGAGTTCAATGCCTCGAAGACCGAACCGGTGCATTTTCTGCAGATCTGGATCCAACCCGACGAGCGTGGGATCGCACCGAGCTATGAGGAGAAGCATTTCGATGCGAGCGAGCGTCGCGGGCAGCTGCGTCTGATCGCATCCCCCGATCGTGCCGACGGCTCGGTGCTGATCCACCAGGATGCGCGCGTCCATGCGGGGCTGTTCGATGGCGCGCAGACTGCCGAGCTTGCGGTGAGCACCGGCCGGCAGCTGTATGTGCACGTCGCGCGCGGCAACATCGAGGTCAACGGCACCCCCCTCGGCAGCGGCGACGCGCTCGAACTCACCGACACCCGGTCGCTGCACCTGAACCAGGGCAGGGAAGCCGAGGTGCTGGTGTTCGACCTCGCCGCCTGACACGGCCCGCCCGGCTTCGCCGATGCGCCTGCTGCTGGTCGAGGACGATCCCATGATCGGGCGCAGCCTTGCCCAGGGCCTGCGACAGGACGGCTACGCCGTCGACTGGGTGCGGGACGGGCAGGCTGCGCGCCATTCGCTGAGTGATGCGGCCTATGCGGTCGTTCTGCTGGATTTAGGATTGCCGCGGGTCGACGGGCGCGAGTTGCTGGCGCAGCTGCGCCACCGGCACAACGATGTGCCGGTATTGATCATCACTGCCCGCGATTCGGTCACCGACCGGGTCGAGGGGCTGGACGCCGGTGCGGACGATTACCTGGTGAAACCCTTCAGCCTGGACGAGGTCGCGGCGCGCGTGCGCGCGCTGCTGCGTCGGCGCACCGGGGTGACCGAGCCGTGGCTCACGCAGGGGCCGTTGACGCTCAACCCGTCGACTCACGAGGTGCAGCTCGAGGGCGAGCCCGTCCACCTGTCGGCACGCGAGTTCGCGCTGCTCGAGGCATTGCTGCGGCGCCCCGGCATCCCGCTGTCGCGTTCGCAACTCGAGACCTCGATCTATGGCTGGGGCGAGGAGGTCGGCAGTAATGCCATCGAAGTTCATATCCACGCGCTGCGCCGCAAGCTCGGTGCCGAAAGCATCGAGAACGTTCGCGGCGTCGGCTACCGTATTCCCAAGCAACAGCGATGACTTCGTCGATCCGTCGCAATCTGCTGCTGGCGCTGCTGGCGATCCTGGCTGTAGCGCTGCTGGCGGGTGCGGCCGCGACTTATCACGCGAGTGTGCAGCAGGCCGAAGTACTGCTCGACTATCAGCTGCGGCAGACGGCGCTGGCGCTGCGCGACCAGGCGTTCGGCGCCGTGACGCCGCCGGCGCTGCCCGGAAGCGAAGACGATTTCGACTATTCGATCCAGGTGTGGAACGAAGACGGCGTCAGTATCTATTACTCGTATCCGCCGCACGTGTTCCCCAATCGCGCGCAACTCGGCTTCTCTACCATCGATACCCCCGAAGGTCCGTGGCGGGTGTTCGCGATGCAGGGCCGGCGCGAAGTCGTCCAGGTTGCGCAGCCGGTCAGCCGGCGCGATCAGCTGGCCGCGCACGCAGCGCTGCAGGCCATGCGACCGTTCCTGCTGCTGCTGCCGATCATGGGCCTGTCGATCTGGGTGGTGGTCGGGCGAGGTCTTGCCCCCATTGCGCGTCTTGCGCGTACGATCGGCTCGCGCACACCGGCGGCTCTGCAACCGGTGACCGACCCGGTACCGGCGGAAGTGCAGCCGTTGGTGCAGGCGCTCAACGAACTGCTGGCCCGGCTCAATGCAGCCCTGCAGGCGCAGCGTCAATTCGTCGCCGATGCCGCGCATGAACTGCGCACGCCGCTGGCGGCTCTGCTGCTGCAGGCGCAACTGGTCGAACGCGCCAGCGATGACGCGCAACGCGTCGCGGCACTGGCGGAACTCAAACAGGGACTCGAGCGCGCCACTCGAGTGATACAGCAATTGCTGACGCTTGCGCGCGAGGAACCGGGCGCCGCGCCCGGCCGGTTCGAGTCCGTGTCGCTCGACGAACTGCTGACCTCGCTCACGCTCAGGTTCCAGACGCTGGCCGCTGCCCGCGGCGTTTCTCTTCGTTATGCGCGCACCGAGGACATCGCCGACCGGCCGATCGTGCAGGGCGAACCGCAGGCGCTGCAGACGCTGCTGTCCAACATCATCGACAACGCGTTGCGTTATACGCCAGCGGGTGGCGAGGTGGTCGTGGCCATTCGCGGTGCGCCTCGCGTCGTCACCATCGACGACTCCGGGCCCGGCATCCCGCTCGAGGAGCGTGAGCGCGTGTTCGACCGGTTCTATCGCCGGCCGCAGACGAGCGTGGCGACCGATGGCGCGGTGTCCGATATCGATACGATGGCCATCGATGTGCAGGGCAGTGGGCTGGGACTCGCGATCGTGCGCGCCATCGCCGACCGTCATGGGATCGCAGTGTCGCTCGGCGAGTCGGCCGCCGGCGGTCTTGCGGTCCAGTTGCGCTTTCCGCGCGACGCGCCGCCGCCTTAAGCGTGACTTAAGTTTCCATCACTACGCTTCGCCTGCATCGGTTCATGCAGTTGCAGGAGTCTTAGTTGATGGACACCAGAAAACTTCGTACCAGCGCGATCGCGGTCGGCGCCGCCGTCCTGCTGGCCTTGGGCTATGGAATCGGGACGACGTCGATCGGACACGCGGGGCCGGCCACCTACGATGC
>DATBAM010000140.1:0-10605 GCA_036271535.1 Steroidobacteraceae bacterium | reverse complement strand
CATAGGCCACGAGCGCTGCCGGGACTTCCTCGATGAGTGCAGTCGGGACGCGTTCGCGTCCCAATCGCCGCTGCAGCGATGCAAAGCTCTGCAGGCTACGGAGGTCCATCGAGGCACCGTCCCCGGCAACGGCGGCGGCCTGGCCGTTCACGATCATCAGTTCGCCGTCGATGATCGTCGCCGGTGGCAGGTGCGGCGCGATCCGCGCCAGTTCAGGGAATTGGGCGCTGATGAGTTCCTCACCGCGCGACCACAGCCACCATGGGGTTTCCAGTGCCGCGCCCGCGGGCGAGAGGCCTCGCACGTATTGCGCCCGAATGCCGTCGAACTTCCACTCGATCTGCCAGTCCGCGGGTGCGCCCAGCCGGATATCCGGGGTGTCGTACGACGCTGGCAGGGGCTGCGCCAGGAAAAACGGCAGCGGACGACCGGCCTCCAGACCCTCGTCGTGTTCGCGATCCGAAGAGGGCGCGAGCAGACGTTTGAAGTCTTCAGCCAACGGCGTGCGGCTGCGGCTCTCGAATCCGATCATCCGCTGCGCGAGCAGCTTTTCATCCAGACTGGAATGCGTTGCCAGCGCGCGTACCAGTTCGAGCCGCGATACACCGACACGCAGCGCACCAGTGAGAAGTTTGAAGAACACGAATCGCTGCTCGTCGGGTACCTGTTCGGCGATCCGCCGCAGAGCCGGAACGCGTTCGGCCGGCGGCAAACACCTGAGCGATGCAACGGCTTCCAGCCACTGTGTAATGCTCTGCTCAACCGGCTCGCGACAGGGAGGGGCCAGCAGCGCCAATGTCTCGGCTAAATCGCCCACTTCCTGATGGCTCTGCGCCACCAGCCAGTCGGGGAGGCCTGTCCATTCGAGGATCATCTGCCTGAGATCGCGAGATGACAGCTTCAGCTGCGGCTTGCCGCCCGACAGCAGGTACAGCGTCCAGGCGGCGCTCGGTTCGTCGATACCTTCGCGAGCGGCCTCCGCCAGCCAGCTCAGCAGCGACGTCTGCTTGGCGCGCCGGCTGGTGGAGCGATCCAGGGCCCGGTAGAGCGCGGAGAAATGTCTCATTCAGGGTCGGGCTCGCTGACCGCATCGCGATGGAATTCCCCGCCCAGTTCCCGTGCCGCGATACCGATCTGCCGCAGATAGCGCGTCAACGTCGCGGTAAAGCCGTGCATCGGAATGACTTCGCGCGCGCCGGTAGCCGCGATCGCTCGCAGCAGCCCTGGCCAATCCGCATGATCGGACAGCACGAAGCCGCGGTCGACACCGCGGCGGCGGCGGTTGCCGCGAATCTGCATCCAGCCGCTGGCAAAGGCGTCGCTGTAGTCCCCGAAGCGGCGCATCCATGCCGAACCTGCCGCGGAAGGTGGTGCGATCACGAGTGCGCCGCGTGGTTTCTCCGAACCGAGTTCGGAAACCATCCGCGTCGATGGCAACGCCACTCCGGCAGCACGATAGATCTCGTTCAGGCTCGCGACCGCGCCGTGACAGATGATCGGGCCGATGGATGCATCCACGTGATGCAGCACCCGCTGCGCCTTACCCAGCGCGTAAGCAAACATCACACAGTTGCGACCCTTGGCAGCATGGCCGGCCCACCACTCGTTGATCGCGGCGTACACCGTCAGCGGGTCGGCCCAGCGGTAGACGGGCATTGCAAAGGTGGATTCAGTGACCAGCGTATCGCACGCGATCGGTTCGAACGGCTGGCAGGTACTGTCGGCCTCGAGCTTGTAGTCGCCGGTGACGACCCACACCTCGCCGTCGCATTCGATGCGCACCTGAGACGACCCGAGGATATGGCCGGCAGGATGCAGCGAAATACGAGTACCGCCGAGCGTCAGGCATTCGCCCCACGCGAGTGCCTGATAGGGATGGTCTCCCAGTCGTTTGCGCAGAATGGGCAGGGTCTGCTCGTGTGCGAGGTACGCGCCAGCGCCATAGCGAGCGTGGTCCGCATGACCATGTGTCACGACGGCGCGAGCGACGGGACGCCACGGATCGATGTGAAAGTCACCCGCCGGGCAATACAGACCCTCGGCGGTCGGAACCAGGATGTCCATGAAGCCGCCACGATACCACCGCAGCCCGAACCTGCGACGCTGCCATCCGTGTCATCCTTTGGATGACACGATAGAGCACACTCGCTAGAGCTCCTGAACCGCCGGGATGATCTCGCGACGGAAGATCTCGAGCGGCCGGATCTCGTGCACGTCCGGCATGTTGAAAATGGCATGCTGCACGCCAATCTTCGACAGCGACCGGCAGAGCGCGATCACATCCTTCGGCGTCATCTGCCCGGCGGCAAGTTGTACGGTCCCGAGCGAGCTGAGCTCGATCGAGTTGAAGTCCCGGCCAGCGTCGTCGCAATGGCGCTTGAGGACTTCGAGTTTGGAAGCCAGAACCTCCACCGAGCCATACATGTTGCACGCGTCGGCGTAGCGGGCAACGAGACGAAGCGTCTTGCGCTCGCCAGTACCGGCGACCATGATCGGTGGATGCGGTCGCGATAGCGGCCGTGGCCGACATAGTGTCTGCTCCAGTTGATAGTGACGGCCCCGGAACGGACCATCGTCGTCCGACCACATCTGACGTGCGATCTGCAAGGTCTCCTCCAGCATCTCGAAGCGATCGCGCATCGGCGGGAATGGCACCCCCATCGCGCGGGCCTCACCTTCGAACCATGCGGCGCCGATGCAGAAATAGCTTCGGCCTCCCGAAAGCACATCGAGCGTGGTCGCAGTCTTCACCAGTACACCCGGATAGCGGTAGACGACACCGGTCGCGAGCGTGCCCAGACGTATGCGAAGCGTCGACGCCGCCAGCCATGCGAGCGTGCTGTAGCCCTCGAGCATCGCATCGCCGGGCTCCCCGAAACCCTGGATCTGAAAATAATGATCCATCACCCAGAGACTGTGGAATCCAGCCTCGTCAGCCACGCCGGCGATGTTGGCCAGCACCGGCGCGATTCCGGCGGTCCCCTCGGGAAAACTGAAACGGGGTACCTGCAGACCGATTTTCATCGCCTGTTGCCTCGATGGTTTAAGATGGGTGTATATCATGGATGCAATCGCCCGCCTCATCGCGATCGAAGACATCAGGCAGCTGAAGTCGCGTTATTTCCGTCATATGGATCTGCGCGACTGGCCAGCGATGGCGCAGGTGTTCTGCCGCGATGCGCAGTTCGATTGTTCCGAGGGTTTCGACGCAGTGCCGCTGGTTGGCGACGCGCCGCGATCGACCGGGCCGGTGGTCCACGGCCGCGACGCCATCATCGCCTGGATCGCCAAGAGCTTTTCGGATGCTACGTCGGTGCATCATGGCCATTGCCACGAGATCACCGTCGAAAGCCCAACCGATGCGCACGGCGTCATCGCGATGGAAGACTATATTCGCGCACCGGATCGCAGCACGCCGCTGGTACATGCGGCTGGACACTACATCGAGCGGTATCGGCTGGAGGAGGGCGCTTGGCGCATTGCGGCTACCCGCCTCACACGGCTGTTCGTCGAACGCTGGCCCGGCGGCGACCAGCTGGGCAAGCTCTAGCGGACACTCCCGGCTGTTCCGGCGCGGCGCTAGCGGTTGCCCGAGCGGCTGCCTGATTCGGAAGGAACCATCCCGGCGGCATCGCCGGCGTCGATGTGTCGTTTGCTGTCGGGCAGGTCAGTGAAATCCACACTGCGCTTCTCTGGATTGTGGCCGCGCCGCCGGCGGTTGGCTGCCTCCATTTCCTCGCCCGCATCTTCGAAACCGCGCGCCGGTGTCTCTCCGGTGCTGCTGTAGTCGTGCTTCTCCGTACCCATGTCGGCTCTCCGTGATACGCACCGTTATGGCAACTATCGGCCACTATCGGTCCGTCTTGCCCGAAGTCCCATTCCAGAACGGCAGCGATCGGCTGTGGGAGAGCGCTCACGCAGGTGAAGCCGCAGGGCGGTTTGTGCTCTACTGAAGCCTTCGGGGGGTGTTGGAAGACCAATCGTGGTAACCAGCGTTCAGGACATGAGCGAGGGCGCCGGCGTCGGTCGAGCGCATCGACGAGTCATCCTTGGCGCGACCGTGGTGTCGAGTGGTACAGGCTGGGCGACATGGCCGGCCGCAAATACACGGTGGTATCCGGTGATCGTCGCTGCCGCCAGCTCGATTATCTGCATCTTCTTTCTGCCGGAAACCAAGGGGTCAGCAGCTGAATGAGTGTCGTCGCGACCAATGCCGAGCCGGTCTCGCGCTTTTATACATCGCAGGGTCTCAAACTCCACTACAACGATTGGGGCAACGAGCGTGCGCCGTTGTTGTTGCTGGTACACGGCATGCGCGATCATGCTCGGTGCTGGGATTGGGTCGCGCTCGCGCTGCGTGACAGATGGCACGTCGTCGCGCCGGATCTGCGTGGGCACGGTGACAGTCAGTGGTCGCCTGACGGCGCCTATATCAATCCGTACCATGCATTCGATGTCACCGAACTGATCGATTTACTCGGTCATGACCAGGTCACGATCGTCGGCCATTCTTTCGGCGGCAACGTCTGCGCTCGTTACGCGGCGATCTACCCCGAGCGCGTACGGCGGCTGGTGCTGGTCGACGCCTTGGGACCATCCGACGACAAGATGTCGGGGTGGGCGACGGAGCCGGTGACGCGTACGCGCGACTGGATCGAGAAGCGTCGCGGTGTCATGGCGCGAGCCGCGCGGCGATTTCCCGACCTGGAGGAGGCGGTCGCGCGGATGGGCGACGCCAATCCCCATCTGACCGCGCAGCAGGCACGCCATCTCGCCATCCACGGCGTACGTCGCTTCGACGATGGTTATGGATGGAAGTACGACCCGCAACTGAGCATATTCATGCCGGAAGACTTCCTGCTCGACGGCAAGATGTTCTGGCGCGAGATAACCGCGCCGACGCTGCTGTGCTGGGGTCCGGAGAGCTGGACGATCAATCCGGAGACGAGCGGGCGTGCGGCGGCGTTCCGCCAGCACCGGACGCAGGTCTTCGAGGGTGCCGGGCACTGGCTGCATCACGACCGTCTGGACGATTTCCTGTCGACACTCAATGAATTTCTGTGAGGTGCCATGAAAGTCGGCGTCATCTATCCGCAAACTGAACTTAAGGGCGATCCCACGGCAGTGCACCGCTTCGGTCTGGCTGCCGAGGAACTTGGCTACCATCATCTGTTGACCTATGACCATGTGCTCGGTGCCACGCACGATCGCACACCCAAGCTTACCGGACCTTATACCGAGAAAGAGCCGTTCCACGACCCACTGGTCATGTTCGCCTATCTTGCCGCGATCACGCAGCGGATCGAATTCGTTACCGGCATCCTGATCCTGCCGCAGCGACAGACAGTGCTGGTCGCGCGCCAGGCGGCCGACCTGGACCTGCTGTCACAGCAACGCCTGCGCCTCGGCATGGGCATCGGCTGGAACTACGTCGAATATGATGCGATGGGACAGGACTTCAACGTGCGCGGCAAGCGCGTGGGCGAACAGATCGCGTTGCTGCGGAAGTTATGGTCCGAGGAACTGGTGACGTTCAAGGGCAGCTACGACGCGGTGGACCGCGTCGCACTCAATCCGAGACCGAAACGGGTGATACCTGTCTGGCTTGGCGGTTTCGCCGACGTGGCACTCAAGCGCGCGGCGTCGATCGGCGACGGATTCATCTTCGTCGACGGTGCGGCCGATGCTTTCGAACAGGTGGCGAAGATCAAGCAGTATCTGCAGCAGGCGTCGCGTCCGATCGAGGGATTCGGGCTGCATTGCAATATGCTGCGTGCGAAAACGCCCGAGGCCGTGGTCGACATGCTGTCACGCTGGCGCGATGCCGGCGGAACCCACGCTTCCGTGGTGACCATGGGACAAAGATTCACCGACACCGAACAGCACATCGACTACATGAAGCGGGTGGCCGATGCGATCCGCAACGCGGGCGTGTAGCCGCATTTGAGCCGACTGAAGATAGTGTGTACTATCTTCGGGGCGGGCAGAGAAACACCAATCACCAGCCAACACTTTCAAGAGCATTCATGAACCCACCACGACCTCGTCCGCGTCTCGATGACGACAACCGCGCCTTCTGGACGGGCGGCTCCCAGGGAAAGCTTTTCATCACGAAGTGCAATGAGTGCGGCGAATTCACGCACCCACCCAGACCGTTGTGCCGGCACTGTCAGTCCGAGAACGTGGCGCCCGCCGCGGTCGCAGGCACGGGTGCGGTCGACACATTCACGATCAACTATCAGCCGTGGGCACAGGGGCTCGAGGTACCGTTCGTGATCGCGCGGGTGCGGCTCGACGGGGTACCCGGCGTCTATCTCACAACCAACATCGTCAATTGTCCGGTCGAGGCGGTGAAGTTCGAGGACCGTGTGAAGGTGACTTTCGAGGAACAGAATGGCATCTATTTTCCACTGTTCGAGAGGGTGAGCTGATGGCTGCTGCACAGGAAGCCTACATCAGCGGTGTGGGGCAGTCCGAAGTGGGGGTGCGTCTCAAGCGCCATCCGTTGTTGCTGACGGTCGATGCCATCAAGGAAGCGCTGGCCGACGCCGGACTCACTGTGGGGCAAATCGACGGCGTGTTCACGTACCCCGGCAAGATGAACGGCTTTCTCGGTTTCTCTCCCGTGAGCTCCGACGAGATCATCGATGCGCTCGGAATCCAGTCGAAGTGGCACATCGGAGCCGCAGAGCAGCCGGCGCAGCTGGCGGCGATCGCGAGCGCCGCGATGGCGATACGACAGGGCCTGTGCCGTCACGTGATCTGCTTTCGTACCGTGTACGAGGCTGCGGCGATGTCGCGACCCGACGAGTACCCGCCGATCAAGCGCGACTACGTCGACGGCATGTCACAGTGGTCCAGTCCTTTCTGGGCGTTCTCTGCTGCTTGCTGGATCGCGCAGTACGCGATGCGTCACATGCATCGCTATGGCATGACCCGCGAGCAGCTGGCGCAGGTCGCGCTCAACGGTTCGCGCAATGCGATGCTGAACCCGCGCGCGCGCGCGATCACCAAGGAAGCCCTGACGCTCGACAAGTACATGTCCGCCAGGATGGTCACGTCGCCATTCTGTCTCTACGACTGCGATCGCTTCACCGACGCCTCGACCGCGATAATCGTCTCGGCGGGCGACGCATTGGACGAGGTCAAGGCCCAGCCGATCCGGATCGCCGCGATGTCCGGCTCCGTCAATCGCTACAGCTGGGACCAGGTCGACTGGCCGGCGTCGTACGAAACCGGCGCCGACCTGTGGACCCGTACCGACTACAAGCCAAAGGACGTCGATACCGTTCAGTTCTACGACGGCTTCGCGTTTCTGCCGCTGACCTGGCTCGAAGGTCTCGGCTTCTGCGGCAAAGGAGAAGCGCATCGCTTCATCGAGGGTGGCAAACGCATCGCCCGCGATGGTGAGTTGCCGATGAACACGAATGGCGGGCAGCTCGGCGCAGGCCGGCTGCATGGCTTTGGATTCGCTCACGAGGCCGTGACGCAGCTGAGAAAGAAGGGCGGTGAACGCCAGATTCCGGGGGATCCGACAGTAGCTGTCGCCACCTCCGGTGGCGGACCGATGGCGGCAGCGCTGCTGCTGGCGCGGGACTGACGGCGATGGAGATCGACCGACACATCCTGCATTACCTCGGCGCCCTCGAGGGCGCCGTCGACAATCTCCAGAACACCTGGCGACCCGATGACCCGGCGTATCGCGCCGATGTCTATCGACAGACGATGACGAGCCTTTCATACGCGTATTTCGCTTACTTTCATGCCGATGCGGAGCACCCTGACTGGGCGCCGCTGTGGAACCCGGTCTACACGTTGCAGCCCAACCCTGACGATATCTATGTGCAGTCCCCGATACGCGGCGATCTGACTTACCGGGTATCCGGCAACCGGGGCACCTGCAGGATCCTCAGCTTCACGACCCAGAAGGTACTGTCGGGAACGGTCGATCAGATGCCGCAGCCGAGCGGGCACAACGAGGTCGATTCGACCGACCTGGAACTGACGCCGGGAGAGGACTTCGAAGTCGTCTTCAGCGCCGAGCGGCCGGCAGGCTACACCGGCAAGTGGGCAAAGATCGATCGCGAAGCGGGGGGCATGATGCTGCGATTCCGCAGCTACGACTGGGCCAACGAAGTCGACCCGTCACTGTCGATCGAATGCCTGGATCCCGTGCCTCCCAAGCCGCGCCTGACGCCGCAGCAGATCATCGAGCGCATCCAGGAGATGGCGAAATTTCCGGCGCGCAAGACCCGGCTCTACTACGGCATGCAGAACGGCGTCAAAGAGCGCGTCGGCTTCAACGTGTTCGAGCCTGTGCGTTATCCTGGCGCACTGGTAAAGCAGGTCTATTGGCCGGCGTGCTTCCAGCTGACGGAAGACGAGGCACTGATCATCGAAACCGAACTGCCGAGGAAGTGTCCGTACTGGAATATCCAGCTGAACGATCCCTACTTCAATGCGCTCGAATACGTGTATCGATTGAGCAGCAGCAATGGTCACTACGCAAAACTGAGTTCCGACGGTCGCTATCGTGCAGTCATCTCGCTGGTCGATCCGGGCGTGCCCAACTGGTTGGACCCGGCGGGATACACCGAAGGCGGCATCTACGGCCGCTGGTATGACTGCGACAGCGAGCCCGTTCCGACCATTCGCCGGGTCAAACTCACGCAATTGCGACAGCATCTGCCAGCCGACACGCCGGTCGTGACGGCCGCCGAGCGGTCCGAGGAACTGCGTCAACGCGTCAGAGCCTGTCAGCGCCGGCGGCGCTGGTGATACCGCGTGGACCTCAGCTACGACCCGCCAGTCAGCTTCCGGAACGCCCTCGATCAGGCGCACGAGATCGTCGCGGCTGAACTTGGTAGCGACGACTTCGGTCCGAAAGATTACGTCCCTGGACTGCGGGTGTTGCTGCAGTCGATGGACTACGACCCGCATTTTTCCGTCAACGGGCGGCGCATCGCCTGGGGCATGGTGGTCGGCGTTCTGCGAGGGCGCGCCCAGGCTATACGATCGATGAAACAGACACCGGGATTCGATTCGCACGCCATCCTGGATCCGGTCGTTATCACGGGTTTTCCCCGCACCGGCACCACCGCATTGCATCGCCTGATGGCGGTGGACCGGCGATTTCAGGGACTACAGACCTGGCTGTTGGACTCGCCGATGCCCAGACCCCCGATCGATACCTGGAAACGCTATCCGGAATTCCAGAAGACCGCCGCTATCCTCGAAGCACAATACGCGGCCGCGCCCGAGAAGCGCGCCGCGCATTATCGCGCTGCCGAAGAGGTACACGAGTGCTGCATGGTGCTGCGGCATTCGTTCGTGTCCAACCTATGGAATTGCGGATGGTCGGCCGCGACTTATGACGCCTGGTGGCAGTGTCAGAGCGAGCAGGCAGCCTACCGCCACTACTATCGATGCGTGCAACTGATCGGCAGCAACGAGCCGACGACGCGCTGGCTACTGAAGAACCCCGGGCACATCGAAAATCTCGATCTGCTGTTCGCGGTGTTCCCGAATGCGCGCGTCATTCAGACACACCGTGATCCGGCGAAGGCCGTACCCTCGCTGGTATCGCTGCTGATGCAGCTCAACGGCCTGATGGAGGATGATCGCCCACAGCAGCGCGCCGAGACGATGCTCCCGCGCGAGGTGGCAAAGTGGGCCAGTGCGGTGCGCAAGGCGGATCGCGTCCGCCAGACGCATCCAGGCAAGGTGCTCGACGTCGTGCATGGAGATTTTCACCGCGATCCGATGGGCCAGCTGGAGCGCATATATGCGTTCATCCATATGGATATCGACGACGAACTGCGAGCCGGATTCGCGCAGCGGATTCAGGAAAAACCCGAACTCGCGCACGGCATTCATCGCTACGACATTGCCGACTACGGCATGACCGTCGATCAGGTCCGCGAGCCTTTCGGCGATTATGTGCAGCGCTACGATCTGATCGAGAACCAGCGATGAAGGCTGCCATCTACCCGGGGCAGGGCCGGCCGATCGTCATTCGGGACCTGCCCGACCCGAAACCGGGTCCGGACGATCTGATCATCAAAGTCGCGCGTTGCGGAATCTGTGGAACCGATCTGACGATGACCAAGGGCACAGGACCGTGGGACTTCGGCGCTGACAGCCAGTTCGGCCACGAATACGCCGGCGAGATCGTGGAGGTCGGCGCCAACGTCAGAGGACGCCGCATCGCAGAGCACATCAGCGTATTGCCGTCGCCGGCGTGCGGCCATTGCGCAGCGTGTCGGACGCACGGCAACCATGTGCTGTGCCAGGACAAGCCGGGCACAGCGATGGTTGGATTCGCGCAGTTTGCCCGCGTGCCTGCCAATCTGGCGACACCGTTGCCAGCAACACTCTCAATGGCGGACGGCGCGTTGATCGAACCGCTGGCCATCAGCCTCTATGGCGTCAACTTCGCGCGCATCCAGCCCGGAGATCGCGTCCTGGTGCTCGGCGGCGGTACCGTCGCGCTGTACGCAATCTACTGGGCGCGCCGTCTCGGAGCCGGGCGCATCGTAGCGATGTCGCGGTCCGAGCGGCGTCGCGACCTGTCGCTGGCAATGGGCGCAACCTCATTCATCTCGT
>DATBAM010000139.1:0-32233 GCA_036271535.1 Steroidobacteraceae bacterium | reverse complement strand
TCCGCGAAATCGTCTGCGCCTTGAAGATTCTATGCCGTTTCCACCATTGCAGCGGCGCTGAATGAGTCGCTGCTAAGCAGCAGCACGAGTTCACGGCTGTGATCACTTGGGCTTTCGTCCCACAGGAACTGCCGATATGTGCCTACGGCGCGATTCGCGGCGCTGTCTATTCTCGCTTGAGCCCAGTGTGGGCGAATGAACGAATCCAGGGGGATAAATGAAGAAGCTGCTATGGACGACGCTGGCGACGCTACCGCTGATAACGCTGGCGGCGGACAAATCACCGGACGAGTCATTCTATAAGGACGCCGCGCAGGCCAACCTCGCGGAGATTCAGCTGGGAAAGCTAGCGCGCGAGAAGAGCCAGAATCAGGCGCTGAAGGACTACGGCGACATGATGGTCAAAGATCACACAGCGGCCAACGACAAGCTGAGCAAGCTGGCGGCCGGTAAGGGTATGGAACTGCCGACGTCGCCCAGCGTCGGCCAAATGGCGTCCAAGACCAAGCTGGAGGTGCTTTCCGGCGACACGTTCGACAAGTCCTTCATCAAGACGATGGCCGGCGATCATAAGGATGCGATCGAGGCGTTCCAGAAGGAAGAACAGAACGGACAGGACGCCGATGCCAAGGCGTTCGCCAAGGCAACGTTGCCGAAGCTCGAGCAACATATGAAGAAGATCAAATCGATCGCCGCCGCATCTGGTGTCTCGACCGACTGATCCTGGCATCCGGCAGCGACCGTCGACAGACGACGGTCGCTGTCACGGCGCGTTTCCCGAGGTGCGCTATAGTGGCCCGAGCGAACGGCCATGGCGAACCTTGAGAAGAATGAGCACCGAGACATTGACGAGTTCCGGCGGCGGCCCGTGGCCACAAGTGAGAGTATTGCCGCTGCAGGGTGGCCGCAATTTTCGCGATCTCGGCGGATATCGAGCAGCCGACGGTCGTCACATCAAATGGGGCGTGCTCTTTCGTTCTGGTAGCCTCATCGACCTGACGCGGGCCGACTGGCAACATCTGATGGCGCGTGGCGTCCAGGCACTATGCGATTTTCGCAGCACGCGCGAGCGACAAACCGAACCCGTGCCGCTGAGCGACTACCCGAATCTGAGCTATTTCGCCCGTGACTATCATACGAGCTTTGCCGACCTGCGGGCGCTGATGCGGACCGGGTTCGGAACCGCGGCCGCGGCCCGTGAAGCGATGCTTGCTGGCTTCCGCGAACTGCCGTTCGATCAGGCGGCCGGCTACCGGCAACTGTTTGCATACCTCAAATCTGGCCGTACGCCTTTGGTCTTCAATTGCTCGGCCGGTAAGGATCGTGCAGGGACGGCCGCCGCGCTGGTGCTGAGTGCGCTGGGCGTGCCGAGGGCTACTGTGATTGAGGACTTCGCGCTTACCAATGAGGTGCTGAACCTGCGCGAGGCGCTGCTGAAGCAGGGTCGGGATCTGGCAATGGACAAGCACACATCGCTGGCGAAGCAGCCGGTAGACGTCATCACCGCGATCGTACATGCCGATCCCGAATACATCGCGACGGCGCTGGACTCCATCGATACCCGACATGGCAGCATGGAAGGTTATCTGCGCGAATTACTCGACGTCAGTGACGCGGAATTGCAGCGCCTGCGAGATACCCTGCTCGAATGAGCAACGCTCCGACGAGCGCAGAGCCGGTGATGCTGATCGCGGGAGGCAGCGGTTCGATCGGACGTGCCGTTGCGGCAGAGGCGTTGGATCGCGGCTGGTGCGTGGCGCTGCACGGGCGACGTGCCGAATCACTCTCGGGTGTCGCCGCCGCGCTCAATAGCGAGCGGGTGAAGCCGTTGGCTGTCGACATCGCTGAGCGCGATGGGGTCGAACGGCTGATAGAGCAGGCGGCGGCCTGGGCAGGACGGCTCGACGCGGTGGTCGACTGCGTATCGGCAGGTCCTGCGGGCGCGCGTATCTCCGGGCTCTTCAGCCAAACCGACCCAGCTGCCTACGGTGCATGGCTCGAACTTTCCGTGGCGTATCAGCAGCGGCTGGCGCATGCCGCCTTGCCGTGGCTGCGTCGACAGGGTGGCACGTTCATTGCGTTCGTTTCCGATGCCGGACGATATGCAGCACCACGCCAGTCGGTGCTGGGCGCCGCGCGAGCCGCAACGATCGGATTCGTTCGCAACCTCGCTGTCGAAGTGGCCCGCGATGCAATCCGCGTGCACTGCGTTTCGCCGAGCTTCGTCGCCGATTCGGACAGCGCCCGCCGACTCGCGACGCAGAGCGCCGATCGCATGCGCAGGGCCGCAGAGCGTGCTGGATTGGGCCTGCCAACGCCGGCTGACATCGCGCCGATGGTGGTATTCCTCTGTGGCGAAGGCGCCCGTCGCATCACCGGCCAGATCATCAGCATCAATGGCGGCGTGAACGCGTGACGAGCGGCGGCGGCGCTTGACGTCGATATTCTGTCAAGTCAACCCCGGTCAAATCCTCCGCCAAATTGACGATGTATTCCATATACAGATATGATGTCTCAAATAGTGAATTGTGATCCAGCCGGCTGAGTGCAGACCGGGTAATCGGGGGCGAAACGGCCGCGCATACTCAAAAAAGCGCTTCCAGCAGAGCTGATGGCTCTACGCATGCAGCCCCATCTATCGACGTAACCACCACCTATTCATACATGTGAGTCAGAAGCTCATGGCGAGACCACTCGAGGGGATCAAGGTCGTTGAAGTGGCAATGTGGGCGTTCGTGCCCGCTTGCGGCGGCATCCTGTCCGACATGGGCGCGCAGGTCGTCAAGGTGGAACCACCCACTGGCGATCCGATACGCGGCCTCGAGATCGGGGGTTTCAAGGCGGGCAAGTTCGATTACTCGTGGGAGAACTACAACCGCGGCAAACGCAGCATCACGCTGGACTTACGGCTGCCGCAAGGCGTCGAGGTGCTCTTCAAGCTACTGGAGACCGCCGACGTCTTCCTGACCAATCTGCTTACCCCGGCGCGCCAGCGCATGGGCATCGATGTCGATGCAATAAGGGAGCGCTTTCCCAACCTGATCTACGCCGTCGGAAGTGGCGCGGGACGCCACGGTCCCGAGGCTCATCGGGGTGGCTTCGATTCGATTACCTATTGGGCACGAGGCGGAATCTCCTCCTCGCTGACCGAGGAAGACGCAGAACGACCGGTCGGCCCACCGGGTGCCGCGTTCGGGGACACGATCAGTGCGGCGATGCTGGCCGGTGGAATCGCTGCCGCCATCGCGCAACGCGCGATGTCGGGTCATGCGTCGGTGGTGGACGTGTCGCTGCTGTCGAGCGCGATGTGGTCCATGCAACGCGGGATCACGCAAGCGACGTTCGAGAACGTTCAGCGCTTTCCCCGTCCAAAGGGCAATCTGCCTCACAACCCGTTGGTGAATCTCTATAAGACACGCGATGGACGCTTTCTGTCGCTCTGCATGCTGCAGCAGGACCGCTACTGGGCGGCATTGTGTGAAATCGTCGGCCGACCGGAGCTCGCGACGGACGCACGATTCGTCGACGCCAAGACGCGTCGTGCGAATATGGCCGCTTGCGTTGAAGAACTCGAAGCCATCTTTCGTGCGCGCGACCTGGCGGAGTGGCGGGAAGTGCTGTCGCGACAGGATGGGCAGTGGGATGTCGTGCAGCATGTTGGCGAGCTGAAGGACGACCGGCAGGTCCAGGCCAATCTCTATATGCAGACCGTCGCGCACGACGATGGCAGTCAGCTGCAGATGGTCAGTGTGCCGATGCAGTTCGACGGCAAGGCGCTGCTTGCGAAGCCCGCGCCGGCGATGGGCGCTGACAGCGAAGCGATACTGTCCGATCTGGGTTACGACGAGGAAGCAGTCCTTGCGCTGAAAGTCGCCGGGGTCGTATTTTGACGGATGGAGTACCGGAGCCGGTCGTCTTCGAGCCGGCCGGCCAACGCATCCTGCCGCTGCTGGAGAAGCAGACCGGTTATTTCTGGACGGGGGGTGCGCAGGGGCAGTTGCTCATTGCCCGCTGCGATCGTTGTTATCGCTATCAACATCCGCCGTTCGAGCGTTGCGCAGCCTGTGGTGGCGAGGCGCTGACGCCTGCACCCGTATCCGGGCGCGGGCGGGTAGCGACATTCACGATAAATCATGAGCGCTGGACGCCCGGTATGGCCGTCCCATTCGTATTCGCTGCTGTCGAACTGGCCGAGCAGGCTGCCCTGTACATCTTCTCGAACATCCTGGCTCCCGTCGATCAGGTTCGTATCGGGATGCCCGTGAGCGTGTGTTTCGAACGGCACGGCGAGATCTTCCTGCCATTGTTCCGCCCGGCCGTTCAGTAGCTAAGGTTATGGCGACTGAATTCCCGGAAAAGAAAGTCTGCATCACGGGAGCAGGTCAATCCGAAGTGGGCCGCCCGTCCGAACGCTCGGCGCTGAAATTGACGATCGACGCCTGTACACGGGCCGTCGCGGACGCCGGCCTCTCATTGCGCGATATCGACGGTCTAACAACCTATCCCGGCCGTGCCGGCGCTACCGGCGGGTTTTCGCCCGTGGGTGCGCCCGAGACGATGCTGGCGCTCGGCATCGACCCGATCTGGGTGGGCGCCTCGACCGAAGGTCACGCGCACATGGGCGCCATCATCAGCGCCGTGCAGGCAATCGCCTGCGGATTGTGTCGACACGTGCTGGTCTTCCGCACGGTGGCGCAGGCGACCGCGCGTCTTCGCTCCAAGGCTTCGACTCTGTTGGGTGGCGAATCCGCCTCGCGCGTCGACGGCCCTAACAGCTGGTCGCTCCCTTACGGCGCGGTCTCTCCCGTAAATGGCTGGGCCCTGTATGCGCAGGCGTACTTCGAGAAATACGGCGCCACGCAGGCGCAGCTCGGCGCCGTGGCGGTGAACGGGCGCAGAATGGCCACACTGAATCCTAACGCGATCTATCGAAAGCCGCTGTCGCTCGATGATTACCTGTCGTCGCGGATGATCTCCTCGCCACTACGACTGTACGACTGCGATTCACACATCGACGGCTCCACCGCGCTGGTGCTGTCTCATCGCGACGCGGCCCGGGATCTCCCGCGCCACCCGATCGCGATCGAAGCGATGGGCATGGCGATCGGCGGTATCGGCCAGGGTCTGCACGTGGGCGACTTCACGTCGCTTCCGGCCGAGAAGGCTGGTGCCATGTTGTGGTCGCGTACCGATTTGAAGCCAGGTGATGTCGACGTCGCGCAGATTTATGACGGCTTTTCGATTCTCACACTGATGTGGCTGGAAGCGCTGCAGCTGTGTGGTCGTGGCGAAGCTGCCGCATTCGTCGAGGGCGGCCAGCGGATTGGACTGGAGGGGGAGCTGCCCCTGAATACCAGTGGCGGTCAGCTCTCCGCAGGACGTTTTCACGGTTACGGTCACACCTATGAGGCCTGTCAGCAGCTCTGGGGGCTGGGAGGCTTGCGGCAAGCCAAGGGAGCGAAGGTGTGCGCGGTCGCCAACGGCGGCTACGGCTACGGTGCACTCTTGTTGAGGAAGCAATGATGACAGAAAAGGTCGAAGTACCTCGCGAGCTCGAGCAGGCGCTCGATCCAGAATGGCTGAGCCAGGCATTGGCACCGGTCACCGGCGGTGCACCGATCAGATCAGTGGAGACCGTCGAGGTCATTCGCACCGTCGCTACCAAGGTGCGATTCACGGTCGCATTCGACGGCGCCAAAGGCGGGAAGGAAGCGTATTGCCTCAAAGGGCTGCTTGACGTCGATGAGAGCATGGCCAGGGGCGGCGCGGTGACCGTGCTCGAATCGGATTTCTACGGCAAGCTGGCAGCGCAACTGCCGGTGCGGGTACCCGAATGCGTCGCACGGGTGATAGATCGCGAAGCGCAGATCGCCGTCTTCATCATGCGCGACCTGATCGCGCAGGGTGCGCGCTTCTGCTCGGCGTTGGAGCCTTTCAACCCGGATCAGGCATCGCAAAGCCTGGAGCAGCTGGCACGGCTGCACACCGGTGCTGTGAAGCTCGACGACTACCCCTGGATCGGCCGTCGCGTGGCGCAGTTCGCTCGCGGCGAGATCATCTCCCAGACCGCGCTGCAACAGCTGCTCGACGGCCCGCGCGGAGAGACTCTGCCTGCGCGCACCAAGGACGCAGGTCTATTGATGCAGGCGATGAAGGCGCTGGCCGCCCAGGACGAGCACCTGCCAAGCGTGCTGGTTCATGGCGACAGTCACGCGGGCAATATCTTTCGCACGCAGGACGGACCCGGCCTGATCGACTGGCAGGTACTGCAGCGTGGCGGCTGGGCGCTCGATGTCGCCTATCACATCGCCGCGGTGCTACCGGTCGAGGTTGCAGAGGCGAACGAACGTGTGCTGCTCAAGCACTACTTCGATACCGTCCGTCGACTGGGTGGCGCGGTGCCCACCGATGACGACGCCTGGGCGCAGTATCGAACATCGGTGGTCTACGGCTACTACCTGTGGTCAATCACGCGGCGCGTCGATCCCGCCATCACCCATGTGTTCGTAGCGCGTCTCGGCGCGTCGGTCACCCGGCATGAGAGCTATCGTCTGCTCGGGGTCTGAAGTTCGAAAAGAGGTAGAGAGCGTGGAAAATGTCATCGTTGCACCAGAGACCCGCGAGCTGGAAGGGCTGGCAAAGCAGCTGATTCCCTGGCTGCAGCTGCGTCTGCCGCAGGCGCAGGAGCTTCATATCGACCATCTCGCCTATCCCTTCGGCGCAGGCAAGTCGCATGAAACCATTCTCTTCGATGCGAGCTGGACGGAGCAGGGAAGGCGTGTGCAGAAGGAATGGGTCATACGCATCAAACCCGGCCGTCACACGGTATTTCCGGACGACCTGTTCGAACAGCAATATCTCGTCATGCAGGCCGTGCATGAGCAGGGTGTCGCGCCGGTTGCGCGGCCGCTCTGGTTCGAAATCGATGCCAGGCTCGTGGGCGCGCCGTTCTTCGTGATGGAACGCGTGCGCGGCCGCGTCGCGGTCAGTTTCCCTCCCTACGCGACCACGGGCTGGGTGTTCGAGGCGACCCCGGCGCAACGGCGCAAAATGTGGGAGAACGGCGTGCGTACCCTCGCTGCGACCCAGCGTGTACCGCTTTCGTCGCTTGAGTTTCTCCGCGGACCCGAAGGCGCGCGCGAGGGACTCGAGCAGGAGTGGGAGAAGTACACGCGGTTCGTGCGATGGGTCAATCCAGATGGCAAATGGCCGCAACTCGATCTGGCACTCAAGCGCCTGCGCAGTCTGTGGCCAAAGAATCAGCCACCCGGGCTCGTGTGGGGTGACGCGCGCCTCGGCAACATGATGTTCAACGAGCAGTTCGAAGTCGTCGCCGTGATGGACTGGGAGCAGCCATCACTGGGCGGTGCGTTGCACGATTTGGCCTGGTGGCTCTATATCTCAGAGATGATGCACGGTGCCGGCGCTGAACGACCGCATCTCGAAGGTATGGGCACACGCCAAGAGACGATCGCATTGTGGCGAGAGTGCACGGGCATCCCGACCGATGACATCGAATGGTACGAGGACTTCACCGCCCTCAAGGTCTCGTGCACCGGCATCCGTCTTTTCAATCTTACGGGGAAGTACCGCTACGACCCCGTGGTGCTCGCGAAGCGACTCAAGGTCGGCTGAAATGTTTGGCTAGCATCGCTTCGAGCTGTCGACGCGCGACCTTGTTGCTGTGAAGCAGCGGCACTTCCTCGCGCGTGAGAGCCAGATAGGCACGCGGGACCTTATAGGACGACAGCCGCGCACGCAGCTGTTCCTGAATACGATCGAAGTCGAGCGTTGCTCCGTCGCGAGGAACCACGGCCGCGACGACCAGCTGCCCGCGCTCGCGGTCGGGAATACCGACGACGTACGCCGAGTGAACGCCGTCGAGCGATTGCATCTCCAATTCCACTTCGGCCGGTGACACGTTAGCGCTGGCGGTCTTGATCAGGTCGCCATTGCGACCGACGAAGTTGATGCGCTTGCCCTCGACCAGCCCGAGGTCGCCAGTGTGGTAGAAGCCATCCGGCGTAAAGTACTGCTCGCGTTCGATCTTGTGCAGACCGGGCGTCAATGCGTACCCACGTATCTGGATCTCGCCTGTCTGCCCTTCGCCGACCGGCTGATTGTTTTCGTCGGCCACCCGCACTTGGTAGCGGTCCGCGATGTAATCAAGTGGCGCGCACAGTGGATAGCCGGGGGCCCGCACGGTGTCCGAATACGCGTAGGGGCCCAGCGTCTCACTCATGCCTAGCGACCAGTATGGCTTGGTCTGGGACACCAGCTTCAGGTCATCAGGTGCCATTACGCTGCCCATGGCCAGGCGGCTGTTGCTAAGCGTCTTGTCCACGCAGATCGATGGCGCGCCAGCGACCCAATTGGGGAAGATGTACATCATCAAGCCGCCAACCCAGAACAGCGGCAGCATCACGTTGCTGTCCTTTCCGCGTTGAGGATTCAGCATCTTGCGCAGGTAATGGGCACGATAGAGGGTCGGGCCGTGGTTGTGCTTGACGCCCTTCGGCAGCGCCATTGACCCGGACGTGTAGATTTCCACCAGCTGATCGGTGGGATGGATTTCTGATTCCACGGCGGTCAGCAGCGTGTCATCGACCGACGGCGCGAGCGCATCGAGGAAGCCGACGTCACGAAATGTCGGGGGAAGACCCGGTCCGCTGGAAGCGATCCACCGTAGGAACGGCGTCTGCGACAGGCGAAGTTCCGGACCTTTGCCGTCGCGCAAGGCGGGCAACGCGTCGCAAAGCCGATCCACGTAGTCGTTACCAAGGAAAGTGCGTTGAACGATCAGTCCGCTGACATCGGACTGACGCAGTGTGCGAACCAGCTCATTGGAGCGGATCAGCGTGCTGATCGGCACGGCGATGGCGCCGATACGACCGATGGCGGCCATCAACAGCACGAAAGTCGGACTATTGCCGTAAATGAAGCCGATGCGCGTGCCCTTGCCCACGCCATGCGCGATCAACCCACGCGCGAGTTGCGCGGAGCGCTGATCCAGTTCCCTGAAACTTAGTGTTTCTTCGCGCGCCGGGTCGCCCCGGTAAGCCACGGCGACATCGTCGCCATAGGCTGCTGCAGCAGCATGAATCAGCTGCGGCAGCGTGCATGCTGCGCCAAGGTCGATTGCGGAGCCCGTTGATGTGTTCATGATGGTTGCGGACTCTATCATTCCGAGGCCTTATCAGCCGATGTTCAGACAGGTGATCTGCTGATAGATGCGCAGGCCTTCGATGCCGCGCTCTCGTCCCATGCCGCTCATTCTCTGACCACCGGTGGAGGCAAAAGCACTCGCCAGGGAACCGTTGATATTGACGGTGCCACTGCGGATACGCATCCCAACCTTCAGTGACTGGACCTTATCGACACCATGCACGTAGCCGGAGAGCGCATAGCGGGAGTCGTTCGCCATTTCGACCGCATGATCCAGATCGCGATAGCCGATCACGCAGACGACCGGCCCGAAGATCTCGTCCTGCGCCGCCGGATTGCGGTTGTCGGGCACGTCCAGCAGCGTGGGCTCGAAATAGTAGCCCTTGGATGGATTCGCTGGCCGCTTGCCACCGACGACCACCTTTGCTCCGTTTTCGACGGCCTTTTTGACGTAGTGCTCGCAGCGCGCCCGCTGCGCGGCACTGACCACCGGGCCGGTCTGCGTCTGCGGATCGTCCGCCGGACCGATCCGCAGTTTGCCCAGGACTTCGGCTGCCTTGGCCATGATCTCGGCCTTCTTCTCCTGCGGTACGAACAGGCGCGTCC
This sequence comes from Steroidobacteraceae bacterium, assembly GCA_036271535.1. GTDB lineage: Bacteria > Pseudomonadota > Gammaproteobacteria > Steroidobacterales > Steroidobacteraceae > FEN-1191. The sequence goes on along the minus strand of DATBAM010000139.1, from coordinate 22,462 downwards.
CCAAAGCACAACCCTGTCCCGCATTGGCGGTGCAGACGATCATGGCATGCATGACGGCGCGGTCCGCCGCATCCGGCAGGAATATCTGCGCTGATTTGCCGCCCAGTTCGAGCTGTATGCGCTTCATCGTCGGCGCGGCCTGCGCCATGACCTGCGCGCCGACCGTGCTGGAGCCGGTGAATGCGACCATGTCGACCGCGGGATCCGTGGTCATCAGCTGGGCGCCTTCCAGTCCTGCTTCGATGACGATGTTCAGCACGCCCGCCGGAAGTCCGGATTCCACCGCGGCCTCACCCATGAGCGTCGCCGACAGGGGCGTCAGGGGATTGGGGCGCAGGACGATCGTGTTCCCGGCGATCAGCGCAGGTATGACTTTCCACATCGCCGTGTAGAACGGCGCGTTATTGGCAGCGATACCCGAGACGACGCCGAGCGGCACGTGATGCCGAAGACTCTGGATGGTCTGTCCCATCATGTTGACCCGTTCCGTCAGCGGCAGCGGATTCTCTTCGTACTCGGGCAGCGTCAGGAACAGTTCGATTGCCTCGCGCGCATGTCGCAGCGGCATCTCCACCATCGCCTTCATCGTACCGGAGACCCGCGGGCAGCCGGATTCGAGCATGACGAGTTCGATCGCGCGTTCGGTCTTCGCGGCCAGCGCATCGACGAAGCGACGCAGCGCGCTCGCTCGATCCTGGGCGGACAGGGAGTTCCACGTGCCGCGATCGAAGGCTGCGCGCGCGGAGCGAATCGCTGCCTGCACCTGGTCGACAGACAGGCCCTTGAAGGTGGCGATGATGCTCTCGTCAGACGGACTGTCGACAGCGAGTTCGGCGCCTTCGCCATCCACGAACTTGCCGTCGATGAATCCCGCGCGGAACAGGTTGCGCTGCTGGGCGTTGAGAGGAACCGCGGTATTCATAGATGATCTCTCGAAGTGGTGCTGACAGGTGAATTCATGCGACCGAAGAGACGGGCTCACCGGCAGATTCGGCGCGTGCCCGGCGTGACGTCGGCGTCTCTGACTTTAAACGCTTTGCCGTTAGCAGCAGAATGATGACCGACACTGGCAGCAACAGCTGTACGCTCAACAGCCCATTCAGCAGTGAGCCGGTCACGGTGCTGACCTTCCCAGCCCAGTAGGGACCCGCTCCGGACGCAATGACGATCGTGGTGAGTGTGAATACAGCCGCGGCAGTCCCCCGCATACGGGGCAGGACCAGATCCTGGATGAGCGCCGCATAGGCGCCGGACCATCCGGCCATGAAGAGGCTGTAGACAGCGAGGCCCATCAGATAGCGCTGATAGGTATGCGCATAGACCGTCAACAGTTCCGCGGGCAGTCCGACGACGACACAGATCAGCGCGATCCATACCGGCGCGCGCCGATCGACCAGCTTCCATTTGTCTCCCATCCGTCCGCCCGTGATCACGCCGATGGCAGAGCCGGCAGCGACCGTCAGCCCGATCGACAACCCGATCTGCGATGGCGTCAGCAAAAAAGTTCGCATCGCAAAAGGGGCGGTCCAGGCCTGGACGGAAGCGCTGATGCAGGCGACGAATCCCGAACTCATCATTGCCAGTACGAATGTTGGGCAGCCGAAGGTCAGCCTATATAACGCCGGATCGCGGTATTTTTGAATCTGTCCCCACGCGATGATCGCGTAGCCTCCCAGCGCTATCGCTGCCCACTGCGCGACGTCGCCGGTGAGACGGATCATCAGGAAGGCCGCGAGTGTCAGAATAACGATCAGCAGCAGATGATGACCGAACGCCCGAATGCCGCCGGCCCTGAGAATCGTCAGCGCCGTGAATGGCGGGATCGAAGCACCGAATTCCTTCACCAACACATGTCGCAGCGGCGCATGTTGACGCTGTGGAGAATGCGGCTCGCGCAGCCCCGCGATCAGCACCGCCAGTGGCAAACCCGGCAGGCCCACCGCAATCAGCGTCGCCTTCCAACTGGGTAGCGAACAGGCATGCTCGAACGGCAGCGTCGTGCACAGATGAGGCCAATGCTGCAAAAACCAGCCGCCAAGGATCAGTGCGGCGGCGCCACCCAGGAAAGTGCCGGAGAGGTACACCGCGATGACCGTCGCGCGATTGCGTGCCGGGAAATAGTCTGACAGCAGCGAATGAGAGCAGGGGATACCAACCGCTTCACCAGCACCGACGCCAACACGCGCGGCGCTCAACGCCGTGAAGCTGGTCGCCGCACCTCCCAGCGCCGTGAATGCAGACCAGGTGGTCAATCCGACGACCATGGTCCATTTGCGGCTGACGAGGTCGGACGTGCGGCCGATTGCCGTGCCAACGATCGCAAAGAAAACGGCCAGCGCCGTACCCAGCAGAAATCCGATCTGAGCGTCGTTCAGATGCAGATCGGCCTTGATGTTCTGAACGAGGATGGAAGGGATCAGGCGATCCAGAATGTTGACGAAGTTGGCGAGCGTCAGAAGCAGTAGCGCGTAATAAGCAAAAGGCTGCGCACGCTCTGGGAGCGTCGGCGCAGCGGTCGTCCCGCCCTGAGGCATTTCCGCCATTCAGTTACGTACTGTCGCCGAAACGGCGACTACTTGACGCCGTAGAGCTTCGCAGCCCGGCTACAGCAGATCTCGCGGATGTCCTTTTCAGGAATGCCCTCGAAATCCCGCTTGATGATTTCGTGTGAGCGCGGGAAAGTGGTCTCGGAGTGCGGATAGTCGGTCGACCACATGATGTTGCGGCTGCCGGGCAGATCGCGCGTCAGCACGCCGGTGCGGTCCTGGATGAAGGACGCGTAGACGTTCTGATCCATATAAAAGCTAGGCTTTTCCGTCAGCGTACTGTCGGTCCAGAAGCGCTGTTTCTCCCAGGTGCGGTCCATGTATTCGGACACCCATGCCATCCAGCCCACGCCGCTCTCGACGCTGGCGAAGCGAAGTTTTGGAAAGCGCTGAAAGATTCCATTGAAGATGAGAATGGCGATCGGTTCGATCATCGCGACCTTGCTCATCGGCATATCAGCGAGAAAGAACTGTTTCTCACCGAACCGCGGCACGCGAGCACCCAGATGAATGGTCGTGGTCATGTCGTGCTCGACGAACTGCGCCCAGAGGCGATCAAAATCCGGGCTGCTGTATTGCCAGGCACCCTTCGGGTCGCCGGTCAGTGCTGCTGCCTGTCCTGACTTCAGCGCTTTGACGTTCGAGCCCGTGGTAAAGCCATCGGCTGCCTGCGGGAACGCAGGAATATTGGCCGATTTGAAGCCCATCTTTGCCGCTTTTCGCAGCAGGTCGATGGTCTCGTCGATGTTCCGCATCGGAAGATACGCGATGGGCACCAGGCGTCGGCGGTCGGCGGCGCAGAAGTCCCACACCCAGCGGTTATAGGCCTCGAAGCTCGCGACATAGAGGTCGCTGTTGAAAGTACCCAGTGGCCCTCCGCCAAACAGCACGGCGCTGTCGATGCCATCGGCATCCATGTCGGCCAGGCGCTGATCTGTCTTCCAGACGGCGCGCATGTCCGAGACTTTGCCGACCATCTTGAAATCCTTGCCGGCGCGACCCGCCTGGTTGCCGATCATGCGTATCGGCTTTCTGGATCCCTCGAATACGACGTAGTCGCACTCGTCACCCTCTTCGATATAGGGCGCGAGTTCGCGCAGCTGAGCGGGCAGGTAGTTCTTCCACATCTCGTAGGGAGGGTCGATATGCGCATCCGCATCGACGAGGCGAAACGACAGTGGCGTGCTGGTGCTCTTGGGACGTTCCGCGACTGCTGCTTCCGACATGATGGATCCCCCGATCTCGTGTGACGAATATAAGAACTTATATTCGCATATACGAACTATGTATCAGGCCCCGAGGAGCCGTCAACAGAAATAGGGAGCGCGGCCCTGACGCCCGCGCCAATTTGCCTTAATAAAGGGAGAGTCGGGAGATTTGACTAGTCGGCGCGCTTCGACGGACCGCGTCCGATGAACGTGGTGACGCGCTCGCAGGCTTGCTGAATGCGCTGGCCGATGCTCAGGATTTTGGCACCCGTGTATTGCCCGCTGAAGCCCTGTACGCCGATCACGAATACCGTGTTTCGATTGGTGTCCAGTACGGGCGCCATCACCCACGACAGCTCGTAGCTCTTGTGTTCGTCGATCTCGAAAATGGGCAGTAACGGCGCCTCTTCGTAAGCGCTCTTGAAGAACCACTCGATCGACTGCAGGTTCGATGCCGTTGAGCTGCGTTGGGCAGCGAAAAAGCCGTAACGGCGGATCATCGTGATGCTGGTCTGCATCGCTTCACGCTGGGAGGAAGAGGGTGGAGGACTCAGCCCATCCAACCAGGTCTCGATTTCATCGGGTGCGGACCAGACAAAAAAGACACCGGCGAACTGTGGCAGCAACGGCGCCCGCCATCCCCGGGGTACCGAATAGCCAAGGTGAGACACCGCCGACGCACGTTCGCGAACGACCACCTCGGTTCCCTCGCGGAAGGACGCAGAACAGACGATGTCGAATTCGTCGGCCAGGATGCGCATTTCCGGCTGCGCAGCCTTCAGCGGCGAATAGTGCGCTTTGGCCACCTCGCCGATCGAGACCAGCGCCGGTCCCAGCAGATAGCCACGGTCGCTGGTGCGGTACAGATACCCCGCCTCGACCAGTCCCGTCAGCAAGCCGTGACAAGTGGCCCGGCTCAATTTCAGGGCGCGAACCAGGTCGCTCAATGTAAAAGATTCATGCGGATGCTCAGCGAAGAAATTGAGTATCGCGACGATTCGGCGAACGCCGGGAGAGGAACGGGGCATCAGAGACTTTTCACTATTTCGAACAGATCCGCTTTATAGACGCAGCTTCCCTTTGCAGTCAATTGCTTATCGAACCGCACTCTGCCCGCAGCCCGCATCGCACTTTGAGACCGCCGCCCGATCTCGAATTGACGAGGGCGCGCGGAGACTGATAACTTCGAACAAATATTCTAAATGGCGAAACAACTGTTCGGTAGGCGGCATCGCCGCCTGACCACAGATCCATGGCAACAAATCTGGCAAACGCGCTCGACACGCGTGAATTTCGCAGCGCGCTGGGGGCATTTGCCACGGGCGTTACGCTCGTGACGACGCGCCGCCGGAACGGCGAGCCCGTCGGCCTTACGGCCAACAGCTTCAACTCCGTCTCTCTGGAGCCGCCGCTCGTGCTGTGGAGTCTGGCGAGAAGCTCCAGCAATCTGGACGCGTTTTCGGAGGCGGAATACTGGGCAGTGCACATTCTGGCGTCTGACCAGGAGTCACTCTCCAGCCGCTTCGGGGCACGCCGGGCGGATAAGTTCAGCGGCCTGACCGTGGAGAACGGGATGGGCGGCGTCCCGTTGTTGCCTGGATGCACCGCCCGGTTCCAATGTCGCACGGCGTTTCAGTATGACGGGGGCGACCACATCATCTTCGTGGGAGAGGTGCTGGCTTTTGACCGCACCGATTCGCCGCCGTTGTTGTTTCACGGTGGAAGCTACGCCGTTGCGCTGCAGAGAGCCTCGCTGCATGCGCCCGGAGAGACTCGTCTCGAGGGCGACGTGGTGGACGATTTCCTCAGCTATCTGCTGGGCCGGGGACACGCGCTCTATCGGCGCCAGTTGAAAGCATCGCTGCGCGCCGCGCAGATCAATGGTGACGAACATCTGGTGCTCTCGGTACTCATGATGCACGACGGGCTGACGGCCACCGGGATCGAGACCGCTGCCGGCCATGTACTGCATGGAGATGTAGCCGCGGCGGTCCAGACGCTGCGGCAGCGTGATCTGATCTCCAATCGGATTGTTGATCCGCGCGATGCCGCCGGCAACGCCGCGCCCGCTTACGGGCTCACTCCGGCGGGGCGCGCATGCGCCTTGCGTTTGCTGGCGGCGAGCAAATCGTATGAAGCCGAAATGGTCGAACGGCTCGGCGCAAACGACAGCGCGGTGCTCAAATCACTGCTGCGCAAGTTGCTGGCAGTCGCGCGCAACGATGCATAGGCGTCGGGCTCACAACTATCGACTTCGCGACCAGGTGTCGCAACCCGCGGATATCGTCCCCCGATGTCCGTTGGGTCTTTCTTTCAGCCGTTGTACAGGGGCTCGGGTAGCCCGCGAGCGCCGAGCCCTTCTATCAGATAGACGTAGCCGGCGCCTTCTTCCGCCGGCTCACCCAATGCTCCTTCCTGAATCGTCGTGACATAGAGCCGATCGAGGTCTGGCCCTCCGAACGCCACGCTGGATACCAGTTTCACCGGCAATTCGATCGAGCGCACCAGCCGTCCGTTCGGGTCGAATGCTGCGACCTTTCCGCCACCGTAGATCGCCATCCAGATCAGACCGTCGCGATCGACTGTCGAGCCGTCCGGCATCCCGCCCAGGCTCTTCGTATCGAAAAACACACGTTTGTTACGGACCGTGCCCGTTTCCAGGTCGTAGTCGTATGCATAGGTCGTGTGCAGGAAGCTGTCGGAAAAATAGAACGTGCGATCGTCGGGGGAGAAACACGGGCTGTTCGAAAAATGGATGCCGCCATCCAGCTGGACGAGACGATGATCGCCATCCAGGCTGAAAAGGCCGCCGTCGGGGGCGGGATGACTGAAGTTGGCCGTCGTGCCACCCAGGAGAAATCTCCCGCGGCGATCGACGCGGCCATCGTTGTAGACGTAAGGAGCGTGGACGTCCCTCGAAACCAGAGTGTCGAAAGCACCCGATTCGAAGTCCAGTCCATGGACGCCACTTCGAAGCGCGACCACCGCGCCGCCCTGCTGCCTCAGCGCCAGTGCCGTGATGATGCTGGGCATTTCCCAGCTTCGCGTTTTGTTGGAGCCCGGGGCGAACTGGTACAGCCGCTGGCCGAAGTTGTCGATGAAATAGAGCACCTGACCGACCGGATCCCATAGAGGGCTTTCGCCGCCGCGGGTGCGATAAGTTTCGACGCGCGAGATCCGCATAGTTGCGATGTTACCGCGAATGCCGTGGCGGCGCGGTGATTGAAGTTGGCAGGTGGCCGACGCTCACAGCGCCTGAGCCGAGTAGCGCCGTTCACAAGATGCCGGAGCAAGCGACGTAATCGAGCGGCTACAGCAGGGTGGCGTCACCAACTCAGCTGTCTGTTGTCTGGGCCTTGATCCGCGCGGCCGCGAGCTTGCGGAGTTCCTTGGGCTTTATCTTGGAAGTACCAGTCAGCTCGATGTCTTCTTCTCTAAGAAAGAGTACGCGCCTGGGTACCTTGTAGCTCGCCAGTCGTTCGCGGGCAAAAGCGATGACGGCGGCCGCATCGAGTACCGCGCCTTCGAGCGGCACGATACAGGCGACTACCATCTCTCCGAGCAGATCATCCGGTACCCCGACGGTGCCGATCGCCTTGATTCCCGGCATGGCTTCCAGCACGTGATCGACTTCGAGTGGTGAGACGTTCGCTCCGCCTGTTTTGATCACGGTAGTCAGCCGCCCTTCAAAGAACAGACGACCGGCCGTATCGACATAGCCACCGTCGCCGGTCGGATAGTAGCCTTCCTCATCGAACGCTTCCTCGGGTGGGATCCCTAGATATCCGAGCATCAGCGTCGGTCCTTTCACGGCGATCTCGCCGTGTTCGCCGATCGGTAGCGTGCGGCCGGACAACGGATCGACGATCTTGATCGTGTTGCCCGCCAGCGCTACGCCATGGCTGCCCGCAGCCACCAACGCGCTGACGTCGTTCGGGTAGCCGGTGCTGATGGTAAAGGTCTCGGTGCTGCCGTAGCTGTGACGCGGTTCATTCCAGCCGTTGAGCCGGATCGAGGGATGCGAAGCCATCGGGTTGGTAGCATCCAGGTAAGTCATCGCGCTGAGATCCACCGTCAGCCAGTTCGGCGCCTCTTGCAGCAGCCGGGCCTGATGCGGCCATACCATTGGGAAATTGACACGCTCGGCCTGCATCAATTCGAGCGCTTCGCGCGGATTGAAGGTCGACTGGAGAATGTCGGCACCGCCGCAGGCCAGGGTGGCGCCCATGACCGTCGCGCAGTTTCCCGACCAGAAGAATCCGTTTGGAGTCCATGCACGCGCGTCCTCGCGCAGCGACGAGTGTCGTGCAAATCGCCAGAATTGGATGGCGATGCCCCGATGCGAGTTGATGATGCCTTTCGGGCGTGCGGTCGAGCCGGAGGAGAAGAACAGGGCTGCGGTATCGGTTGGCAACGCCGTATCGACAATCGACTCGACCAGCGCCGCAGGTGTCGTCGATCCGCGCGACAGAAACGCTTCCCACGATTCGATGGCGCCCGAGGCAGGCGCGTCAACGACCGCGAGATGACGCAGGAAGGGATATTTGATCGATTGCAGCATGCCCGGGACCGAACGCACCGTCGCCGGTTCCAGCTCGCCCAGAATCGCGACAAAATCCTTTTTTACGACGGTGCCTTCGAACATCAGCGCGGAAACGCAGGACACACGCAGCAGGTAGTCGAGCTCGGCCGGCGTGGAGAATGTGCTCAGTGGGACCGCTATGGCACCGGCCAGCCATGCACCGAACGTTGCGCTCAGCCACTCCAATCGATTGGTCATCAGGATGCCGACATGTGTGCCCTTGCCAACACCCATCGAGACCAGTGAGCGCGCGACCTGTACTGAACGTTGCCACAGGTCGGCGTAACTCCAGCGTACGACGTCTTCCCGTCGATGCATCACCAGCGCCTCGCGCGAAGCGAAGCGCGTCGTGACCTCGCGTAGAAATCCGGGCAGGGTAAGCGCGCCCAGGCCTGGTTCATCGGCGAGTGGCGGACCCTTCAGGAGCGACAGGTTGTCCGTTGTCAGTGACCGCGTAGCCATCTACTGAAGAGCGTGATCGACCGCGAGATAGCCGAAGACGCTGGACGCACCGATGCTCAGACCCGCCCCGACGTAGTAGGGACCGGCCAGCGGTGCGGCGCAGTTGCCGGCTGCATACAGCCCGTCGATGACGCTGCCGTCCGAGCGCTGAACACGTGCGTGCTCGTCGGTGATGGCGCCTCCGCAGGTGCCCACGTCACCGGGCCGCAGGGGAGCCGCCCAGAACGGCGGCACGGCAATTGCGCCCAGATTCGGATTGGGTTTGTTGGTGGGATCGCCGTAGTAGTGTGCATACTCATTGTCGCCGCGCTGGAAATCCTCATCGATGCCGGTTTTGCAGAAGCCATTGAATCGGGCGACAGTGGCTTCGAGTCCCGCGGCGTCGATACCGCATCGACGAGCAAGGCCCGCGATCGTGGTGTCCTCGTGGATCCAGCCCTTCTTAACCCATTGCTGTGGAATCTTTCCTGGCGGCTGGAAGCCGAAGAGGTAGCGTTTGCGATGCTGACTGTCCATGACGACCCAGGCCGGAATCGCCGGCACGGTCGCGTTGCGCGCATAGCACGCACGGCCGATCTCCATATAGGAGCGCGCCTCGTTGACGAATCGTTGACCGCTGGCATCGACCAGAATGCCATGCGGTTTCATCAGCTCCGGCACGATCTGATAGTTGGTATCACCAGCCTGAAAGCCCGCGACCCACCATGACTCGTCCATCCAACCCAAGGCCGCGCCAGCTTTGACCATACTCTGGATCGCCTCCCCGGTATCACCAGGATTGGCGTGGGTCCAGTCGGTGGAGGTTGGCTGACGCTGGAATTGCTCTCGCATATGCAGATTGCGCGAGAAGCCGCCCGCGGTGATGATGGCGCCGCGCGTTGCGCGCACGGTCTTGTCTGCACCGCCGTGAAGGATGTGCACGCCTTCAACCCGTCCATTGCGGACATCCAAATCGACGAGCCCTGCATCGGTCTGGATTTCGACGCCGAGCCTCAGCGCAATCTCGAGCATCCGTCCCTGCAGCGCGGCCCCGGCGTTGTAGAGTCTCTTGCCAGTCATTCTCGACGCAAGGTACCGGCCGGCGACCTTCGCCGCCATCATTTTGCCTTCGAACGTGAAACCGACACGCATCAGTTGCGCACCCTCGCCGGTCCGCACCGGGATGGCGACCGTCGGCGGCCGCAGGCGTGTCTTCCAGTCGCCGAGCCGGTTGACGTCGAACAGTTCGGCCTGCAATGAGCGGCCTGGTGCGCTGCCACCTGGCAGATGGTCGTAGTAGTCGGAATATCCGTGGCAGCGCAGGTATTGCATACCCTGGCCTTCGAATTGGGCGACCATCGGTGCGATCGCGTCGATGAATGCTTCACGTCTCGATGGTGTCGAGGCCGGGTCGCCGTCCTGCACGAAGTTGGCCAGGTATTGAAGTCCAGCCTCGCGCGAGTCCCGGATGCCTTCACGAGCCATCAGCGGATTGTTCGGCAACCACAATACCCCGCCTGATAGCGCCGAGGAACCGCCGATCTTGTCCGTCTTCTCCAGCAGCAGCGGCTTCAGGCCTCGAAGTTTTGCGGTGATGCCGGCGGCCAGGCCGCCGGCTCCGCTGCCAACGATGACGACGTCGTATTGGTCTGAGATGGCAGGACTTGGAGTGGACATGTAAACCTCAGACGCCGAAGGATTGCAGGATGCCACCGACGAAGTCCGCGCTTCTGTTCACGGCTGCCAGATGGCCTTCGCGATCGATGCGGGGGCCGAGCAGTTCGAGATCGAAAGCACCGCCATAGCCCGTCTCGAGCACCTGTCCGATCAGGCGCCTGATAGGGATCGCCCCGTCTCCCGGGACCGCCCGGCACGGAATCGAGCGGTCGCCATAGACGTAGTCGGCGACCTGTACCAGATGACATCGCGGCGCTGCCCGACGGATGCTCTGTTGCAGTCCGGCTTCGGTCCACGATGCGAAGAAGTCGAAGCACACGCCGACGTCGGCAATTTCCGCCAGTATTACCGCATCGCGCAGGCTGTGCGCCAGATGGATGTCGGCGTAGACGAAGGGCGCGCATTCGATCAGCAATTGAACGCCTGCTGCGCGCGCGTGTTGCACGCATGGCGCGATGGCCTCGGCGAAACAATCTGCCGCCTCTTCCCATGTCAGGGAGCCGTGTCCCCCCGTCATGGTGTAGATCGAGCGCGACCGCAGTGTCTTCGCCATGTCGATCACGTGGTTTAGACGTCTGCGCGGCTCTTCCCAGGCTTCTTTGTCCTTGGATAGTGCGTGGCCAAACGGGAGAAAGGTGTGATTGATCGTCTCCACCAGGTGACCGCCGCTCTGCAACGCATCACGCAGCACGCTCAACCCGTCGCCCTCGACCCAGCTACTGATGAGGCCGACGCGCGGAGCCTTCAGTTGACGCCAGTTCTCAGCCAGCTGAGGCACCGCGAGATTCGGAAAGCAGATGGGATGAATACATAGCCGCTCGTGCATGGTCGCTCCCGGCGCAGGGCTCAATTTACGAGACGCAGCAATTCGTCTTCGGCTTCTCGCACCTTCTTCGCCGAGCGCCCCGCGAATTTCAATCCGGCCATGCCGCCATAGTCCATGATCTTCGGTACTCGCAGGCCGGCATCGACGAAGCCCTTTATCCGCTTGGCAATCGCCTGTGGAGTGCCGCAGGGGATGATCTGGCGAATGGCTTCGACATCGGTTTTCTTCAGCATGTCGAGAATGCGTTCGCGCGGCAGCACCTCGGGGTTGATGTCCTGATAGCCGCCCCAGTCGTCGCCCAGCGGATGTTGAAAGCCATATTTGCGCAGTTCCGCGCCGGAGGGCTGCAGAATCCAGGCCTTCACCAACGGTGCGTCGAGTATCTCGGCCAGCTCCGCATCGTCGTACGCGATCAGACAGGTCTGAATCGCGGCAGCGACGATCGCCAGGGGATCACGACCCGCGCGTTCTGCCGAATCGCGAATGACCTTGAGCTTCGCAGCGTACTCCTCGGGCGTCCACGCACCAGCGGGCCACCAGCCGTCTGCATAGCGACCCGTGATCTCGAGCATTCGCGGACCCGAGCACCCGACCCAGATACGCGGTGGCCGACCCTGATAGCACTCAGTGTCCATGCGCGCATGATGAAGGTGAAAAAACTTGCCGTCGAAATCGACCGGCCGATCGGAATCCCACAACAGCCGTATGACCTGCAGCGCTTCTTCGAAGCGCCCGACCGGCTTTGCGAAATCGAAGCCGTAGGGCACGGTATTCTCGGTCTCACCGCTGCCGAGACCCAGGATGAATCTTCCTTTGGAGAGGTGATCGAGCGTCAAGGCAGTTTGCGCAAGCATGGCTGGATGACGGCGGACGGTATCTACGACGCTGGTCGCGATCGGCACGTTTTTGGTCAGTACCGACACGGCTCCGGCCATTGCCAGCGCGTCGAGATGTCGGTGCGGCGACGGCGAGGTCGTTGCAAGATCGGTGAATTCGGGTGTCCAGATCGAATCGGGCCAGAAGCTGACCATGTGATCCGGCAGCCAGATCGAGTGATAGCGGCCGCTGTCCAGATCGGGCAGCTGCGACAAATCGTATGGCAACGTGGTTCTGAAAAAAGCGCCAGGCTGAACCTTCATTCGCTACTCCCCCGATATCTGGTAGATGCCGTCGTCGTCGATACAATGACCGTGCAAATGAGCGTGCTCACGGCAGATAGCGATCCCATTCATACGATACAAGTGCATGGAAAGGTGCCGCAAGCAGCGCTCTCGTTCCCGATTGCTGCCAGCGATGTGCCAGTCGCGGACGCAGACGCTCAGCAGTAGCTGCGGGCTCGTCGTCGAGAAAGAGGAACGTGATCTGCAGGCCGGCGTTGGATCGAGTCGTCAACGGTGGCGGCAGCGGATTGCCGCGGCCCCACCAGGCGCCACCGACACCCGGCACCTCGAGCAATTCGTCTGCCGCGTGCTGCCCCGGCTCTACCAGGACATACGCACCTTTGAACGGCCACCACGGCAACACGTCGGCACCTGCCTTGATGCGGGCCGTCGCTGCCTTGCCGTCGAGGTGATATACCGAACGTTCCACTGAGGGCAACAGATAGGGCATGCGGCCTGCGGCGCCGAGTGCCGCACCCAGATCGTTGAACGGACCCAGGTCCGACGCCTGCCGGAAAAGATAGGTCATCAGGTGATCCGTCGCATCGAAGCGTGGATCGGCTGCGGCGCGAGCACTACGGCATGCCGGCGTCGAGATCAGCCGAAATGCGGCGCGCAGACCCGACAAGCGGAACTGCTCCGGCCGGTGATCGAGCGAATGCCACTGCAGGTAATCGGCGTCGTGCCCTTGCGGGTGCCGGGCCGACATGGAGACGAAGAGTGTGCTGATGTCGGTGTGGCCCGTCGCCAGCGTTGCAGGGTGCTGATCGGAAGGCGTGCCCACCAGAACCGGCCGAGGTGCGTCATCGCTCTTCATGGCTTCGTCTCACGCTCACTGGTTTATAATCTTAGCATTAAGCGAGTGCATAAAATGCCCCAGGCTCGCCATCGCTGCAAACGGAGCCAACGTGCTTAAGAATGCGAAAATTCTGGTCACAGGTGTAACGGGCAAGATTGCGTTTCCCGTCGCGCGAGCGCTGGCAGCGGACAACGAAGTCTGGGGTGCAGCTCGCCTGGGCAAGCCGGGCGATCGCGAGCGACTGATGGCAGTTGGTATCAGGCCAACGATGCTCGACATGGCGGCTCCCGATCTGTCGTCGATACCGCAGGACTTCAACTACGTCTTCCACGCAGCGGTGGACCCTGGCCTGGATGACTGGACTCGTTGCGTGACCACCAATGCGCACAATTCCGGCAAGCTGATGTATCACAGCAGGAACGCAAAAGGATTCGTCTTCTGTTCAACCGGTTCGATCTACGCATATCAGGGGCAGCGGCCGCTGTGCGAATCCGATCCGCCGGGCGTACCGCTCCGGGCGAACTACAGCTTCTCGAAAATCGCGGGCGAATCGGTCTGTGGGTGGATCTGCGAACAGTTCGGCACACCGCTGACTGTCATCCGCATCTGCTCGACCTACGGACCGCTCGGTGGGTCGCCTGCCGACCGGCTGGAGCAGATGCTGCAGCAACGGCCGATCGTGCTGCATCCGGACAAGCCAAATAACTACAACCCGATCTACGAGGACGATTACGTCGAGCTGGGTATTCGCGCGATGGAAGTCGCGTCCCGCCCGGCGGTGGTCGTCAATTGGGCGGGCAGTGAGACCGTCAGCATCGAAGACTACTGTGCTTATATGGGCAAGCTCGTTGGCGTCGAGCCGATATTCGAATATTCGCCGCGCGCGCACACGCCGCTGTGGCCGGACGTGAGCTACATGCATCAGATACTCGGACGCACCCGGATTGCCTGGCGCGACGGTTTCCGGCGCATGATCCAGGCGCGCCATCCGGAACTGCTGCGCACGCAGCGCGGTTAACGGCGAACCGTGCGTTTTGCGCGGCGCGCGCCGGAGCTGACGGGCGTTGGGGAACGCGAAGACCGCGACGTCGCCGAGCGCGATTGCCGACGCGTTCCCAGCCGACCACGCTCCGCCTTCTGAATCATCCGTTCGACGAACGCGAGAGTATCGGCGTGCGCCGAGGACACGCCGATGGCAGCTTCGCTGACGAGCGCACGCGCTAAGCCGGCGATGAGCAAAGACAGCACGTTGGGCGGGCAGATGTCGGATGAAATACCGAGCTGCTGCAGCATGCGTTTGAGCATGACGATCTGCATGGCGCGGGTGCGTTCGCTGGCTCGTGCCAGCTCGCGTCGTATCGCGGGCCGATGGTTGGCCAGCGCCATGAATTCGAAGATCAGCTCCATACCCGTCCGATCGATGCTCAGCGCCCAGAGCTCGCGCACCGGATTGGCGGATGTGAAGGCCTGCATGTGTCGTTCCAGGTGCTGCGCCTCGGCGCGCTGAAACAATGCGAGGAACAGATCGTCCATCGTGCCGAAGTGGTAGTGGACCAGCTGTGACTTGAGCCCTGCCGCGTTGGCGACTCGCCGCGAGCTGACGGCGGCGTAGCCTTCGTCGCGCATGATCCTGGCGGTCGCATCAAGAATGGCTTCGCGCGTTCCGCTGCTTTCCTCGCCGTTGCGCTTTGCTTTCGGGCTCATTAGGGTCTTTGGAAGATGGCAGCTCCCATCGTAGATAGCGCAGGCCACGCTGTCGAGGCTGTCCGTGTCTGCCTCCGGCCTGTCTGTACGGCCGTTTGAGCAGTTGCTCAGGGCGCAGGTGCAGCTATGGACATGACTGGCGACAGCACCGGGTCCCGCTGGAAGCTGGTCGAACGACTTTCAGGGGCTATACTCATCGAGAAGTACAGCGAAACATAAGAACGAGCGTGAGCATGCTGTCGCCGGAAAACTCGCTGCTGCCGTGGTCGGATACGGGGCCGTTGCTTCCGCACGAAAACCGCGAGCGGCTCTCGCGCTGGGAGCAGGAAGCGCGCAATGCATACCCGCCGAATACTTTGCGGGCCTGGCGTGCCGACTGGGTGATTTACGATGCGTGGGCAAGGCGCTGCAATCTGTCGCCCATTCCTGCCGCGCCGGAGCTGATCGCTGCATACGTGCGGGAGAGTGCTGCGGCCAAGAAACCCGCGACTGTGCGGCGCTATCTTGCGACGATCGCGCGCGCGCATCTCGCGGCGGGGTTGGTCAATCCGTGTGCCAGTGAGCCGGTGCGTCTGGCCGTAAAGGCCATGACGCGAGCGCAGTCGGTCCGACAACGTCAGGCACATGCCTTGGGCTGGGCCGAAATCAGTAAATTCATCGAGACATCGGGCGAGGGCCTCCGGGCCGAGAGAGAGCGGGCACTGCTGTGCGTGGCTTATGACAGCATGGCCCGTCGCAGCGAGTTGGTTGCGCTCGACATCGAAGACCTGACGCTGTTGGAGGACGGTACCGGTCGTGTACTGATCCGACGCTCCAAGGTCGATCAGGGCGGTGAGGGAGCGGTTGCGTACCTTGCGTGTGAAACGGTTAGACACCTGCAACGCTGGCTGGAGCGTGCCGGCATCCACAGCGGGGCGCTGTTTCGTCGTCTCATCGGTCGTGAACGGGTTGGCGCAAGACTGCACGCGGATCAGATAGCGGACATTTACAAGAGAGTGGCGAGCTGGGTGGGCATGCAGGCCGAGGACGTACGCCAGGTCAGCGGACATTCCATCCGTGTCGGCGCAACGCAGGACCTGCTCGCACTCAATATCGACCTTGCTTCAGTGATGCAGGCCGGGCGCTGGAAGAGCACGGCCATGCCGATGCGATACGGTGAGCGCGTGCTTGCCTCGCAGAACGGCAGGGCGGGCGCTGCCCAACGGCAGAGCCGGGATGAGTGACGAGGTGGGAGGCAGGATGAGCATCGGCACCGTCGGAAGCATAAAAATCAAGGCGGACAAGGTCGCGGAGTTCGAACAGCTGTTCAGCCAGCTGACGGCTACGGTGCGCGCACGGGAGCCGGGCAATCTCCTGTACCAGCTCGTGAAGATCCGCGACCAGACCCGTTCGTACAAGGCCATCGAGTTGTACCGCGATCAGGCTGCTTCCGACCTGCACGTGCAGTCGGTCTATCTGCGCGAAGCGCTGCCCGGGCTCAACGCCTGCCTCGACGGCATCCCGGTGGTGGAGCGGATCGAAACAGTCGGCTGATTTGCAATGAACCGTGGGGTGGCTATCGGTCGGGCGGCTGGGTCGAAGCACGCCGAAACAGAAACCAGTGCTGGATGATCAGAACTGCAACCGCCACGCCCAGAACATCGTGAACGATCGCAGCGTATTGTTGCCAGCGGTCGTCACTGAGAAAGAACAGCGCAAAGCCGCTGATTGTCAGCAGCCCCAGCACAGCGGAAAGAAAGCTCCCGCTGATGCGGCGACGTTCGAGATTCCACCAGTACGCGATATGACGGGCTGTGACCCAGCCCAGCAGATACATCGCGGCAACGGCCAGCACCCCATGCGCGGTGAGCGTCGCGGACTGCCAGGGATTGCGCTCACCGCCAAACGGGTCTCGGTGCCTCGCCAACTGGTCGAGAACCAGCCAGATGCATCCCGACAGCCACAAAGCCGTGGTCAGCGTGTAAACGATCCATCGCTGGGTGGCCGACATGACAATGCGCTGTGGCGCGCGCGGCATGAGCATGATGGGTGCTCCTACCTTGTCTGAATGCCGGGTTGTAGGGTCGCCTGCCACAGTGCAAGCAACCAGCGCACGCCCTGCGTAACGTGCTCGGATGACAGCGTTGCGCCGGAGATGTTCTTGATGTCGGTGCGGAAGCGCAGCTGATCCAGACTGTTCCGCTGGTTGAACTGCGCGCGCCAGTATGCATTGCGAATCTCACCACCGTGACTTTCGCGGTAGGACATGATTTCGAGATTCCGTAACTTGCCGTCGGCGTCAATTCCTATGGCGTAGGTGATCAGATCCTGGCGGCCGACGACTTCGTCAACGAAGAAATGGCCCAGCAGCTCACCCTGGTGGGTCGCCTTCCATATACGGATCATGCCGTGGCGCGGCTGTTCACCGGTGCGGGCCAGCAGCACCTGCAATTGATCTGCACTCGGATTGACGACGACCTGCTGAAAGGCATCGGCATCCGGATAGATCGCCTTCTGCGCGGCGTCCACATCGAGATAGTCCGCCGCCACGACGATCGGCGCCGGCGACAAGGCGGTCAGCAGCAGGACGGGTGCGCAATGACGAAGCGACACGATTTCCGGGAGTGATGGAGACTGAGAATACAAATCATTATTATTTAGAGGCGTGGCAAACACAATGAGGTTGTATTGACCATGGTGCCGCTGTCACGCCTCCGGGTGGGATTTGGCAGCTTCGTCGCTATCGAGGCCCAGGCCACGGCGCCGGGGGAGGCCGGCCGCGCGCTGACGGCGGCCTTCGAATCCCTTGCGCTGGTCGAACGGCTGATGCATCCGACGCGCGCGGGCAGTGATCTGGCGGCGCTCAATGCCTGCGTGCCCGGGGTCGCGATCGCGATGCATCCCTGGACCTGGGGTGCTCTTCAGATTTCGGCGCGGATTCATTGTCTGACGGGCGGCGCGTTCGAGCCCTGCCTCCCCAGTGCCCTCGGACGCATGACGGATCTGCACTTCGGCAGTTCATCCCAGGTGATGACGCGCCGCCCGGTGCAGGTCGACCTCGGCGGAATCGCCAAGGGCTTCGCGGTCGATCGCGCCGTCGACGCGCTACGGCGAGGCGGATGCTCGAGCGGGCTGGTCAACGCCGGCGGCGATCTGCGCGTGTTCGGATCCGACCTCAGACAGATCATCTGTCAGGATGCGGTGGGCAGGCCGCAGACGGTGGCGTTACGCAATCACGCCATCGCCAGCAGCGGCGTGGCCTCGCCCGGCCGGCCATCCGAACACCAGGGATACTACGACGGCGTGCGGCGGCAGCCCATACTCGAAGGGTCGGTCACCGTGCTCGCGCGTCGCGCCGTCATCGCGGACGCGCTCACCAAATGTCTGTTAACCGGTGATACGCGCCGCGAAGCCGAACTGTTCGCGCGTTTCGGTGCCTGTCGGTTGCAGCTAGAAAGCCAGACCGATGCCGAAATCCACACGTGAGAAGTCGGTGTTGTAGTCGAAGTGCTGGTAGTCGGCTTTGAACACGACATGCTGCGTCAGGTAGAAATTCGCGCCGAACGACCAGACCCGATCGCGGCCGACCGGCCACGTCCCGTAATCTCCCGGGCTGCCCGATAGGGGCACAGCACCGGCGGGCAACACCGGTCCATCGGTGCCTTCGTACTTCGAACCCATGTCGTAGTACTCGTAACGCGCAAAGGGCGTGAGACGGTATTCGCCCTCATCCCATAGCGTGTAGGCGCCCTGGAAATAGTAGCCGTAGAACTGCGATGGAACCGGATTCGGCGAACCGGGATTCGATGCGTTGGCGATGGCGAGGTTGCTGATCGAACCACGGGCATATAGTGCGGACAGATCGAAGCGGCCGGGCGTCCAGCGCGCATGACCTTCCCAGAGTGTGACTCGCTGATTGCCAGGGATGGGGGCATTCGGCGGTGCCGGCACCTTGACGGCATCACCCGTGAAGTACGCGCCGCCGAGATCCAATCCGGGAACGCCGAAGTAGTTCAGCGCGACGAATTCGCTGAAGTGCTGCGCGTTGGCGAGCGCCAGCTCCTGGTGACTCGCCTGCAGCGGTGCGGTGTCGCTGTCTTCGAGTTCCAGCGCGGTGCTGTAGGTTGGATTCTCGGGCGCGAAGTCCCACTTCGACAGGTCGAATCCGCTCGTCACGCCGGCACTCCAGCTCAATCCGACAGGCGTATCGCCGTGCAGATTGAGGCCGCCTTCCCGCCAGGTACTCGGAATGATCAGCGTCTCGACGAAGTTGCGCTGTACGCCGTAGAAATTGGTAGGTTCATGGTGCTCATTCAGCAGACCGAAGGGCATCAGGAACAGTCCCGCGCGAAGCGACGCCCAATCCGTCAGCTGGCGATCGATGTAGAACTGCTCGACTTCGAATTCTCCCGGATCGCTGGCGGACGCCACGGCGTGCTCGACTTCGTACTCCGAATTGAATTCGGTACGTGAGTTGAACTGATAGCCGATGCCGAAGACGGCACGCGCGAGATCGATCTGCGACCGGGCGTTATCGTGGACGGGCTTATTGTAGTAGACCTCGCCGTACCCCCAGAGCCTCAGGTTGCTGAACAATGAATCGCCCGAATATGCCGTGACTGAAGCAGGCTGGCCCGACGTTGCCTCGCCCGCTTTGGCCTCGTACGCAGGTGGTACCGGACCCGCGCCCGACGGCGGAACAGGATTGGAAGCTGGTGGTACCCCAGCGACTACTCCCGGCGCCGGCGCCGGCGCTGGCGCCGCGCCGTGCAGCTGCTGCTCCAACTCCTGCTGCCTCTGCATCAGTTGCTGGTTCTGCTGCGCAAGCTGCTGCATCTGCTGTTGCAGCCCCTGCAGCTGCTGAATGAGCAGATCGATCTCCTGTTGCTGCGTTTTGGCACCCGGCGTGCCGTCCGCCGCCGGTGCCGTGGTTGCATACAGGGACAGCGATGCGGTCAGTAACGCCGCGAGAGCCGGTGCCTTGCTCGAACGCGATGGGTGCGGCGGAGAACGAAGCTTCATGGATGACTACCTATTGATTGGCGAGAGCGGTCTGTGCGGCGCTGGGCTGGCACTGTGACGGTACCGTGTACGCACCGGGATCACTGGGATCGAAGCCATCGCTCAACGTGCAGAGGAAAGCTACGAGCTGATCGATTTCCTGTGGCGTCAGGGTCGGCGCCTGACCGCCAGCAAAGGTCGGGGGTGTGTAAGGCACCTCGACGATATTGACGTTGGCGTCGTAGGCGACCGGCAGGTCGTTGTACTGGTCGGCGTCCGGACTGCCATCGGCCGCGGTGTAGAACGTGCCGATGGCTTGATAGGGATTGCCTCCCGCGCCCGCGGCCACCGGCGTCGGATTGTTGTCGTAGTTGTTGTTGATATCGCGAGTCACGTACCACTCGACCACCTGATGCAGGTCGGTGAATATGCCGTTGTGAAAATACGGCGAAGTCAAAGCAATGTTGCGCAGGGTGGGCACTTTGAAAATGCCGCACAGTGTCGTGGTTGCAGACAGGTCGGCCCTGGCGTTCACATCGTTCGCCGACGGCAGCAGCGGGCCACACAGACCCATGTCGTAGTATGCGTAGCCCGCATCCGAGGGCACGTCGATCGGTGCAACAGTGACGAGTGGGGCTCCACTGATGGGACTGACCGCGCCTGGCGTGTTGGCGGGTATCTGCCAGTTGCGTGGCACGCCAATGTTGTCGAAGGAGAAATCCGTGAACAGCGGATGGGTGCTGAAGCTCTGCGCCTGGCTCGGATGACAGGCGGTGCAGTTACCCTTGCCGGGATTGTTGAACAGGCTGAGCCCGGCCAGTTCGTCGACAGACAACGTCGCTTTGCCCTGCTGCCAGTAGTCGAACTTGCTGGTGAACGGATGAAAGTCGGGGTCTTCAGTCTCGTAAGCAGCCAGCGCAAGGCCGACGTCCTGCATGGCGGCGTGCGGGTCGCTCAACACTGCCTGGCCGTACGCGGCAACGAATGCCTGCAGTGTGGCAGGAGAATTCTGCAGCCGGCCGATGGTCTCGCCTTCGGTCTGATTTGCCATTTCGAAGTCCGTCAGAAACGGCTGCTGCGCCTGGGCCGCGAGCGACGAGGCGCGGCCGTCGCGGAAGAAGCCACCGACCGGACCGCCATCGAGACTGAAGGGCGGCGTGAAGGATGCATACATCAGGGAAGGTGTATTGCGGAACCCCGTCTGATCCATGTTTGGACCGCCCAACGGCACGGGTAGGCCGTGATCGGTCGCCGGGTCCTGCGCGAATGCGTGCTGTGGCACGTGACATGTGCCGCAGCTCTGCCGTCCGGACACCGAAAGCGAGGTGTCGGAAAACAGCGCCTGGCCAGCTGTTGCTGCCAGCGACAGGCCAGTGGCCGGGTCGATCGCCGCGGTGCTGGCGGCCGGACCACGGCCATCGCCGCCGCCGCAGGACGTGGCCAGAATCGATGCAAATACAGAGACCAGGATGGCGCGCGCGAGCGACGAGCGCTGCCCGCAGTAATTTCCGAGAAGCACGCGCTCTCCCTGTCTTTGTTGCGCGTAATGCCTATACGAATGCTAACGAGAATGAGTCGCATCTGCAACCGCTGGTGCGCCAATCGATGAATTCGATGTGCGCCATGGTTCTTGTCTCGTCGAGCCATCCGTCTGGCGCTTCCTGTCGTCGATCCACAGGATGCGATTACCCCCAATCAGAGGTATCCATGCGCAAATTCAAAATGCTCGTCTTTTCCGATCCCGTTTCAGGTCGCGACCTGGAATACAACGAGTGGTACACCGGCCGGCATCTTGCCGACATCGTGGCGCTGCCTGGTTTCACCGCGGCACAGCGATTCACGGTGCAGAGCGTACCGCTCGGCTCCTGCGCTAACCGCCACGTGGCCATCTACGATATGGAAACCGACGATCCTGACGGGGTCGTCGCCAACATGTTCAGCTTGCGGGATACGCCGTCGATGCCCATGAGTGCGGCGTTCGACATGTCATCGGTCAGCGTGCTCATCTGCGAGGTATTCAGCGACCTGGTCTCCCGATAAAACCAATTGTTGCGTCTGCGTTGATCGGGACAGTTCCCGTACAGTCCACTAGGATTGGCAAAAGGTTCCGCTGGGGACAATATTGCTGCTTCCCAACCGGCTGGATCGGAGATTAGGATTTAAGACAGGTTGGTACTAATAACAGTCCACAAAGTACCGGCGCGCACATGTGACGTGGACCGAAAAGCATTAGAAGATTAAATATTGGGGGACGACGATGAAAACTTCCGTATTCGGCGGTCTGTGCACCGCTTCATTGGTCATGGCGACCGCGATAGCCACACCAGCGTCGGCAGGCGAGGCTGCCGCCGATGCCAATAAGTCGACCGATTCCCTGCAGGAGATCGTCGTCACCGCAGAGCGGCGTTCGGAAAACCTGATGGACGTGCCGCTCGCGATCAGCGCGCAGACCGACGAGCAGCTCGCCGACAAAGGGATCAAGGACATCACGGATCTGCAGTTCACTACGCCAGGATTCAACGTTTCGGACAGTTCCGGC
>DATBAM010000138.1:0-3919 GCA_036271535.1 Steroidobacteraceae bacterium | reverse complement strand
CGCAAAGAGCGCGTGTGCTCGATGCGCTGATGGCCGATCTGTACGGACCGCAGCGGCTCATCGCCGAGGGTGTCGTGCCCGCAGAGCTGGTGTTCGGCCATCCCAATTTCCTCTGGCCCTGTCATGGCATCGTGCCGAAGGGCGGCAACTGGCTGACGTTGTACGCGGCCGACCTGGCGCGAGCTCCCGACGGCCGCTGGTGGATCCTCAGCGACCGTACTCAGACACCATCCGGCGCCGGCTACGCCCTGGAGAACCGGGAGATCGTCGAGCAGGTGTTGCCCGACCCGATGCGCGAGCTGGGCGCGCGGCGAATCGGCGGATTCTTCGGCGAGCTGCGCGATTGCATGCTGGGCATGGCACAGGAGGGTGAAATCCCGCTGGCGGTCATCCTGACGCCGGGCCCCTTCAACGAAACCTACTTCGAGCACGCCTACCTGGCGCGGCACCTGGGGCTGGTGCTTGCGGAAGGGTCGGATCTTACCGTGCGCGACGACACGGTTTACCTGAAAACCCTCGCAGGCCTGCAGCGGGTGCATACCATTCTGCGCCGCCTCGACGACGACTACTGCGACCCGGTCGAGTTGCGCAGTGATTCGGCGCTGGGCGTGCCGGGTCTGCTAGGAGCGGTGCGCGCGGGTCGCGTCGCGCTGGCCAACGCGCTCGGCACCGGTGTGCTGGAATCCGCAGCCTTGATCGGTTTCCTGCCCAGGATCGCGGAGAGTCTGCTCGGCGAGCAACTCGTGTTGCCCGCGGTAGCGACGTGGTGGTGCGGGGAGCCACCGGCTCTCGAGTACGTGATCGCCCACCTCGATACCCTCGTGATCAAGCCGACATATCCGAACCAACGGTTCGAGCCGGTGTTTGGACGCAATCTGTCCAGGGAGGCACGCGCCACCCTGGTGGAGCGTCTGCGCGCCCGACCGTATGCGTACGTGGCGCAGGAGCACGTTGGCTTGTCCCAGGCGCCGGTCTGGCGGCCGCATGGCTCGCTGGGCTTTACGGCGCGGGCCGTTTCGATTCGCGCCTATACGGTTGCAACCCCGGCGGGCCGCCAGGTCATGCCTGGCGGCCTGGCAAGAGTCGCAACCGACTCGGCGGTCGATGTGGTATCGACTCAGCGTGGCGGTGGCAGCAAGGACATCTGGATTCTCTGCGACCCCGAAACAGCAGCGTCGGTCGACTCTGCAGCCGGCACATCCCGCGTGACCGTACGACAACAGCAGATTCCTTCGCGACTGGTCGAGAACCTGTATTGGTTCGGACGCTACCTGGTTCGCTGCGAAGACAAGGCGCGCCTGCTTCGTGGCACGATCGCCGCCCGGATCGATGACAACGTCTGGAAATCGGCCGTCGCGTTCTGCCGTCAGATCGGCGCCGTGGCCTTCGACGCCGACCCGGCGACGAGTCTGCGCGATGACCGCAATCCGCAGGGCATCGTCGCGGACGTTCGTCGGCTGGCGTGGTGCGCATCGCAGGTCCGGGTACGGTTGTCAACCGGCTACTGGCGCGCCGTTTCCGACATGCAGCACCGATTGCAGGATGCGTTGACGGCACGCGAGGAGCCGCGCGCGATGCTCGACCGGTTGCTGTTGTCGCTCGCGGCGCTCGCGGGCTTTGCCTTGGACGACATGACCCAGGATGCGGGCTGGCGCCTGCTGCGAGTGGGCAGACGGATCGAGCGTCTGCAGTTCATCTGCACCCTGCTGGCTGAACACGTAGCCTCGGAAGCTGCGGTAAAGCAATCCCGCATCGAATGGCTGCTGGAGGCCTACGACAGCATTCGCGTCTATCGTTCCCGCTATGTGGCCTCGCCGCGCCTCGGACCTACCCTGGATCTTCTGGTGCGCGATGCCGAGCATCCGCGTGCCATCGCCTTTCTATGCAAGGCCATTTCGCAGGACGTGCGCGCGCTGGCACTGGCGCTCGAAAATGGCGACGCCAGCGGCCTCAATGAGGAAATCCCGACGCTGACCGACAACGACCTGCTGCGGTTGGAGGGGGATGATGAGCAGGGCGCGGCCGCCCGCCAGGCACTGACGCAGAAACTACGCGCACTCGGCGCGAGTGCCGGTGAGCTTTCCGACCGACTCTCGTTACGGCATTTCTCGCATACCAGCGTCGATGCGCACGCGTTGGCCACATGAACGCCTCCGCGCGCTACAGGATTCGGCACGTTACGGAGTACGCGTACGGCAGCGACGTCGTGCATTCGCATCAGCTGCTGCATCTCGTCCCGCGTCCCAACGAGTTCCAGGAATGCAGCGAACATCGGATCGAGATCTGTCCGGCGGTGTATCGCCGTAGTGACGGTTTCGATGCGTTCGGCAACCCTGTTACGCGCATCGAAATAGAGCATCCGCACCGCCATCTGGACGTGACTGCGGAGATGGACGTCTACGTACATGCGCGGCCGCCCGTCTCGGCGAAGGATACTTTCCCGTGGGAACGGGTCGTGACGGACTTGAGGTACAACAGTCATGCGCCCGCCCGCGAGAGCCTGGAAGCAAGCCGCTTTCGTCACGAGTCCCCTTACGTGCGGGTGAAGAAGATGTTCACCGAGTTTGCGAACGACTGCTTTCCCGAGGGCCGCCCGATTCTGGCGGGTGCGGCGGAGTTGATGACCAAGCTGCATCGCAACTTCAAATACTCACCGGGTGAGACGACCGTTGCGACGCCCGTGACGGAAGTACTGCGCAACCGGCGCGGCGTGTGTCAGGACTTTGCCCATTTGATGATCGCGTGCCTGCGTTCACGAGGACTGTCTGCCCGCTACGTAAGCGGCTACGTCCGGACTTTCGGACCGAAGGATGCGAAGCTTGAGGAGGTTGGTGATGCGGAGTCGGAATGCTCCGGCCTCGTGGGCGGCGCGGCCTCGCACGCGTGGGTTTCCGTCTACTGTCCTCCTCTGGGCTGGATCGATCTGGATCCCACCAACGATACCTATGTCGGCACCGATCATGTTTCCATTGCCTGGGGCCGGGACTTCGGTGATGTCTCGCCGCTGCGCGGCGTGATCCTGGGAGGGGGTACCCATCGCCTGGACGTGAATGTCAGTGTCGAACGCCTCGAGGCGGCGTGAAGCGTGACGGGCCGCTTTAGGCGGCCCGCTGCAACATAACTGTAACGTTGGCGTCAGACCATCGTCGTTCCCTCCGGCGGCAGGAATAGAACGATGAATACAGCCACGATTGCGGTCAGCCCCGCAGCCACTTCCCCCGCAGCCTCCCGGCCGCGCTTCGATTCCAAACCCAGTGCGGTCACCATCGCACTGTTCCTGGCCCTGCTGCTGGGCGGCATCGGTTTCGTCGCCTTCAGCCTCTCCTCAGACGTGGCTGTAACGGGTGCGAAAACAACTACTTACATCTCTTTCTTCCTGTTGGGTCTTGCCCTGCTGATCGCGCTGGGATTCGAGTTCGTCAACGGCTTCCACGACACGGCCAACGCCGTCGCCACGGTCATCTATACGAACTCGCTGCCACCGAACTTTGCGGTCATGTGGTCGGGCGCCTTCAACTTCCTGGGCGTGCTGATCTCCAGCGGCGCCGTGGCGTTCGGCATCATTTCGTTGCTGCCCGTTGAATTGATCCTGCAGGTCGGCAGCAGCGCCGGCTTTGCGATGGTGTTCGCTTTGCTGATCGCCGCGATCATCTGGAACCTGGGGACGTGGTGGTTGGGATTGCCCGCCTCGTCGTCACATACACTGATCGGCTCGATCATCGGCGTCGGTGTCGCGAATGCGCTGATGCATGGACGTGATGGGACCAGCGGCGTCGACTGGGGCCAGGCCACCAAGATCGGCTACTCGCTGCTGCTGTCACCGCTGGTGGGTTTCATTTTCTCAGCATTGCTGCTGCTGGTGCTGCGCGCGTTCGTCAAGGACAAGTCACTTTACGAGGCGCCCAAAGGCAACACGCCG
>DATBAM010000137.1:0-7831 GCA_036271535.1 Steroidobacteraceae bacterium | reverse complement strand
AACTGCAGGCAGTGCGCGGGGTCGGACTGGACCACTGCCACGGCGGTGTGAAAGGTGGCCGTTGCCGCCGACAACCACTGCAGCATCGAGCGCGCGCGTCCGGCATCGCCGGGTTTCTCGAGCGATTCGCCCTTGCAGACGCATACCTGGTCGCTGCCGATGACGGTGCAGCCGGGACGGCGTTTTGCGATTGTCTGAGCCTTGGACAACGCCAGCCGGACGGCACGGTCCTGCGGGCTCTCGGTCGGCAGCGCCGATTCGTCGATGTCGGGGCTCAGACACTCGAATGGGACGGCAAGGCGCCCCAGCAGTTCGCGGCGATAGAGCGACCCGGAGGCGAGGATTAGTTCAGGCATAGGTCGGATAACGAAAACGGTGCTGGAATCAATGGGTTGCGGCCAGCGGTATTTTTGACTTGCCCGGTCGCTGAACCTATTATACGCGGCCCATGTCGGGCAGCGCCTCGAAGCCTCGCGACCTCAACAAACTTTCGGATGCAGGCGCTGTTCTGGATCTGGAGGTAGGGTTGCGCGAGATGCCGGCGTTGCCGGTCGAGCTGATAGCCGGTGGTGGCCCAATCAGGGTACAGGTCCGGTTCGGCAACGAACGGGGCCGCAGGGTGGCGCATGTGGGGCTCGACGGCGAACTGCAGCTGATCTGTCAGCGATGCATGCAACCGTTGCGCTGGCCGGTGAAGACGCAGTCGCCGGTGATGCTGATCGAGGCGGAGTCGCAGGCCGACGGCGCTCCCGACGACCGGGAAACGTTTCTGGCTGCCGACGGACGCGTGAGCGTTGCGGCGCTGGCGGGTGAGGAGCTGCTGCTGGCGATGCCGATCGTGCCGCTGCATGCCGACATCGCCGAGTGCGGGGTCGAAGCGCAGCCGATCGAGGAACCGCCTTCTGGCGAGGAAACTGCCCGGCCATTTGCTGATTTGCGTGCGTTGCTCGAGCAGCGCACTAAACCTTAAAATTTGAGATTGGTTTGCAGGAGTGAAGGATCATGCCCGTACAAAAGAGCCGCAAGACCCCGTCGAAGCGAGGTATGCACCGGTCGCACGATGGGCTGCCCGCCCCTGCGCTGTCGATCGATCCGCAGTCTGGTGAGACGCATCTGCGTCACTGCATTACGCCCGATGGCTTCTATCGCGGCCGCCGGGTGATCGAGAAAGAGGCCGAGCCGGAAGCTCAGGAATAGCGCGGCGCGACCTTCTCAGGCGGCTTCGCGTGTACGCGCGCATCGTTGGGACCGGCGGATTTCTGCCGAGTCAGATCGTCACCAACTTTGATCTCGAAAAGCGGATGGACACCAGCGATAGCTGGATCCGCGAGCGTACCGGCATCGTACGGCGGCACTATCTGCCTGCCGGCCAATCGAACGTCGACATGGCGGAACAGGCGGCGCGTGAAGCGCTCAAAGCTGCCGGCCTCAAACCTACCGATGTCGACCTGATCTCGTACGGCACGACGACGCCGGATCTCGTGTTCCCCAATTCCGGCACGTTGCTCCAGGCGCGCCTGGGTTGCCGTGGTGCCCCGGCGTTCAGCCTCGAGGCCGCCTGCAGCGGCTTCGTCTACGCACTGGCCGTCGCCAACAAATTCGTACGCGCGGGCGAATCCAAATGCGCGCTGGTGGTCGGCTCCGAAGTGCTGACGCGCATCATGGACCACGACGATCGCAGCACCGCGATTCTATTCGGCGATGGCGCCGGAGCCGTGATCCTCGCACCGTCCGAAGAGCCAGGCATCATCTCGACGCATCTGCATTCGGATGGTGACTACGCACACATCCTTTACTGCACCGGCGGTCCCGCCAAGGGTCCGCCGCCGAAGGGCGCCGTACCCCGCAACGATCTCGTGCACATGAGCGGCAGTGAGGTCTTCAAGATGGCAGTAACCCTGCTGGGCAGGATTGTCGACGAGACGCTCGAAGCCAATCATCTGGAGAAGTCGGCCATCGACTGGCTGGTGCCGCATCAGGCCAACATCCGCATCATTCAGGCCGTTGCGAGGAAACTCGATATGCCGATCGAGCGAGTCATCGTCACGATTCAGGACCACGGCAATACCTCGACAGCGTCCGTGCCCCTCGCGCTCAACACCGGCGTGCGCGACGGTCGCATCAAGCGCGGTGATCTGCTGCTGCTGGAAGCGCTGGGCGGCGGTGTGACCTGGGGTTCCGCGCTCGTTCGATTTTAGTCTTTACTCGGGATCGGCACGTCCGTGCGCCGACGCTCACAACTTTCAGACAAAAAAACGCCGCGATGATCGCGGCGTTTTCTCTTCAAGCTTGAAGTATCGAATTACTTCGACACCGACTTCTTGAACATGCGATCGATCTTCTCGTTCGTCGCATCGACAGACGACTGGGCAGCCTGAGCGGCCGACAGTGCCTGGTTCGCCGTGCTCTGCGCACCGCTGGCAGCCTGCGCCGCCTGGCTGGCCGAGCTCTGCGCGGCGCTGGCCGAACGCGAAGCCGCGTCCGAGGACGCCTTCGCGGCATCGGCTTCAGTCTGCAGCTTGGCAACCTGCGACTTCAGGTCGGTGATGTCAGACTGCAGCGGCTTGACATCGGTGCAGCCCGCGAGCGCCACGACCGCAGCGGCAGCCGCCAGCTTCACAACGATAGACTTGTTCATTCTTAGCCCCTTTTAAACTTGCACTGAATAAAACCGCATCGCACCGAACGTGATTGACGGCGGGGCGATTTCGCGGGCCACAACTTGACCAAATTTACCTTTAGAAAGCAATAGCTACAATGAAATACAGCTGTCGGAGCTTACCGACATTGAACAGGGATACACGGTCGGACATGAACCTTGCGTGAACGCCGAGTGTTGATAGATTGAAAATAGATACCGACCTCTAAATGCATGCGAGAGTGGGGTCTGGCTTCCTTCGACTTCTGCACTCTTGCGAGGCGTCCGATAACTGCCACTCGTCGCATGACGAACAGGCGACTACTTGCCTGCCAGGGGACAGTTGCTGTATATATTCACAGTATGACAGATCTTACGCCCCGGCAGGCACGGGTCCTGCGCTTCATTCAAAAGAGCCTCGGTGAAACCGGCATGCCGCCGACTCGCGCCGAGATAGCGGCCGAACTCGGATTCCGGTCGCCCAACGCTGCCGAAGAGCACCTGAGGGTGCTGGCGCGCAAGGGCGTGATTCAGCTGCTGCCAGGCGCCTCGCGGGGCATCCGGCTGCGCGACACGATGCGCGATCAGATGGCGCTGCCGCTGATCGGCCGGGTGGCTGCAGGCCGGCCGATCCTTGCGGAGGAAAACATCGTCGAGCATCTGCAGGTCGATCCGGGCGTGTTCCATCCGCGCCCCCACTATCTGCTGAAGGTGGTCGGTATGAGCATGAAGGATGCGGGCATTCTCGACGGCGACCTGGTTGCGGTGCATCGCACGAGCGAGGTGCGCAACCGCCAGATCATCGTGGCGCGTCTCGAGAACGAGGTCACCGTCAAGCGCTATCGCCAGGAAGGCACGGTCGTATGGCTGCTGCCGGAGAACGCCGACTTCGAGCCGATACGCGTCGACCTGAAAGAGGAATCGATGTTGATCGAAGGCGTCGTCGTCGGCGTGTTACGACTGGGCGTATCGCCGGCAGCGGGCACCGGTGCCCGGCCCATCTGAAGCGCAAGGCTGAATCGCAAAGGCCTGCCATAACGCAGGCTCGTTACATCCGCGGCTCCACGTGTGAATCGTGTCCGATCTCGCTGATGTCGTCCATGTCCTCGGCCGGCCCCATGCCGATGTCGTAGGCTTCGAGATCGCTGATCAGTTCAGCGGTCCGCTTCTGTTCGAGGCGTTGTTCGAGACGGCGCCAGGCAGGTTCGCCCACTTTGACAGTGCGGCGCTTGGCAATCTCCATGTCCTTGATGGCGCGATCCAGATCGAGATCGTCATCACCAGTGACTTCCGCTGCGTCCTCTTCCTCGTATTCTTCCGAGTCTGGATTTGCGCTCATGGCTTGAGACCTGACTGCACGTCCGGGGTGAAGCTGTCGTTGAGCGGAACTTAATGCGATTCAAAATACGATGCAACGGTGGGATCAATGAATAAGTTGATTCATTTCAAAAATCGGTAACAGCATCGCAAATACGATGCCCATGACGATCATGCCCATGCCCACGATGAGCAGGGGACCCATCAGACCCACCATCGCAGCGAGCAGACTCTCCAGCTCGTTCTCCTGATTGGTCGCGGCCCGCTCGAGCATGGCCTGCAGCTCGCCGCTCGATTCTCCGCTGGAGATCAGATGGATCGTCATCGGCGGGAACAACCGGCTGGTGGCCAGTGACTTCCCGATCGGGGCTCCTTCACGCACGCGCGCCGCCGCATCGTTAACTGCGTCACGCATTGGCAGGTTCATCACGACCTCGCTGGCGATGCGCAGTGCGTCCAGTACGGGTACCGCGCTGGCCACCAGGATGCTGAGCGTGCGGGTGAAGCGTGCGGTATTGAAGCCGCGCAGGATCTTGCCGGCGACGGGCAGCGTCAGTAGTGCCAGATGCCAGCGACGGCGATTCTTTGGCGACTTCAATGCGCGTGAGAAGATCACCAGGCCTACGACGACGGCGAGCACGATCCAGATGCCTTCGTGGCGCAGAAAGTCGCTGACACCGACGAGTATCCGCGTCGCCAGCGGCAACTTGGCTTTGTTCGCTTCGAATACCTCGATGACCTTCGGCACCACATAGGTGAGCAGGATGCTGACGATGCCGAAGCACATCGCCGTCAGCACCAGAGGATAGAGAAGGGCACCGATGACCTTCTGCCTCATCTGGTCACGCGATTCGGTGTAGTCCGCCAGACGCTCTAGCACCGCATCCAGATGCCCCGACTGCTCGCCCGCCGAAACCGTCGCGCGATAAATCTCGGGGAAGACACGTGGGAAATCCGCCAGGCCGCTCGCCAGCGTGTGGCCTTCGACCACCTTCGCGCGTACTCCCAGGATGATGCTTTGAACGCGCGGCTTTTCGGTCTGCTGCGAGACTGCCAGCAGCGCCTCCTCGAGCGGCAGGCCGGCCTTGACCAGGGTGGAGATCTGACGCGTGACCAGCGAAACGTCAGCTGCCGATACACCGCGTCCGAGGGCAAAGCGGCCGGCGCCTTTGTTGATCCTGGATTCCTGCGCCGCCACCTGCTCGATGGTGAGTGGCATCAGCTGTCGTTCGCGCAACAGCGAGCGAACATGCTTTGGCGTGTCGCCCTCGATCACGCCCTTGCGCGAGCGGCCGGTGGTATCGAGGGCGGTGTATTCGAAGGCTCCCATGACTGAAGGAGTCTACTCCTTCGACATCAATCCTCGCGCGTGACTCGCAGTACCTCTTCGATCGTCGTCTCGCCCCGGAGGCAGCGGCTCAGTCCGTCGTCGCGGATCGAAGGGGTGAACTGGCGTGCGTGCTTTTCGATTTCATGCTCGCCCGCACCGTCATGAATCATCGTGCGCAGGGCGTCATCGATGACAATCAACTCGTAGATGCCGGTACGCCCGCGATAGCCGCCGCCGGCGTCGCGACCGGGACGATATAGCGTCGGCGAAGGATCGTCCGGCTTGAGTCCCAGCAGACGCCGCTCGTATTCGCCGGCAGTGAATGCCTGGCGCGTTTCCGGGTTGAGCACACGCACGAGGCGCTGCGCCACGACGCCGACGAGACTCGATGACAGCAGGAACGGTTCGATGCCCATATCGCGCAGACGGGTCAGGGCTCCCGCCGCGGTGTTGGTGTGCAAAGTGGACATCACCATGTGGCCGGTGAGGCTCGCCTGCACGGCGATCTGCGCGGTCTCGAGGTCGCGGATTTCGCCGACCAGCACTACGTCCGGATCCTGACGCAGGATGGCGCGCAAACCACGCGCGAAAGTCATTTCGACCTTGGTGTTCACCTGCGTCTGGCCGATGCCGTCGATGTAATACTCGATCGGATCCTCGACCGTCATGATGTTGCGGGTGTTGTCGTTCAGCTCTTCGAGCGCCGCATAGAGCGTGGTGGTCTTGCCCGATCCGGTCGGGCCCGTGACCAGCAGGATGCCGTGCGGTTTGTGAATCAATTCGTCGACGAGCTTCTGGGTGTCGGAAATCATGCCGAGCGCGTTGAGGTCGAGTCGTCCGGCCTGCTTGTCGAGCAATCGCAGCACCACGCGCTCGCCGTGGCCCGATGGAATGGTCGAGACGCGCACGTCGACGGCGCGGCCGGCGATGCGCAGGCTGATGCGGCCGTCCTGCGGCAGGCGCTTCTCGGCGATGTCGAGCTTCGACATGACCTTGATGCGCGAGACCACCAGTGGCGCGACGCCGCGCTTGGACTGCAGCACTTCGCGCAGGATGCCATCGACGCGGAAGCGCACCACCAGGCGATTCTCGAACGGCTCGACGTGAATATCGGACGCGTTTTCGCGTATGGCCTGCGTCAGCACCGCGTTGATGAGCCGGATGATCGGCGCATCGTCGTCGCTCTCGAGCAGATCCGCCTGTTCGGGTAGCTCCTGGGCAAGATGTGCCAGATCGGTGGTGTCATCGAGTCCCACCTGCTGGATCGCCTCGTTGCCGCCTTCATAGGTCTTGCGCAGCAGCGTATCGAACTCGTCGCTGCCGACGGCCGTCAGCTTTACCGGCAGGCGCAGGAAGCGCCGCGTCTCGGCCAAGGCCAGCGGTGAGGCGGGCGTGCGATAGGCGCAATTGGCGACGCCCTGATCGATGCCGAGCACCACCACGCCATGCTTGCGTGCAAAGACAAACGGCAGACGGAAGTCGCCGTTCGCCCGTTCGGTGACGTTCTCGGCTAATTCGCTCACTGCGGTGTTCCGGAACTCTGCACATCGTTCGGCGTCGTCGGATCGCCACTGGGCAGCGGCGTAAACGGCGTCGAATCCGGCGTCGACGGTGCAGGCGCCGGTGCCGGTACATCCGGCACGGGTGTCGTAGTGGTACTGCCCGGCGACATGTGCCGGTGGTGCGTGTTGACGTGATTCGCCGGCATGTCCGCATCGGCATCCGGGCTGAGCACGCCGGTCGAGGTGCGACCGTCATAGATCGGCGGCAACGGATCGGCCGGCGCGAACGGCTGGAACGGGATGAGTTTGTTGTCCTTGTTCAGGATCTTCTGCTGGTCGCGTACGTAGTTGTACTTCGCGTCCGTCTCGTCAGCCGCCTGATCGTCGGTACGCATGATGTGCGGCTGCAGGAAGATCAGGAAGTTGGTCTTGGTCTTCTCGGTGTTACGCGTCCGGAACAGCTCGCCGATTATCGGGATGCTGCCGAGCAGCGGCACCTGCGATTCGGTGTTGGTGACGCTGTCCTGAATGAGGCCACCCAACACCAGCCAGCCGCCGTCCTTCACCAGCACGCTGGTGCTGATGGAGTTCTTGTTGGTGATGAGGTCGACGGCACCGGTCGAGGATGCTGCAAGGCTGGAACTTTCGACCTGCAGCTTCAGCAGCACCGTCTCGCCTTCGTTGATCGTGGGTGTGACCGTCAGGATGGTGCCGATGTCCTCGCGCTGAATGGTCTGGAAGGCACTGCCGGTGCCGTTGGTGGTCGAGTACTGACCGGTCAGGAACGGCACTTCCTGCGCAACTTCCATCTTGGCTTCCTGGTTGTCGCGCGTGACTACCGAGGGTGTGCCCAGGATGTTGGTGCGGGAGTCCGAGGACAACGCGCGCACGACCGCGGCGAAATTGAGGCCACTGGCCTTGAGGCGACCGATGCCGAAGGTGGTGCCATTGAGCACGGTGCCGGAGATGCCGGTCGACCCGGTGCCGCTGGTTCCGGAGAGACTGCTGCTGCTGGCGGTCGCGCCGAGCGCGGCATTCGCGATA
>DATBAM010000136.1:0-13348 GCA_036271535.1 Steroidobacteraceae bacterium | reverse complement strand
GCGCGCGGCACCCCCCCCTCTCGCACGCGATGGGCCGTGATGCTCGCTTCTAAGTCTGTTTTTGCGGACGAATACCGACCAGAAACAGCCGTACGGCGAATCTAACGTGGGTATCGATCTCGGCGTCTGCGATCGAATTGCCTGACACGAGGATACGCGTCGGGCCGCCGGCGACCAGGCTCAGAAACGCCGTCGCCGCACGACGCGGTTCTTCGACCCGCACGACACCCTGTGCGCTGAGCCGTGTGAACAGCTCGCACAGGAAATCGATCGTGGGCCCCGTGCCCTCCTGGAACGCGACGTTGAACAGCTCCGGAAAGCGATAGGACTGCGCACTGAGAATGCGCTGCAGCTTGATGCCGACCGGCGTCGAAACGTTCTTGATACGCAGTCGCGCGATCGCGATCAGTGTTTGCTCGAGATCGTCGCTCGCCAGCGCATCGAGTGTCTCACGCGGCACCGTATAGGCCTGGATCGCTCGCCGCACGGTCGCTTTGAACAGTGCGCCCTTGTCCGCATATCGCGCGTAGACCGTGCGCTTCGACATGCCCACCTGCACCGCGATCTCTTCCATCGTGGTCTGTTCGTAGCCGCGTTCGAGGAAGATATCGAGGGCCACATTCAGCAGCTCCTCGTGTCGCTGCTCCTGCTGTGCCCGTGTTGGCCGTCCTACACCCGGCCGTTCGGCGACCGACTTTTGCAGATTTCTGGCCGGATTCGGAATTTGCTTGCCCTCTTTCAAAAAGCGCGCATAATGGAACGATATAGTACCATTAGCAGCCCCACCCGGGGCGCTCTATATAAGGAGAACTCATATGAGCGAAGCTGTCGAGCGTCTGCTGGGGTTGGTGAATGCGCCGGGGCGCTATGACATCCCTGCCTCGGAGCTGCGCGAAGTGCAGGTCGAGGCTATGAATGAGCGCTTTCAGCAGCGCCGGGAGCAGATCAGGCTGGTCGGACATCGGGCCCGCGATGCGTCGATCAATGCGGTACGCGCGGAGGATGACGCGGTCCGCCTGTTGCTTCCTCATACGGCTTATAAAAGCTATCCCGAAAGCTTCCTGTCACAGCGTCGCTGGGACCGGCTGTCGAAGTGGCTCGACACCGTTGCAACGTATCGCGTGCCGATCGAGAAGGTGTCGGGAGCCGCGGACGTCGATGACTGGATCGATCGGTTGTCCGCCAGCGGCTTCTTCGTCTCCTGCTCCAGCGGTACGACTGGCAAGTCGGCGATGCTGGTCGCCTCACAGAAAGATATGGACTGGTGCAAGCGCGACGCCGTCGCGGCCTATTCCTGGGGATCGGGAATTCAGCCGGCGCGCGATCGGCGCATGTTCGGGATGGCCGCCATCGCTCAGGTTCCGCGCAATCTCGCGACCGGCGATGCCTACGTCTGCGCGCTGCAGGATCCGGCGTTCCAGCGTTTTGCCTATCCGGTCCCGCCGATCACTGTCGGTGCACTCACGCAGATGGTGGTTCTTCGCAAAGCCATAGCCGATGGCACCGCTCTTCCCGGCGATCTGGCAGCGTACGAAGAACTCTCTGCGGCCAGGCAGAAAGCGATCGACGACGCGGTCGGTATCACCGCGCGCGCAGTGGTCGAGGCTCGCAAGAGCAAAATCCACGTCGCCGGCCTGTGGGCCGGCTTGTACAACGTCGCCAAAGCGGTGCGTGAGCTGGGCTACAGCGCGCAGGATTTCAATCCGGAGAACTCGATCTATGTGGGCGGCGGCCTCAAGCGCGCCAAACTGCCGGACGACTACCGTGAGTTCGTCTATCAGACGTTCAACATCCAGGCGGAGCGCAACTACCAGAACTACAGCATGCAGGAGCTGCATTCGGGGATGCCGCGTTGCCGCGCCGGTGGCCGCTATCATGTGCCGCCTTGGGTGGTCCCGCTGATTCTCGACAAATCCGGCGACAATCTGCTGCCGCGCGCCAAAGGTGAGTATGAGGGGCGCGCCGCCTTCTTCGATCTATCCATCGACGGCCGCTGGGGCGGCGTCATCTCCGGCGACAAGATCTCGGTCGATTTCAGTCCCTGCGCCTGTGGCAACAAGGGAGCCACGATCCGCGATAACGTCGTCCGCTACGCTGATCTCGAGGGAGACGATAAGATCGGTTGCGCCGGCACGGTCGACGCCTACGTACGAGGTGTCGCATGAGTTCCACCATTGATCGCGATTCCGCGGACATCGCGGGCAGCGTATCAGCACCGTTCTTTGCGCGGGGCGAGCTGGTCGAAGGCACCGACGCCATGCATCGCTCGCGCGATCTGGGCGTCAATTTCGTAACGCCGAAGATCAATCTCAACCGCGTCGTGCATCCCCGCGGCGAAGTCCCGCCGCTACTGAATGTACCGCTGGCCGAGATCATCGATTTCCTGGTGGAGACCGGACAGCGGATCTGCGACCCGGGCAATCCGTTCATGCAGGAATGCATCGATCGCATGTCGGCCACCCACATCCTCCCGCGCCGCGTGCTGGAAAATCAGGTCCGGGGTGCAGCCGCGTATCTCGACAAGCGCCTGCTGAACGCCGTCGTCGAACAGAATTTCCCCAATCCAAAGGCGCTGGATGAGTGGATCCCCCATCAGGATTACACCGGCCGGCGCAGCTTCGTACGTGCCTTCGCGCCACGTCTCGTCCATGTATTGCCCGGAAATTCGCCTGGTGTCGCCGTGAAGTCGATCGCGCAGGGTGCGATGGTCAAGGCGATCAATCTGTTCAAGATGTCGTCGAGTGATCCTTTCACCACCGTTGGCATTCTGCGCACGATGGCGCAAATCGACCCGGCACATCCGATCGTCAGATCCATGTCGGCCATTTACTGGCGCGGCGGCGACGATTCGGTCGAACGCATCCTTTACCGCCCCCAGTATTTCGACAAGATCGTGGCCTGGGGCGGCGGCGATGCCATCAACAATGTGATCAAGTATCTCGGCCCAGGCTTTCAGCTGGTGTCATTCGATCCGAAGACCTCGATATCGATGGTGGGCAGCGAAGCGTTCGCGTCAGAACAGACACTCGACGCGGCTGCCGACCTCGCGAGCGCCGATGTGATGGTGCTGAATCAGGAAGCTTGCGTGGCAAGCCGATTCATCTACGTCGAGGGCGATCAGGTGCAGGTCGATCGCTTCTGCGAACGCCTGCAGCATCGTATCGCGAAGCGTGCTGCCGACTCCGGCGACGCGCGACCCCTCGATATGGACCTGCGTGAACAGATCGAGACCCTGATGATGATGGGTGACGAATACCGGGTCTGGGGCAAGACCGACGGCCGGGGCTGCGTCATCCGCTCGGAGGAACCGGTCGAGTTCCATCCGATCAACAAGACGGCGAATGTCGTGCAGGTGGCAAGTCTCGACGATGCCGTGCGATTCGTGAATGTCGCGACCCAGACGGTAGGTTTCTATCCGTTCGATCGCATGAGCGCCTACCGCGACCGTCTGGCCAGCGGCGGCGCGCAGCGCATCGTGCACCTGGGAGAAGCCGGCCCGTCCACCATCGGTAACCCGCACGATGCGATGTACCCGCTGCATCGATTCGTCCATTGGATGGCCCACGAGGACGGCTGCGCCTGACGGCGCGCGGCGTCTGCAGGCGCTGCCGCGTCAGCGGTGCCGCGTCAGGCGTTGCGCGTCCCGATGTAAACGCCGGCAGCGGCCAGCGCAAATCCGCCGACCTTGATCGCTGACATGGGCTCGCCCATCAGCAGCCAGCCCATGACAGCGGTCACCGGCGTCACCAGATAGAACAATGTCGATACCTGCGTTGCCGCGCCCCGACGCAACAGCACGAACAGCAGCGCGAATGTGGCCCCCGAATTGACCAGTACCAGCCAAAGCATCGACGCGATGAAAGCGGGCGCCGGTGTAGCCCGAAAGTGCTCGTGCAACAGCGCAACCGGCGCCACCGCCAGTGTCGCTACCAGATTCTGAATAAACAGGCTGGCAGTGAGATCGGTCGCTACGGCATAGCGCTTCTGATAGAGCGTCCCGAACGTAATCCCGCACAGACCCAACAGCAGCGCGATGCCCGCGGCAGGCGACCCAAGTCCCGAGCCGAGTCGATCCTGCAGCACCAACGTGACACCCGCAAAACCCAGCAGCAACCCCAGCCAATGACCGACCGGCTGACGGGTGCCAAGTGATGCGGCGGTCACCGACACCGCCAGTGGCATCGAGCCAATCGCCAGGGCCGCAAAGCCCGAGCTTGCACCCAGCTGGAACGCCGCATACACACCGCCGAACTGCAGCGCGAGCGTCAGCAGCCCCACGACCGCACTGTGCCAGGCCTCTCGCACAGACGGCCATGCCACCGGACGACGCACCATCGCGACCAGGGCAAACAGCAGTGTCGCGCCACCAAACCGCCATGTCAGTGTCGTAAACGGCGCGGCGTAGTCGATCGCGACCCTGCCGGCGATGTAGCCGGTACTCCACAGCACGATGAATCCGGCCGGCGCGGCCAGAGCCTGGAGCGCTGTGAAATCGGGCATCCGCCTCGCAGACATCACAGTCAATCGATAGCTGTTCATGGCTCGAGAGTAAGGCGCTCGACGGCAGGAATAAACGGGGCCAGAATCAACTCTTTGTTGCAAATATGGCAATAATCGAAGGAGCATCATGCGAGGGCAGCTGGAGGAACTGACCGTTTTCGTCGAGGTCGCTCGGAGACGCAGCTTCGTGCGCGCCGCACAGCAGCTGGAGGTGAGCGTCTCCGTCGTCAGCCGCGCGGTCGCGGCATTGGAGAACCGGCTCGGCGTTCGTTTGTTACAACGGACCACTCGCAGCGTCGGCCTGACCGACGCCGGCACCGCCTACTTCAGCCGCTGCGAGGCGCTGCTGGCCGAACTGAGTGCGGCCGACCTCGAGGCGGGCGCCCAGACTGCTGAATTGCGCGGCCGGCTGCGGGTCAGCATGGCAACGGGGTTGGGGATGACCCATCTGGTCCCCGCGTTACCTGAGTTCCTGTCGAGGCACCCGGGCCTGACGCTCGACCTGCATGTATCGAATCGATTCGTGGATCTGATCGACGAGCGGTTCGACCTCGCCATCCGCGTCGGCTCGCTCAGCGACTCGAGGCTGGTCGCACGCCGCCTTGCACCCAATCGCAGACTGCTCGCGGTCAGTAGTGCTTATCGCTCGCGCCACGGACTGCCCGAGCATCCCGACGATCTCAAAAACCACGCCTGCCTGGTTCTGGATATCGGCGAGCACCCGGAACGATGGGATCTATGCCGCCGCAACGTTTCGGTGGGCGTGCCGGTCGAGGCGCTTCTGCGTTGCAATCAGGCACCGGCACTGCTCGAGGCCTGCCGGCAGGGTGCGGGCATCGCGTTGCTGCCGGCTTTCATGCTCAAGTCCGAATTCGCCGCCCGTCGATTGCTGCATGTACTGCCAACCTGGACGACGCATGAACAAGGCATCTATGCAATCTATCCGGATCGTCGGCTGGTGCCGGCGAAGGTGACGACCTTTGTCGACTACGTCGCCGGGTGCCTGCAGCACAGCGACTTCTAGCTGCACACAAGAAATTCTTTCTCGCGAAGGCTTTACATATGAGAGGGACGGTATTACCTTCGCGCGCGTCAAAGGTCACAGGGCGGCTCAGCGTTGGGTAGTCGATTGAAAATGGAAGTGTTGACTGCGCTGCGCGCAGCGCTCCTGACGCCCGCCAGCGCCTGACCCGCAAGGTTAGCGCTGATCGTCTCAGGATCAGCGCTGCCGGCAGACGGACTCGTCGCCGGCGCCCAGTTAAAGACTCCACCGTTCTCTCCATCGGCATGCCACCACTTAGAGTGGCGTGTGCTGAACGACTGCGCCGCGCCGGCCGTCCCGCAACTCAGAGCGGGAAGCATGGTCAGACTGATCAAAGACATCGCGGCACGACCCCTGGTCAAGCAACTGGGACCCGGCCTCGTCACGGGCGCGGCGGACGACGATCCGAGCGGCATTGCCACGTATTCGCAAGCCGGCGCCCAGTTCGGGTTCAACATGCTGTGGACCGTCGTCTTCACCTACCCGCTCATGGTCGCCATCCAGATGGTCAGTGCCCGCATTGGCTGCATGACCGGACGGGGCCTGGCGGCCAACATCCGCAAGCGGTTTCCGCGACCTGTCCTCTATGCGATCGTCGGCTCGCTGCTGATCGCCAACACGATCAACATCGCTGCCGACATCGCGGCCATGGGCGAGGCGCTGCGGCTGCTGATCGGCGGCTCGGCGCGTCTGTACTCGGTCGGCTTCGGACTGCTGTGCCTGGTGCTGCAGGTATTCCTGCGATACGAGCGCTATGTCGGCTACCTCAAATGGCTCACCCTGGCATTGCTGTCCTATGTCGCGGTCGTCTTCACCGCGCATGTGCCCTGGCTGCAGGTCCTGCACCACATCGCGATGCCGCAGCTGCGGTTCGACCATGACACAATCATGATGCTGGTGGCGGTGTTCGGCACGACCATCAGCCCCTATCTGTTCTTCTGGCAGGCCGCGCAGGAGATGGAGGATCTCAGGGCCTCGGCCGCTCACGCCGGCAGCGATGTGCTACCGCACGCAGGTCTAACCGCCCGGCAACACCTGCGCCGTATCCGCACCGATACGTACGTCGGCATGGGTTTCTCCAATGCGGTGGCGTTCTTCGTGATCCTCAGTGCGGCAATCACACTGCATGGCAGCGGCACGCTCATCCAGACATCGGCCCAGGCGGCCGAGGCGCTGCGGCCCCTCGGCGGACCGGTAACTTTTCTGCTGTTCAGTCTCGGCATCGTCGGCACCGGCATGCTCGCGGTGCCGGTGCTTGCCGGCTCTGCTGCCTATGCCGTCACCGAGAGTTTCGACTGGAACACCGGTCTGGACATGCAGCTGCATGAGGCCAAGGAGTTCTACGGCATCATTGCATTGGCGACCGTTGGCGGCGTCGTGCTGAACTTCACCGGCATCGACCCGATCCGCGCGCTGCTGTGGAGCGCCAATATCAACTGTGTCATCGCGGTACCCATCATGGTGGTCATGATGCGACTGGCGACCGACGAACGGATCATGGGATCGCTGGCCATCCGGCCCCGGTTGCGCAACCTCGGCTGGGCTGCCACCATGATGATGGGTGCGACGGTCGGCGCGCTGTTCGCGACCATGTAGATGGCTCGCGAGCTCGCTAGCTCGCGTCGGCGACGAACAGCCCGACCATCGCGGTAAAGGAGCCATCGGGCTCGACGCGCAGCCCGTCATGCACTTCCCGGGGTGCCTGTGCCATCACCACTCGCAGCGCATCGATCGCAGCCTGCGGCGTGCGCATCCGCCCCACCCAGGTGGCGAACTCCATCCGCAGCGGCCAGCGCTCGCTGGCGGTTACGGTGAAACCCGACTCCCTGATCATCGCCCGCCATTGCGTCGCGCTGTAATCACGCACGTGACTGGGATCGCGCAGAAGCTCGAGCGCCTGCAGATGGGTGTCGACCAGCGGCAGTTCATCGCCCAGCAGATCGATCAGCAGCAATTGCCCGGTCGGCTCGACCACGCGACGCATCTGTCTCAACGCCGCCGGCACATCACCCCAATGATGCGCACTGAACCGTGTCGCCACTAGATCGAAGCTTCGATCATCGAACGGCAGCTGCTCGGCCTTGCACGCCTGCGTGCGCACGCCTTCCAGGCCGCGGCGGGTAGACTCGGTCAGCGCGGTCGCGAGCATCGACGGCGACGGGTCGGCCAATGTGACAGCGGCGAAATGAGAGCCGAGAGCAAAACCCAGGTGACCCGCACCACACCCGACATCCAGCGCATTGGTGCTGGCGCGGTCGCTGGCCGCCAGCCACGCGCGAACCCAGGCGAGATCCGGACCCTGAGCGTGCACGCTGCTCGCCAGATATGCCTGCGCCAGGGGATCGAACTGGGCCGTTACCGACTGATCATGGTCTTGCATCGCACACCTCGCCGCAAACGAGCAGTCAGGCTAATCCCCGCCTATCCTGTTAGTCAGTTGGTGTTTATCCTAGTACCAAATGAACCTGCCATCGTCTCCGATCGGTAACTTTCTGCGCACCCGCCGCGCGCAGCTGCGCCCCGAGGATTTCGGTTTCGCCGCAGGGCAGCGACGCCGGACGCCCGGGCTGCGACGCGAGGAAGTCGCGCAGCTGTGCGGCATCAGCCCAACGTGGCTGACGTGGATCGAACAGGGGCGAACGCGCTCCGTCTCGGTCCCGACACTGATTGCGATCGCGCGCGGGTTGCGGCTCTCCCGGGCCGAACGCGAGTATCTGTTCGGGCTCGCCGCCAAGGCGGACCCCGCGCCGCCGGCGGTGGCAGCGGCCGGGCACGAACTGCTGCAACCGCTCGTCGATGCCGTACGGGCCCCGGCCTACATCCTCGACCGGTACTGGGATGCGTTAGCCTGGAATCGTGACGCAGCGCAGCTGTTTCCCGCGTGGCTCGGCCGCAGCGTAAGCGCAACGCCAAGAACGTCACACCCGAAGCGCAATCTGCTGCACTACGTGTTCCTCAACCCCGCCGCCACCCGTCAGGTGGTCGATTGGAACGAGCGCGTCCCCCGGCTGGTCGCCGAATTCAGGGCGGACACGGCAGCGCAGCGCGAGGATCCCGTCAGGGAAGCGCTGGTGCAGGAGTTGTGCGAAGCCAGCGCGGCGTTTGGCGCCGCCTGGCGGTCAGAGGCCGTGCAGTCGCGGGAGGGTGGACTGCGCCGATTGCGGTTGAAGGGTCGGCAGGTGCGCAGCTATCGACAGATCACATTGCGGGTAGCGCGCGAGCGGGATCTCAAGCTGGTCGTGCTGCTCTAGCGCCAATTGGCGCACTAATAAGTGTCGCTCACGGCGTCACTGAGTCGGAACTCGCCCAGCAAAACGCCAGTGATCGCGTTCGAGAAGCGGGCAATGCCGTCTGCCGACTCCAGGTGAATCGGCGTCTGCGGGTCCAGTGCTCTGAGCGCCCCCACCAGC
Source organism: Steroidobacteraceae bacterium (assembly GCA_036271535.1). Classification (GTDB taxonomy): domain Bacteria; phylum Pseudomonadota; class Gammaproteobacteria; order Steroidobacterales; family Steroidobacteraceae; genus FEN-1191. The sequence goes on along the minus strand of DATBAM010000136.1, from coordinate 4,396 downwards.
CGGCGCATGAAGGTCTCCCAATCCGGATTGTGGGGAGTCGTACCGTCTTCTGCCATCGCCAGTTTGAGTCGATAGATGCGCAGGTAGTAGTGGGCAGGGAGGTACTCCTGCTCAACCGGCGACTGTTCCAGCGGAGACGGCGTCGGAAGCGCGGCTTGGTTCATTTAGGTACTTTATATCGAAGTAGCAACCAAGCGGAGCACCGTTGAGCAATTCAAAACCGATCACGCGCCGAAATTTTGTGCAAAGCGCCGGAATGGCCGTTGCTACCGCGCCGCTTGCGGCCCCGAGCGGCGGCCCTGCCGGCGCTACCGCGGACGGCACCCCGGAGCAGATCCATCTGACCTGGGGAGATGACCCGACGCGAACGGTCCACGTCTCGTGGGCTTCGGGCGCACAGTCGGTCAGGCCGCGGGTGACACTCGACCGCGCCGGCGCTGATCGGCGCCAGATCCATGCAGTGCAGCGGACCTATACCGATGGAATGAACGGTCAGACGGTCTTTACCTACCATGCCCGGCTCGACGATCTGGAGCCCGATAGCCTCTACCGCTACACGGTAACCGCCGACAATGATCGTCATCACCAGGCGCCGTTCTCGGCTGAGTTCCGCACCGCTCCGCGGGGCCGGCACCCCATTCGATGGACGAGCTTCGGCGATCTCGCAACGCCTGTCACAGCCTGGACACTCTCATCGCCGCAGAGCTATCACGCCGTCAGCGCTGTCGAGCAGTTCGAACCATTGTTCCACCTGATCAACGGTGATCTGTGCTACGCCAATCTGAATCCGGAATCGCAGCCGGCCGTCTGGGCCGACTTCGGCAACAACGTGCAGCGTTCCGCCAGCCGACGACCCTGGATGCCCTGCCCGGGCAACCACGAGATCGAGTTCGGCAACGGCGAACAGGGACTGAATGCGTACCTGACCCGCTATTCGTTACCGGACAATCACACGCGCTTTCCGGGGCGCTGGTACTGTTTCAAGCTCAGCAGCGCACTCTTCATCTCGTTGGCCGCCGACGACGTGATCTATCAGGACAGCGGAGCGTTCCTGGCCGGTCCGTATCCGCTCACTCCCGCGCCGAGCACGGGAAACCCTCCCATCCAGCCGGGCACGTCGATCTACGTTCGCGGTTACAGCGGCGGCGAGCAGACTCGCTGGCTCGAAGACACGCTGAAGGCGGCCAGGGCCGACGACGGTATCGACTGGATCGTCGTGCAGATGCACCAGGATGCGCTGAGCAGTTCGAGTCACGGCAACGGATGCGACAGGGGTCTGCGCGAAGCGTGGCTGCCCCTGTTCGAGCGATACGGTGTCGATCTGGTCCTGTGCGGACACGACCATGACTACGAACGCAGTTGGCCGGTCCGCGGCTGCAATCACGATGTCGGGCGGGATGTCGCGACCGGCGACAAAGTCGACACGCTGCAGCCGAGGCCGGTCACGACCAGCGAGCCCGAGCACGGATTCGATGCGACCCTCGGCACCGTCCATCTGATCCTGGGCGGCGGCGGCACCAGCTCGCCACTCGATGCGTATGGAGCGCAGGCAAAGGTCATCACGCGGCCGAATCGCCCGAAACCGGGCCCGGTCACCGGCGTGTTCGTCAAGGATCCCGCTGACGCGGTCGAGGATGCGATCTGGTCAGCGCGACGCGACACGGTGACAGGCTACGGTATCGGCGTGTTCGACCTGGACCCGGGTTCACCCGGTGGCAGGACGTCGATCACGATGCGCTACTACCATGCCGCCGGCGCCGACCGGACTCCCACCAGCCAGTACGAACTCTTCGACACACTGGTATTGTTCAAGCAACGGCGAGACGCGAAGCCCTGATACCAATCAGCACGGCGCATCCGTGGGTACCGCTCGACCAGGCCCTCGCATCTCACAGGCTCTGAGATCTTCAACGGAGACGGTCATGTCAAAGCTGATACACGTGATCATCGCGGCCGGCATCACGGCCTTCGTCGCGGCCGGTGCGCCCGGCGCAGCGCGCGCGGCAGGCGCTGCTGGCGCTGCGAGCGCTGCAGGCAAAGTCCCGACGCCCAAAACAGCGGTACCGACCGCGGCCGAGGCCCGCACATTCGTCGCTCGTGCCGAAACCGAACTGACGGAAGTCACCGATGAGTTGCAGCGCATCGGCTGGGTTCAGTCGACTTTCATTACCGATGACACGGATTGGCTGTACGCGCGGACCTTCTCGAAGGCGACGGAAATCGGCGTGCGGCTGGCCAAGCAATCGGCGCGCTACGAGCACGTCAAGGTCGATGACGTGACGCGACGCAAACTCTACCTGCTGAAACAGCAGCTGGTATTGCCCGCGGCGTCGCGTGCGGGTGCCTCCGAGGAGCTGGGGGCCATCAATTCGCGTCTGAAGAGCGACTATTCGACCGCGAAAGTGAGCTATCGGGGTAAAACGCTGACACTGGATGATCTCGAGAGCCTGCTGCGCACGTCGCGCGATCCCGTCGAGACACGCACCGTATGGGAGGACTGGCGCGCTGCCTCCGGCCCGCAGATGAAGGCGGACTACGCACGCATGGTCGATCTCAGCAACGAAGGTGCGCGTGAGATCGGCTTTCGCGACACGGGGGAATTCTGGCGCTCCTGGTATGACATGCCGCCCGATGCCTTTGCGCTCAAGGTCGACGCGTTGTGGGGGCAGCTCAAACCCCTGTACACCTCGCTGCATTGCTACGTGCGCGCAAGGCTCAGCCAGCACTACGGTCCCGACGTACAGCCGGCGACCGGACCGATCCGTGCCGACCTGCTCGGCAACATGTGGGGTCAGGCGTGGAGCAACATCTACGATCTCGTCGCACCCGCACAAGAGGCACCGACCTATGATCTGACCGCCTCGCTGGTTCAGCACGGCTACGACGCTCAGAAGATGGCGCATGTAGCTGACGACTGGTACCAGTCGATCGGCTTTGCGCCGGAACCTCAGACGTTCTGGGAGCGTTCGCAGTTCACCCGACCGCGTGACCGCGACGTCGTCTGCCATCCGTCCGCTTGGGACGTCGACTCCCGCGACGATCTGCGCATCAAGACCTGCCTGACAGTCACCGCCGATGACTTCTATACAGTTCACCACGAGCTCGGGCACAACATGTACCAGCGGGCCTACTCGGGGCAGCCGTTCCTGTTTCGCGATGGCGCCAACGACGGCTTTCACGAGGCAATCGGCGACTTCGCCGGGCTCAATGCGCTGACCCCCGGCTACCTGAAGGAACTGGGATTGATCGACCGGGTACCTGGCCCGGAATCCGACATCCCCTACCTGCTGCGGATGGCGCTCGACAAGATCGCCTTCCTGCCGTTCGCGGTGGTGGTCGACAAGTGGCGCTGGGGCGTGTTCGCCGGCACGATCAAGCCGCAGCAGTACAACGACGCCTGGTGGGCGCTGGTGCAGCAGTATCAGGGACTGCGGCCGCCGGGACCGCCGCCCGCAGACGCATTCGATCCCGGCGCCAAATATCACGTTGCCGACAGTACGCCCTATGCACGTTACTTCCTGGCGGCGATCTACCAGTTCCAGTTCTACCGCGCTGCCTGCCGGATGGCGGGTGTCGAAGGTCCGCTCAATCGCTGCAGCATCTACCGCAATCGCGAAGTAGGTCAGAAGTTCGAGGCGATGTTGAAACTCGGCCGCTCGAAGCCGTGGCCGGAAGCGCTCGCTGCATTCAGCGGCGAGCACGATATCGATGCCAGCGCGATCGCGGAGTATTTTGCTCCGCTGGCAACGTGGCTCACCGAGCAGAACAAAGGCCAGAGTTGCAGCGCGCAGTAGACGGGCCACATCGCCCTCCGTGACATGACGCGCATCCGACGGCGTCGCGTCGCGTCGCGTCATGTCATGTCATGTCATGTCATGTCAGCTCGAGCGGCTCGTACTCGCTCGTCAACAGCGCCTGGCGCTGTCGGATCCGTGCCGTGTCCATCAGCATCCGGCCGGCCCAGCGATACACATTATTTTCCTGCACCGTGCGTCGCATGAGCTGCATGCGCCGGCGTCGCTGCTCGCGCGGCATCTCGACCGCGCGCTTCATCGCGGCCGCCGTCTCCGCCACATCGAACGGGTTGACCAGCAGTGCCTCGACCAGTTCGCGCGACGCGCCGGCGAAAGTGCTCAATATCAGCACGCCGTCCTCGTCGTCACGCGCCGAGACGAACTCCTTCGCGACCAGATTCATACCGTCGTGCAGGCTGTTGACCACGCAGAAATCCGCGGCGCGATACAGTTCGAACACCTGCTCGGGTGGCTGGTGCTTGCCGATCAACACGATCGGCTTCCACTCCCCGGTCGCGAAGCGTTCATTGATGCGATTGACCTCGGAGAGCGTCTTCTCCTGCAATGCCTGGTAGGCCGGCAGTTTGCTGCGTGAGGGAGCC
>DATBAM010000135.1:0-6782 GCA_036271535.1 Steroidobacteraceae bacterium | reverse complement strand
CTCGAGAATGCGGCTGCGATAAGTGCTCACGGTCTTGACGGAAAGGCACAGTTCGTTGCCGATGGCCGATACCGATCGACCTGACGCGAGTTTGTAGAACACCTGGAATTCGCGCTCGGACAATCGGCCGTGCAATGGCTGGTCGCTGTCGGCGTTGAGATCGGTGACCAGCAGTTCCGCGATCTGCGGACTGACGTAGCGTCGCCCGGCGAGCACCGCGCGCGTTGCCTGTAACAGATCGTTCGGCGCGCATTCTTTGGGCAGATAACCGCTCGCACCGGCTTTGAGTACGTTCAGCGCGTATTGGCGCTCGGACAAGCCGCTGAGCACCAGTACACGTGTATCGGGGTGCGCGGAGCGCACGTGACGCAGAATATCCAGTCCGCTGCGATCGGGCATGTTGATATCGAGGATCAGCAGATCCCAGGATTGCGTGCGCAGCTTCTCGAGCGTGTCGTTGCCGGACGCGGCCTCGCCGATATCGCTGACGGAGCGATCCTCGGTCAGGAGGCGCCGCAGTCCAGCGCGCACCATCGGATGATCATCAGCTATTAGTATTTTTGCCATCTGCCTTCCCCTGACATAGGTTTATAAGCGGCACAGTACGGGTGGGAAAGGTATCTCGATCGCCGAAGCGGTACTCTGTGTTGTAGGACGCAGCATGGTGTAGGCGGACACTGACGGGCGGCCGCAGAGCAGGCGGTGGGACGCCGGAAAATCGTCTCTTTGGTCGCCGCTGAAATGAAGTCCGCGCGCCGGTTCAGCGCTTGAGGGCGGATCGTCGCTCGGCGCGCCGCAGCGCCAGCTCGATGAGCCGGGTCACCAGTTCGGTCGGTGTCACACCGGCGTGTGCCCAGAGCTTGGGGTACATGGACACTGCCGTGAACCCCGGCAGGGTGTTGATCTCGTTGATCAGCAGTTCTCCATCGGGCCTTAAAAACATATCGACACGCGCCAGTCCCTCGCATTCCAGTGTGTCGAATGCCTCGAGCGCCAGTACCTGCGCCCGCGCAAGTTCGTCCGCAGAGAGGTGAGCCGGCAGTTCGAGCCGCGCGCCGTCCTCATCGATGTACTTGGCGTCATAGGAATAGAACCCGTCCGGATGTTCGACCACGATCTCGCCGGCTGCCGAGACGCTGGCGGGCTCGCCCCCCAGCACCGCGAGTTCTATCTCGCGACCGATCACCGCCGCCTCCGCGATCACTTTGAGGTCGAACTCGAACGCGCGATGCAGTGCAGGCTCGAGCTCGTCGAGCGTGCGCACTTTCGAGACACCGACGGATGAGCCGGCGTTGGCCGGCTTCACGAAGAGCGGGAAACCGAGGCGCGCCAATTCGCGGCAGACATCCGCCGCATGTCGATCGAACCGTTCGCGCCGTACGGTCTGAAAGCCTGTGACCGGGATGCCCGCATCGCGCAGCAGGCGCTTCATGACATCCTTGTCCATTCCGATCGCGGAGCCGAGAACGCCGGCGCCCACGTAGGGAACGCCGGCGATTTCGAACAGCCCTTGTATCGCGCCGTCTTCGCCCAACGTTCCGTGCAGCACCGGAAATGCCACGTCAATCCTGGCGTCACGCGAGGTGGGGGAATCGGCTAGCGATGCGCTCAGGTGAGTAGGCTTGCCGGCTTCGATCTGTGCCAGTCGCGGATCTCGCGATCCAGCCAACAATCGCTGTTCGTCCTGCGCAAGCCATTGTCCGCTCTTATCGATTCCGATCAGAACGGGTTCGAACCGGGAGCGATCGAGCGCGGCGAGGATGTTCCGGGCGGAGAGTATGGATATCTCATGCTCCGCGGACTGGCCACCAAAGATGATACCGACACGTAGCTTCCGAGAATGCGACATAGCGAGCTTTCCGATGTCCTTTGGCTCGAGGCCGCAGATGAGGGTAACGGTCGGGCAATTGTCGCCGAATCCGGTGCTGCCGACCCGGACCTGTGCAACGATTCGGACGAGCGGAACACCTGCGCCTGCCAGTTTCCGCCTACAGGACGTGATTTTCAGGCGACGCTACACTGTGCGTACAGAAGCGGTAGGCGAGCGGTGGAAGAACAATGAAACGATCCATGCCCCATGGTTGACGAGGTACGGGGCCGTATAGGGCAGGGATCACCGGTACCGGCCGCCACTTTTATCGGCTTCGCGCTGGCCTTTACCGCCGTGCTGCTGATCGGTGGCTATTCGGTCGTGTCGCAGCGGGCTCGGATCGCGCTGGTCGAGCGGCTGAGTCACAGCTCGCTGATCGTGGAGCGTTCGCAGAACGTACTGACGACGCTGCAGGATGCGGAAACCGGACAACGCGGCTATTTGCTGACGGGCGAGGAAAAATACCTGGCACCCTACGACCAGGCACGGCTTGATCTCGAATCCCGGCTGAAAGCATTGGCAGATCTCGCCCATGACGACGGGCAACTGTCACTGGAAGTTCAGGCGCTGCGTGCCCTCTCTACAGAGAAATTCGAGGAATTGGGGGAGACCGTGAGGCTGCGGCGCGCGGGCGATGCCAACGGCGCCATGGCAGTCGTTCGCTCCGACCGTGGCAAGAACGTCATGGACCGCATTCGTAACCACGTCGGCGCGATCCACGATGAGGCGCTGGCCGATGCCCACAGTGCGAGTAGAGAATGGCAGACCGATGCGCGTACCTCCCAGGTGCTGAATCTGGGTGGTTCGGGCGTTCTACTGGTGCTGATCGTGATGGCGGCCAGTATTGCATGGCGCGATTTTCGTGCACAGGCGCGCGAATCATGGCTGCGCGCCGGGCAGAACGGTCTGGGCGAGCGCCTGCAAGGTGAGCGCAGGCTGGAGGTGCTGGGCGAGCGCGTGCTGACGTTCCTGACCCAATGGCTCGACGCGCCGATCGGCGCGTTGCATCTGGTCAGCGACGACGGTCGGCTGCGGTATGTCGCAGGCCACGCGTTGCCGGAAGGCGCAGAGCTTGGCGATGTCGGCAGCGGTCGCGGTATCGCCGGCCAGGTGGTCAAGGACGCCCGGTTGTTGCATCTGCGGGAAGTCCCGGCGGATTACTGGCGGGTCAATTCTTCGAGCGGCTCGGCGGGTCCACGCGAACTCGTGATTGCCCCGGCGACGCTGGAAGGCTCGGTGCTGGGGGTGATCGAGCTCGGATTCTTCCGCCGGGTCGCAGACGCCGAACTCGACCTGCTGCGTCGCGTGTCGGAGATGCTGGCGGTAGCGGTGCGCTCGGCACGTGACCGCACGCGGCTGGAGGAACTGCTCGAAGAGTCTCAGCGTCAGTCCGAGGAACTGCACTCGCAGCAGGAGGAACTGCGCGTCTCGAACGAGGAACTGGAAGAGCGCGGCCGCGCGCTGTCGGGATCCCAGGCGCAGCTCGAGACGCAGCAGGCGGAACTCGAGCAGACCAATACACAACTGGGCGAACAGGCACGCCTGCTGGAACGACACAACGACAGCCTGATCCAGACTCAGCGGAGTCTCGCGGCGCAGGCGACCGAACTCGAACAGGCCAGTCGCTATAAGAGCGAGTTCCTGGCCAACATGAGCCACGAGCTGCGCACCCCGCTCAATTCGACGCTCATTCTGGCGAAGCTGCTGTCGGACAATCCGGGCGGCAACCTCACAGCCGAGCAGGTGGAGTTCGCCCGCACCATTCAAAGCGCGGGTCATGACCTGCTCGGACTGATCAACGACATTCTGGAATTGTCGAAGATCGAGGCAGGGCAGGTGACCGTCGCGCGCGAGCGCGTCGGCGTGGCCGCGGCCATCGATGGCGTGGTCGGGCCGCTGAAGCCATTGGCCGATCAGAAGGGGCTGACTCTGGAGAGTTCGATCGACCCTACGGTTCCCGAGAGGCTCGAGACCGATCCGCGAAGACTGGCACAGATACTGCGCAATCTGCTCGCCAACGCGTTGAAGTTCACGCAGGCCGGTCAAGTCAGTATCCGTGTACGAAACACCGGACTGGGATACATCGGCTTCGACGTGAGCGACACGGGCATCGGTATTGCGTCGGATCAGCAGCATGCAATTTTCGAGGCCTTCCGGCAGGCCGACGGCTCGATTCAGCGTAAATTCGGTGGCACGGGATTGGGGCTGTCCATTTCGCGCGACCTGGCGCGATTGCTCGGCGGCGACATCACCTTGTCCAGCACCCTCGATGTGGGCAGCACTTTCACGCTGACACTGCCGATGCAGATGCCTGCCGAAGTGGCCGCCGGCAATCGCCCCGCAGTGGCGCCGACCGCAGCACTCGCGACCACTGCGACCACTGCGATTGCCGCGGCGGCCGCGACACCCGCGGTTGCCGCCAGGGTGGATAGGGCGGTCGCGCCCGAGCCGGCGGTGCAAGATGACCGCTCGCATCTGACGCCTGGTAAGCGGCTGATTCTCGTCATCGAGGACGATCCTCACTTTGCCGCCATCCTGCGCGACGTGGCACATGAGCTGGATTTCGATTGCGTGATCGCCGATACCGGGCAAGGTGGACTGGCCGCGGTCGAGCGCTTCAAACCCAACGGTGTGCTGCTGGATATCAATTTGCCGGATCGTTCGGGTCTGTCGGTGCTGGAGGAGCTGAAGCAGAACGCACAGCTGCGGCACATACCGGTACACGCGATATCGGTCGATGATTTTGCGCGCGAAGCCATGCATCGCGGCGCCGTGGGCTATGCGCTGAAACCGCTGCCTCGCGAGGGACTTGTCACCGCGCTCAAGCGGCTGGAGGCGACCTTCACGCCGCGTTTGCGGCGAGTGCTGGTGGTCGAAGACGACGACCGTCAGCGCCAGAGTGTCGCAGCGCTCCTGGGGCACCGCGATGTGGAAGTAATCGGGGTGCCCACCGCCTCTGCCGCTCTGCAACGTCTACAGCAGGGAAGCATCGATTGCGTCGTGATGGACCTGAATCTGCCGGATCTGAGTGGTTACGAGCTGCTCGAACGCATGGCCGAGGCCGGCCAGGGCGTATTTCCACCGGTCATCGTGTACACCGGGCGTTCGCTGACACGCGAAGAGGAGGAGCGTCTCAGTCGGCATTCGCACTCGATCATCGTCAAGGGCGCTCGCTCGCCGGAGCGCCTGCTGGACGAGGTGACGTTGTTCCTGCATCAGGTCGAAGCGGACCTGCCGCCCGAGAGCCGCAGGATGTTGCGTACCGCTCGTGATAGAGACGCCGCATTCGAGGGGCGGCGCATCCTGATCGCGGAGGACGATGCGCGCAATATCTTTGCGCTGTCGCGAGTGCTGGAACCGCGTGGCGCGAAGGTGGAGATCGCGCGCAACGGCAAGGAAGCGCTGGCGACGCTCGAGCGGACGTTGTCGGGCGAAGTGGCGGGCATCGATCTGGTGCTGATGGATCTGATGATGCCGGAGATGGATGGGCTGACCGCGATTCGCGAAATACGCAAACGCCCGATATGGCAACGGCTGCCAATCATCGCGTTGACCGCCAAGGCAATGAAGGACGACCGCGACAGCTGTCTGGCTGCGGGGGCGAATGATTATTGTGCCAAACCGCTCGATGTGGACAAGCTCGTGGCGCTCATCCGTGTATGGATGCCAAGTTAGACAAGGTTCCGGATGTCGGCGCCGATGATATCGAGCTGCGTCTGCTGCTCGAGGCGCTCTATCTTCGATATCACTACGACTTCCGTTCTTACGCGCCGGCGTCGCTGAAGCGGCGTCTGGCGAATGCACTGCCACGATTCAAATGCGCGACCCTCTCGCAGCTGCAGGACCGTCTGCTGCACGATCCATCGATCCTGGCATCACTGCTCGATACATTGACCGTGCAGGTCAGCGAGCTGTTTCGCGACCCGTCGTATTTCCAGGCTATTCGCGAGCAGGTGTTGCCCGTACTGCGAACCTATCCTTCATTGAAGATGTGGGTCGCTGGCTGCAGCAACGGCGAGGAGGCTTATTCGCTGGCGATACTGCTGCGAGTGGAAGGGCTGCTCGAGCGTACGATGATCTATGCCACGGATATCAATTCCGAGGCGTTGCGTAAGGCAGAGGCCGGGGTGTATGCGGCGGAAAGCCTGCCGCTGTTCTCGTCCAACTACTTGCAGGCCGGAATGCCCGGCGCGCTGTCCGATCATTACACGGCGGCCTATGGACGCGTAGTGTTCGATCGAACCCTCAAACAGAGCATCGTCTTCTCGGATCATAGTCTTGCGACCGACACCGTTTTCGCCGAGGTCCAATTGGTCTCCTGTCGCAATACCCTTATCTACTTCGATCGGGCCCTGCAGGACCGCGCCGTAGGATTGTTCCGCGATGCACTCAGCCGCCGCGGCTTTCTCGGCATCGGCGCCAAGGAATCGCTGAAGTTCGGGCTCTATGCGAGCGCCTTCGAAGAATTCGCCGGGAAGGAACGTGTCTACCGCAAGCGGGAGGCGACCTGATGCGGACCGCCGCCGAACCCGTGCTGCGTCGCCCGATTCACGCGGTGGCGATCGGTGCATCGGCTGGCGGCATCGAGGCACTCTCTGTGATCCTGCCATCGCTGCCGGCAAGGTTGTCGATTCCGGTGTTCGTCGTACAGCATCTCGCGCGAGAGCGTCCGAGTCTGCTGGTGGAGCTGTATACCGCACGCTGCGAGCTGCGGGTCTGCGAGGCGCTCGACAACACTACGATTGAGCGCGGCGTGCTCTACTTCGCGCCGCCCGACTATCATCTGCTGTTGGACCGCGGTCCGTCGCTGGCGTTGTCGAGTGACGAGCCGGTGCATTTCTCGCGGCCCTCCATCGACGTGCTGTTCGATTCGGCGGCGGATATCTACGGCGAGCGTTTGCTGGGTTTGATT
>DATBAM010000134.1:0-33123 GCA_036271535.1 Steroidobacteraceae bacterium | reverse complement strand
AGCCCGGAAGTGGACTTCCCGGGCGGCCCGTTGGCGGGCGTCGAACTGCAGGAGCGACTCGAGTCGCACGCCTATCTGCTGGGCGGCAGCGATTACTGTGCCCCCGGCCAGCTGGTCGGCGATTTCATCCGCGGCCAGCCCTCCCACGGGTTCGGTGCGGTCAAGCCGTCGTACAAGCCCGGCGTCCTGCCTGCCGATCTGAAGACGGCGCTCCCGGACTATGCAATCGAAGCGATTCGTGAGGCCCTGCCGGCCTTCGGCAGGCAGATTCGCGGTTTCGATCAGGATGACGCTGTATTGACCGGCACCGAGACCCGCACCTCGTCGCCGCTGCGTGTCTCGCGTGATCCGCAGACGCTGCAGAGCCTCAATATCCGCGGGTTGTATCCCGCGGGCGAGGGGGCAGGCTACGCCGGCGGCATCCTGTCGGCCGGTATCGACGGCATCCGGGTGGCCGAGGCGGTTGCCCTGTCTGTCACGGCTAAATGAAGCAGAGGGCGATGAAGTTCGAAGACATACGTAAACTGCACCAACGGAAATACCGGGAGGAGTTCGGCTGCTTTCTCATCGAGGGAGAGCACCTCGTGCTGGAGCTCCAGAAAGCGGCCGCCGCCAATCTCTCGTTGCAGCAGTGTGAGCTGTACGTGACCCGCGATTGGGAACACTGGCGAAGTGCGTTCACTACCCACGTCGTCACGGAAGCCCAGATGGCGCGCCTGTCGGATACGCGCACGCCGCAGGGGATCGTGGCGCGGGTTCCGATCCTGCCGCCCGTGCCGGCGCAGACCGGCGAGCGCGCGATCTATCTGCACGAGATCCAGGACCCAGGGAACCTCGGTACGATCCTTCGTACCCTGGCGTGGTTCGGCAATCTTCGCTGCCTGCTCGGTCCCGGCAGCGTCGATCCCCACAACTCCAAGGCCGTTCGCGCCAGCATGGGGGCGATCTTCCATGTGCCGCTCGAATCGGATGTGCCGTTGGAAACACTGCGGACTCGCTTCGGACGCGTTGCCGCTCTCGACCTGCACGGCGAGGCGGTTTCATCCGCAGCTTTCGGGGGGTTCGACTGCTACCTGTTCGGCAACGAGGCGCGGGGCCTGCCCGCCGATCTGGTCGCAGCTCTTTGCCCGGTGTCGTTTACCATCAACGGGAGCGGCATGATCGAATCGCTGAACCTGGCGTCGTCGGTCAATATCGCGGTGTACGAATTGATGCGCTAACAGGCAAGCCTTTGCATCTTTGATCTTTGTTGAGATTATAAGCATAAGTATTTGATTAACAACTACAAAATATCCGTCGCGCCGATGATGGATTGGACCGATCGTCATTGCCGTTATTTTTTTCGGGGATTCTCGGACCAGGTGCTGCTTTACACCGAGATGATCACCGCTGCGGCGATCATTCACGGTGACCGCGACCGTTTGTTGCGCTTCGATCCGGCCGAGCAGCCGGTGGCGCTGCAACTCGGTGGCAGCGATCCGAGGGGCCTGGCGGTCGCAGCCCGTGCCGGGGAAGACGCCGGTTACATCGAGATCAACCTCAACTGCGGCTGCCCCAGCGACCGGGTCCACGCCGGCTCGTTCGGTGCCTGCCTGATGCTGCAGCCCGAACTGGTCGCCGAGAGTGTGGCGTCCATGCAGCGCTCGGTCGGCGTGCCAGTGACCGTCAAGATGCGGATCGGCACGATCAGCGGTGCCGGCGCCTGCGCACGGGTCGCCGAGTTCGATGACGATGATTTCCAGCACCTGCTGCGATTTACCGACGTGGTAGCGCAGGCCGGTTGCCGCCGTTTCATCGTGCATGCCCGCAAGGCGGTGCTGGGCGGGCTTTCACCGCGCGAGAACCGCGAAGTTCCGCCGTTGCGATTCGACGTCGTGCGGCGCCTCAAACAGGCGTTCCCGGCGTTGTCGATCCATGTGAATGGCGGACTGCGGACCGTCGAGCAGTGTCGCGAGGCGCTGACCTGGGCTGACGGCGTCATGCTCGGCCGGGAGGCTTACCACCGGCCCGAGCTGTTGGCTGATGCAGCGCAACAATTGCTCGGCGCAGCCCCGCAGCGGATCGATCGTGTCGAACTGCTGGAGCGCATGGCGGCCTACGCCGAGCGGCAGGTGGCGCAGGGAGAGCGCCTGGCAACGATCACCCGGCACATGCTGGGTCTGTATTCCGGCCAGTCGGGCGCGCGTCGGTTCCGCCAGTATCTCTCGGAGGGGGCGAGGGACATCGGAGTGGGAACAGCTCACACAGCGGCGGCGGGGCGGCTGTTGCGCTCAGCGGCGATAGCGACAGCGGTGGAGTCGGCCGCGACCGCCACAGCCGACTGCCAGGGCTGAGGTCAGACACCGCGCCGGGGTCGGCTATAATCTTTTTCACAGCGCCGGCTATATCAACTATTCTTCCGTAGCGCGGCAGGTCTGTGCAGTAACAGCCGGAAAGTATGGGCAAAGATATCGAGCTGGTGGTCCTTTTCGCCGACGTCGTCGGCTCCACGCGTCTGTTCGAGATCATGGGGGACCTGCGCGCCCGCGACATGGTCACGGCCTGCGTCGACGTGATGCGGCAGGCGACGGAGCAGCACAACGGGACCGTCATCAAGACCATCGGGGACGAGGTGATGGCCACCTTCCCGAGTGCCGACGATGCGTTGAATGCCGCCGGACAGATGCAGCGCGAGATTGCGGCGAACCGCGACCTCAAGGTGGAGGGGCAGCCGGTCTCCATCCGGATCGGTTGCCATTTCGGACCGGTGGTGCTCGAGGCCAAGGATGTATTCGGTGCCAGCGTCCATACCGCCAACCGCATGACCAGCCAGGCCAAAGCGGGGCAGATCATCACCACCACCGCGACCGTGGAACGTCTATCCCCCGAGTGGCGCGCCTCGGTACGCCAGATCGATGTAGCGACGATCCGCGGCCAGGGGGGAGAAGTCGCGCTCTACGAGGTGCTGTGGCAGACGGAAGACGTCACCAGCATGCTGCCGTCGATCGCCGTCAGTGGGCGCGACAACCGCAAGCCGTTGCGTCTGCGGTTATCGGTCCAGGATCGCGAACTGATCCTGGACGAGAGCCGCCCTCACGTCGCCATCGGGCGCGCCGATGACAACGATGTGGTGATTCGCGGCAACCTGATATCGCGGCTGCATGCCCGTATCGAGTTCAGTCGCAACCGCTTCACACTGACCGACCAGAGCACGAACGGGACTTTCGTGCAGATCAGCGGCGAAGAAGAAGCTTTCGTCCGTCGCGACAGTATGCCGATAAAAGGGCAGGGCCTGATCGGACTGGGCCGCGTGCCGGATCCCGACTCGCCGCTGACGATTCACTTCGCCTGCGAAGAAACCTGAGGGGCAGAAACCTGAGGGGTGCGCGCGCCGGTCAGGACGCGTCCAGTCTCCCGGTCACGTCGTCCAGTTCGGCAACGAGTGCGGCCGGAAGGCGCGCACCATAGGACTGCATATAGGTACGCAGGTCGGCCAGCTCCTTGCGCCATGCATCCTTCGGCACCGCATTGAGTTCGACCAGATCCGCGGCGCTGATGTCGAGGCCGGCAGTATCGATGTCGCCGGGTCGCGGCATCAGGCCGATCGGCGTCTCGACGGCGTCCTTGCGGCGTGTGCACCGGTCGATGATCCATTCCAGTACCCGCAGGTTTTCGCTGTAGCCCGGCCACAGGTACTTGCCCGCGGAATCCTGCCGGAACCAATTGACATGGAATATGCGCGGGGCATTGCGCAGCTTGTCGCCGACGCTGAGCCAATGCGCCCAGTAGTCAGCGAAGTTGTAGCCTGCAAAGGGCTTCATGGCCATCGGATCGCGGCGCACGACGCCGACCGCGCCGGTTGCCGCCGCCGTGGTCTCGGAAGCGACCGATGCACCCACCAGCACGCCGTGCTGCCAGTTTCGGGCCTCATAGACCAGCGGCGTCAATTCGCGCCGACGACCGCCAAAAATGATGGCGGAGATGGGTACACCGCGCGGGTCCTGCGCAGCCTTGGAGTACGCAGGGTTTTCGGTGGCCGCGACGGTGAAGCGGGAGTTGGGATGGGCGGCCGGACCGTTCTTCGGGTCATAGGGCTTCCCCTTCCAGTCCGTGACCGGCGTGCCATCGGTGCGGCCTTCCCACCACGGCTCGTTATCGGCTGTCACTGCAACGTTGGTGAAAAGCGTATGGCGTCGGATCGTCTCGTAGGCGTTGCGATTGGTCTTGGCATTGGTGCCGGGGACGACGCCGAAATAACCTGCCTCGGGATTGATGGCCCAGAGCCGGCCATCGGGGCCCGGCTGCAACCAGGCGATATCATCGCCGACTGTGAAGACCTTCCATCCATCCAGTGCCTTCGGCGGGATCAACATCGCGAGGTTGGTCTTGCCGCAGGCCGATGGAAAAGCGGCCGCCACGTAATGCGTCTCGCCGCGTGGGCTCTGCAGTCCGACGATCAGCATGTGCTCGGCGAGCCAGCCTTCGTCGCGGGCCTGCCAGCTGGCGATGCGCAGCGCGTGACATTTCTTGCCCAGCAGGGCGTTGCCGCCGTAGCCGGATCCGAAGCTCTCGATCGAAAGTTCCTCGGGGAAATGCATGATGAAGCGCCGGTTCGGATCCAGTTCGCCGGTCGAGTGCAGCCCCTTGACGAACCGTCCCTCGGTCGCGATGCGCTCGAGCGCACCACGGCCCATACGGGTCATGATGGCCATGTTCAGCACGACGTATGCGCTGTCGGTGATTTCGACACCGCAGCGAGCGTAGGGCGAATCGAGCGGACCCATGCAATAAGGAACCACGTACATCGTGCGGCCCTTCATGCACCCCCTGAACAGGGACCGCATCTTGGCGTGAGCCTCGGCGGGTTCCATCCAGTTGTTGTTGGGGCCGACATCATCCTTCGACTTCGTGCAGATGAAGGTCAGGTGCTCGACGCGGGCCACATCGCTCGGATCCGAGCGATAGAGGTGACAGTCCGGAAAGGTCTTCGGATTGAGCTCCGACAGCTCGCCCCTTGCCAGCAGTTCGCCGCGCAGACGTTGAAACTCTGCCTGCGAACCGTCGCACCAGTACACCTTATCCGGCTCAGTCAGGCCCTCGATACCGGCGACCCATTCTTCGACGCCTCTGGAGACATCGGAAAGGGATGCGAGAGTATGGGGGGCTGTCGCCATGTCATATCCTCTATGGGCTCTATTGCCGCTAAAGTGAGGCATCAATTATACCGTTCGGGTGCTGCGATTTGCGCTATTACTGCACGCCAAGACTCTGTTTGCACGCATAACAATGATTTAGCATGCAAACCGTTTGTACTATAAGTCAAATGACCGACTTTGATCGAATCCTGGGCGCCCATGGGCCGGTCGCCGAGACGTTGCCGGGTTTCAAGCCGAGACCCGCACAGCAACAAATGGCGGCGCGTATCTATGACGCTTTGCAATCGCGCGAACATCTGCTGGTCGAGGCCGGGACGGGCACGGGCAAAACCTACGCCTACCTGATTCCGGTGCTGCTCTCCGGCAAGCGTGTGGTCATATCTACTGGCACGCGCACCCTTCAGGACCAGTTGTTTCATCGCGACCTGCCACTGTTGTCATCGGCTCTGGGCCGTCCGGCACGCGTTACCCTGCTGAAAGGTCGCGCCAATTATCTTTGCCGCCTTCGCTTCTCCAACATAGGACGACAAGAGGAACTGCTGCGCGGATCGACCGACCCGCTGTTATCGCGGCTGCAGGACTGGGCGCTCGCAACCCGCAGCGGCGACCTGGCAGAACTGCCGGAGCTGTCGGATGCCCATCCGATTCGTCCTCACATCACCTCTACCCGGGAAAATTGCTCGGGTCCGCGCTGCGCCGAGTTTTCGCGCTGCCACGTCGTCGAGGCCAGACGGGCAGCGATGGAAGCGGACGTGGTGGTAGTCAACCATCACCTGTTGCTGGCCGATCTCGCGCTCAAGGAGGACGGCTTCGGCGATCTGCTGCCCAGCGCGGATGCCGTGATCCTGGACGAGGCGCATCAGCTGCCGGATCTCGCCAGCGAGTTCTTCGGTGTGCATGTCAGCAGTCGACAGATCGAGACGCTGCTGGCCGATGCACGCACCGCGTTGAATGCGTCGGGTTCGACGGCCGCAGCCGCGACCGCAGTGATCGCCGAAATCGATCGCAGTCTGATAGCCATCGCCGGCCAGTTGGGCCGCACCGAGCGCAGTATTGCCTGGCACGAACTACGCGAGACAGCGCGCGCCGATATTGGCGTGCTGGCTGCTTCTCTGGTGGAGATGGCCACACGCATGGAACAGGCTGGTTCGACCAACGAGATACAGCAGTGCATCGCACGAGCCGCCGCGCTGGCATCGGCGCTCAGACAGATCGCGATCCCGGAGGATGACGAAGAGGACATGGAGGCCGCGCCGGTGGCCGGCGCCCGCACGGTCACCACTCACGGGCGCGGCTTTCTGCTGCGGCTGCTGCCTTACGAGATTGCGCCGCGATTCCGTGCTCTGCTGACGCAGGCCAACAATGCATGGATCTTCACCTCCGCGACGCTGGCCGTCGGCCGCGACTTCGCGCATTTCGCGCATCGGCTGGGTCTCGAACAGGCCGATACGATGTGCTTCGACAGCCCATTCGACTATGCAACGCAGGCATTGCTGTATCTGCCGAAAGGGATGCCTGATACGACCGACCCGGGCTTCAACGATGCCGTCATCCGCGCAGCGATGCCGCTGATTGAGGCGGCGGATGGCGGCGCGTTCCTGCTCTTCACCAGCCACCGGGCGCTGAGAGCCGCCGCGGACCGGTTGCGGGGCCAGCTATCCGACGGGTGGCCGCTGCTGGTCCAGGGCAGTGCGCCGCGCGAGCAGCTGCTGCGGCAGTTCCGCAGCTGCGGTCACGCGGTGCTGCTGGGAACCGCCAGCTTCTGGGAGGGCGTCGACGTCCAGGGCCCCGCGCTGCGGCTGGTCATCATCGACAAACTGCCGTTCGCGTCGCCCGAGGACCCGGTGGTGCGGGCTCGCATTCAGTTTCTGGAGTCACAAGGACTCAGTGCTTTTCGCGAATACCAGTTACCCGAGGCCGTACTCGCATTGAAGCAGGGCGTCGGACGGTTGATCCGCAGCGAGAGCGACGAGGGTGTCGTCGTCATTTGCGATCCGCGCATGACGCGTCGTTCCTATGGACGGGTTTTCCGGGCAAGCCTGCCGCCGATGACGGTGACCGCCTCGCAGGAGGTCGTGCTGGGGATGTTGAAGGCATGCGCGAGGCCGCGGGAGGGCGGCCTGGAAGGTGGGTTGCGGGACGCAGCCTCATGAGGTTGCTGGCGCTGGATACCGCCACCGAGCTGTGTTCCGCAGCGCTATGGCTCGACGGACCGGCGGCCGTGCGCGAGGCGAGACGCGAACGGGGGCATGCAGAGCTGATACTGCCGATGATCGACGAATTGCTGGTCGAAGCCGGTGTCACGCTGCGGCAACTCGATGCGATCGCTTTTGGCTGCGGACCCGGTGCTTTCACCGGCGTGCGGCTGGCAGTGAGCCTGGCGCAGGGGCTCGCATGGTCCTCGCAGCTCCCCCTCATCCCGGTGTCCGATCTGCGGGCGGTCGCAGCACGGGCGTTGCGAGCCGCGGACGCCGCGCATGCCCTCGTGTGCATGGACGCACGGATGCACGAGATCTATTGGGGGTGCTTCGAGCGGGAAGGGGATTGCATCCGGCCCGTCGGTGGCGAATCGGTCGGACCGCCGTCGGCCGTCACACTGCCTCACGGCTGGGCCCCCGCTGCGGTTCAGGCCGCCGGGACGGGTTTCGCGGCCTATGGGCCGGAACTGTCGAACCGGCTGCCGGGGGTGCAGCGCGTCGATGCCAGCGCGCTGCCTCACGCACGCGACATCGCATGGCTGGCTGCGACCGACGGCCTGGCCGCATCGCTCCGACCGGAGGAGGCGCAACCTGTTTATCTTCGCGACGACGTGGCCAGGGTGCCCTCGTCCGTAGTCGGCGCGTCGTCACCAAACTGAAATCTCGCTCATCGTCATATCAATGCAACACAAGCCCCCTAAGGTCTTGCCGCGAGTTCGCAACAAGATGACTTCAAAGCAAGTTTTAATCGTAGAGGACGAGCGGCCGATCCGCGAGATGATCGCATTCGGACTGCGTCGGGCCGGCTTCGATGTACGCGAGGCCGAGGACTGTCGCACGGCTCGTGCGGCGCTGGCCGACAAACGTCCCGACCTCGTACTGATCGATTGGATGCTTCCCGATAACAGCGGGTTGGAGCTCACGCGCTCGCTCAAGCGCGAGCGCGAAACGCGCGATATGCCGGTCATCATGTTGACCGCGCGTGCCGAGGAATCCGACAAGGTGGCGGGTCTCGACGGCGGTGCCGACGACTACATGACCAAGCCATTTTCACCCCGCGAACTGATTGCTCGCGTGAACGCGGTGTTGCGGCGCAGTGGCGGTCAGGACGAGAACGAGACGATCCAGGTCGGCGAGCTAAACCTGGACAGGGCGGGTCATCGGGTGATGGTTGGCGAGCGTACGATCACACTGGGGCCGACCGAATACCGGCTGCTCGAGTTCTTCATAACCCACCCCGAGCGGGTCTACAGCCGAGAGCAACTACTCGACCGTGTCTGGGGCGGCAACGTGTACGTGGAAGAGCGTACCATCGACGTTCATATCCGACGCCTGCGCAAGGCACTTGAAGAATTCGGGTACGATCGGCTGGTGCAGACGGTCCGCGGCTCGGGCTATCGATTTTCGGCGCGCGTCGATTCCTGAACGCGCGGTGCGGGACTCAGGTCACTGACGGCCTCACGATAGCGGCCGGTGTCCGCGGCGGCTGTCCTTTGCGGCAAACACGTTGAACAGGCGCTGACTGACGACGCATGAACTCATCGGGCTGGCTGTCGTTGACGGTGCGTGTCGCGCTCGCGGTCGCAGCCGGACTTCTGATCGGTACCCTGCTGTCCTCTGCGCTCGGCGGCGTGGTAGCGGTCCTCGCGCTCTATCTACTGAGCCAGTTCGCCTATCTGCTGCGCATTCTGCGCTGGCTGCGTTCCGATCAGATCGCGCTGGCACCGGATCTGTCCGGCCCGTGGGGCGAACTGGTCGCGATGGTGGCGCGCCTGTTCCGCCGCAAGCAGTTCCACAAGCAGCGTCTTCTGCGGCTGCTGAGGGAACTGCGTCGGTCCACTGCCGCCATGCCGGACGGAGTGGTGGTCCTGAACCCGCAGGCCGAGATTCTCTGGTTCAATCGTACTGCCGCACGTCTGCTGGGTTTCCGCGGCAAGAGTGATTTCGGCATCCGAATCGAGAACCTCGTGCGCCAGCCCGAGTTCGTGCGCTATCTGCGTGCCGGGAGCTATTCCGCACCGGTCGTCGTCCAGTCGTCCATCGGCCAGGGGCAGGAAAGATTCCTGTCGCTGCAGATCGTGCCTTACGGCGCCGGGCAGCTGCTGACCCTCGTCCGGGACGTCACCCGCGAGGCGCGCCTGGAAGCCATGCGCAAGGACTTCGTCGCCAACGCGTCGCACGAACTGCGCTCACCGCTGACCGTGATCTCGGGCTATCTCGAAACGCTCACCCAGGACGCCGAGATCGATCCGATGTTGCTGGGTCCGTTGCAGGAGATGCGGCGGCAGGCGCAGCGAATGACACAGATCGTCCAGGACTTGCTCGAGCTGTCGCGGCTGGAGTCCTCGGAAGGTCCGGCGCCTGTTCATCCCATCGACGTCGCGTCGCTGATGGCGCAGTTGCGGCAGGACGTGCTCGCCCGTACCCCGCATCCGGCGGTCGTGCAGACGCGGGTCGACTCAAATGCCCGGCTGCTCGGTGAAGAAATACAGATCCACTCCGCCTTCGCGAACCTGGTGGACAACGCCGCCAAGTACACGCCGGCCGATGGTTCGGTGCACATTCACTGGTGGGCCGATGAAAAAGGCGGCCACTTTTCTGTCACGGATACCGGGATCGGTATCGCTGCCGGTCATATTCCGCGGCTCACGGAACGCTTCTATCGCGTGGACCCCGGCCGCAGTCGCATGACGGGGGGGTCGGGCCTGGGCCTGGCGATCGTCAAACATGTATTGCAGCGACATGGCGCGCAGCTGTCGGTGAAGAGCGAAGAGGGGCGCGGCAGCACCTTTACCTGTCACTTCCCACGCGAGCGACTCGAGAACACGGTGCAGCTGGCAGTGGTGAACTCGTCGGCCTCTTGAAAGATTGATGAACGTGAGACGCAAATCTCGTGCGTTGTCTGGTGGTTGCGCTATATTCGGGAGCAACTACCGGCACTTGAGACCATAATGCAGGCTGCGGACATCTCCCATCACACGTCGCGTCGCTACAACCACGACCTGGAAAGCGTACGCAGCAAGGTTCTGGCGATGGGTGGCTTCGTCGAGGATCAACTCAGCCGGTCACTGTTGGCACTGATCGATGCCGACAGTTCTCTCGGCCGGGCGGTGGCCAGCGATGACTGCAAGGTCAACGGCATGGAGCTGTCGATCGACGAGGAGTGCAGCCGCATCCTGGCGACCCGCGCGCCCGCCGCCGGCGATCTGCGGATGGTGGTCGCCACCATCAAGGCGATCACCGATCTCGAGCGCATCGGCGACGAATGCGAGAAGGTGGGACTGATCGCGGCCAAGCTCGCAACCCTGGAACGTCCGGCCGATCGTTATCGCGAGGTCAAGCACCTGGGCAGGCGTGTACAGGTGATGGTCCGCGACACGCTCGACGCGTTCGCACGTCTGGATGCCACCTCCGCCCTCGAGACCGCTCGCACCGATCGCGCGATCGACGAGCAGTACGAGGCGATCCAACGCCAATGCGTCGCGGACATGGTCGCCGATCCGGATTCGATCCATCGCTCGATCGAGACCATGTGGGCGGTCCGCTCACTGGAGCGCATCGGCGATCACGCCAAGAACATCTGCGAGTACGTGATCTACATGGTGCACGGCAAGGATATCCGCCACACCTCGCTCGATCACGTCGCTCGCGAACTCGCGCAGTCCGCTCTGCTCACCAGTTGATGCGGCGGGGGCGCAACGCCCTGGGCCTTCTGGCCTGTGCAGGGCTTCTGGGTTACGCCTGGTACGCGCAGGCCGTACTCGGTCTGGAACCCTGTCCGCTATGCATCTTCCAGCGCATCGCTGTGGCATTCATCGGACTGCTGTTCCTGATCG
This sequence comes from Steroidobacteraceae bacterium, assembly GCA_036271535.1. Classification (GTDB taxonomy): domain Bacteria; phylum Pseudomonadota; class Gammaproteobacteria; order Steroidobacterales; family Steroidobacteraceae; genus FEN-1191. The sequence continues at coordinate 21,954 of DATBAM010000134.1, read as the reverse complement.
CAGCGCTCCACGCGCCGCGGGGACGCGGCGCCTGGGTCTATGCGGCGCTGCTGGTGCTGGCCTCACTGGTAACGATGGGTGTCGCGGGCCGGCATCTGTGGATCCAGCATCTGCCGGAGGGTTCGGTGCCAGCCTGCGGTGCGAGCCTTTCCTACATGATGCAGATATTCAACGTCACCGATGTGGTGCGAAAGGTCCTCAGTGGCTCGGGCGAGTGCGCCAAGGTCACGTGGACGCTGCTCGGGCTGTCGATGCCCGGCTGGGTCATGCTCGCCGCGGCGGGCTTGGGGTTGTGGGGCGTGCTGGCCAATCGTCCGGCGGTACGCGCCGGTGCTGCGATCGTCCGCTCAGACGAGCAGGTTGCGTAGCGTCTGCAGATAGATCTCGTGAAGCGCGTCCACCTCGGACAGCAGCACCGATTCATTGACCTTGTGAATGCTGGCGTTGACGACGCCGACCTCCACCACCTGTGCGCCCATCGGTGCGATGAAGCGCCCGTCCGATGTGCCGCCGCCGGTCGATAGCTTGGCCGAGCGGCCCGTGCGCTGACGGATCGCCGCAGTCACCGCCTCGGAAAGGGGCCCCGGCGGCGTGTAGAACGGCTCGCCCGACACATACCACTCGATGCTGAACCTAACCTTGTGACGCCTCAGAAGGTCTTCGACGGTCTGCTTCAGCGTGTCGATCGTCTGCACCGGGGAGAACCGTAGATTGAAGCGCGCTTTGAGTTCGCCCGGAATGACATTGGGCGCGCCGGTCCCCGCATTCATGTTTGATATCTGGAACGAGGTCGGCTGGAAGTGCTCGTTGCCCTGATCCCAGGTGCGGGTGGTCAGTTCGGCAAGCGCCGGCGCAAAGGTGTGGACCGGGTTCTCGGCCAGATGCGGATAGGCGATGTGCCCCTGAACGCCGTGTACTGTCAGTCGGGCCGACAACGATCCGCGCCGTCCGATCTTGATCGTATCGCCGACCTCGTGCTCGCTGGAGGGTTCCCCGACCAGGCACCAGTCGATCCGCTCGCCGCGTCCGCGCAGGGTCTCGACCACGCGCTTGGTGCCATCGACCGACGGGCCTTCCTCGTCGCTGGTGATCAGAAACGCCATCGCTCCGCGATGGGCCGGATGTTCGGATACGAATGCTTCCACGGCCGTGATCATTGCTGCCAGGCCGGTCTTCATGTCGGCGGCACCCCGGCCGAACAGCCGTCCCTCCCGCACTTCGGGCTTGAAGGGGTCGGATCGCCATTCTTCGAGCGGGCCTGTCGGGACGACGTCGGTGTGTCCTGCGAAGCACAGTACCGGCCCCGCGCCACCGCGGCGGGCCCAGAGGTTGTCCACATTGCCATAACGCAGCCGCTCGACCTGAAAGCCGCAGGCGGCCAGCCGTGCCGCCATGACTTCCTGGCAACCCTCATCGGCCGGCGTGACCGACCGGCGCATCATCAGCTCGTGGGCAAGCTCCAGCGTGGGGGACATTGTTTCCTTTCGGGATTCGGGAAGCGCAGGCGTTGGCGATACAAGGGCGCCTTATACGGCGCCGCGACTTGATCCACAATACCCTGACACAAATCTGTCATGTAACGGCGCGTACCATGCGCGTATACCTGTCATGAGTTGCTTCTAGCATCTGTATTCCGATGAGCACCGAAGGCCTTACACACCATATTTCCAGTCGCTTTAATGCGGACCTCGAGCGTCTGCGCAGCAGCGTGCTCGAAATGGGAGGGCTGGTCGAGCGTCAGCTCACGCAGGCAATCGGCGGCATCACCGAGCCGGACGCCAAGGTCATGCTGCGCGTGGCGCAGGAAGAACTGAAGGTCAATCAGCTCGAGCGCTCGATCGATGAAGATTGCAGCCGCATCCTCGCGACGCGGGGCCCCGCGGCCTCGGATCTGCGGTTGATCATCACGATCCTGAAGACCATCACGGACCTCGAGCGCATCGGCGACGAAGGCGAGAAGGTAGCCGCCATCGCGGCTCGTCTGGCGTCGCGCGAGCGGCCCAACAACCGCTACCGCGAACTTCGCAATCTTGGCGATCTCGTCATAGAGATGGTGCACGACACCCTCGATGCCTTCGCGCGATTTGATACCACGCTGGCGCTTCAGGTGCTTAGGCGCGACCGTACCGTCGATGACGAGTACGAGGCCATACACCGCCAGAACATCACCTTCATGATGGAAGACCCACGGCTCATCGGCCGGGCGCTCGATGTCATGTGGGTGGTACGCGCGCTGGAGCGCATCGGCGATCATGCCAAGAACATCTGTGAATATCTGATCTACACGGTGCACGGTAAAGATGTGCGCCACACCAAACTGGAAGAAATCGAGAAGGAACTTCAGTCGCCCGGCAGCTGAGCGGGTGGCGGATACCTCAAGGCGTTGAAGCAGGGCTATGGAAACATTGGTGAAGAAAGTGGTGTCTGACCGTGAACCGAAAGGCTTCATGCCGGCGACGGATATCGATACGGGCGTCATCCCGATCCGCACCAGTGGTCGCGGTATGTTGCAGGTGGCAGTGGACGAGGCACGTCGTTCCGCGGCAATGCAGGCGCCCGTCAAGGCAAGAGTAAACAATCTCTGCTTCCATTACGGTGAGTTCAAGGCGCTGAAGGATCTCAACATGGAGATCCGGGAAAAGCAGGTCACGGCTCTGATCGGTCCCTCCGGCTGCGGCAAGAGCACCTTCCTGCGCTGCTTCAATCGCATGCACGACCTCACGCCGGGCTGCCGCTATGAGGGCGACATCACGCTGTTGCCTGAAGAGATGAACCTGGTTGGCCGCGACGTGGATCCGATCGAAGTGCGCATGCGCATCGGGATGGTGTTCCAGAAGCCCAATCCGTTTCCGAAGTCGATTTTCGAGAACGTGGCATACGGCCTGCGCATCCGCGGGGTACGCTCGCAGATCCGCATCCGCGAGGAAGTGGAGAAGGCGCTGCGTGGCGCGGCGCTGTGGGACGAGGTGAAGGATCGCCTGTCGAGTTCGGCGCTGTCGATGTCCGGCGGTCAGCAACAGCGTCTGTGCATCGCCCGTGCGCTGGCAACCAACCCGGAAATCTTATTGTTCGACGAGCCGACCTCGGCTCTCGATCCGATCGCCACCGCGCGCATCGAGGAATTGATCGCCGCGCTGCGCGAGCAGGTTACGGTGCTGATCGTCACCCACAACATGCAGCAGGCCGCGCGCGTCTCCGACTATACGGCGTTCATGTACATGGGCGAGTTGATCGAGTTCGACGAGACGTCGAAGATCTTCACCAACCCGGGCAAGAAGGCGACCGAGGACTACATCACTGGCCGTTACGGCTGAGTGATCAATCAGGACGCAGCAATTCGTTGATCGACGTTTTCGATCGCGTCTGAGCGTCGACCCGCTTCACGATCACCGCGCAGTTCAGCGAATGCGTGCCATCCTTCGATGGCAAAGATCCCGGAACGACTACCGAGCCCGGCGGAACTTCGCCCTGCAGGATCTTGCCGCAGGTTCTGTCGTAGATGCGTGTGCTGGCACCGATGAACACACCCATCGATATCACCGCGCCAGCCCCGACGATCACGCCTTCGACGATTTCGGAGCGTGCGCCGATGAAACAGTCATCTTCTATGATGGTCGGCTGGGCCTGCAGTGGCTCGAGCACACCACCGATACCCACGCCGCCGGAAAGATGCACGTTGCGGCCGATCTGAGCGCAGGAACCGACCGTCGCCCAGGTATCCACCATCGTCCCCGCACCGACATAGGCGCCGATGTTCACATAGGAGGGCATCAGCACCACGTTCGCAGCGACGTAGGCGCCGTGGCGCACGATCGCATGCGGTACCACGCGGACCCCCTGGGTGGCGAATGACGCCGCGTCCGTTTGCCCGTACTTGAGTGGGACCTTGTCGAAGAAGCGTGCGTAGCCGGCGTCGACGACCGCGTTGTCGTGGATGCGGAAGTACAGCAGCACCGCCTGCTTCAACCAGGCATTGACCTGCCAGCGCCCGTCGACTTTTTCCGCGACGCGGCTCTCGCCGCGATCGAGCGCCGCGACGGCCTCGATGATGGCCCTGCGGGTCGCGTCCTCGACGCGGCTGCTGTTCAATTCCTGGCGTCGTTCCCACGCCGCTTCGATGGTGGGTTTGAGGTCATTGATGTTCATGCGCCGGAATTCTATCGGAACCGGCTCGCCCGCAGCGCACTTCTGGACTACACGGTTGCCCGCATGTTCCTATAGTCGTGACCGCTCCCGCATGGTTACGGTAGCAACATGGGCACATCGCGTCACGACCCGGCCGGGACCGCAGGCACCCTGCCGCTGGCTACGGCGGCGGGCTATGCAATCTTTCTCGATATCGACGGAACGTTGCTGGAACTGGCGCCGACGCCCGATGCCGTGGAGGTGTCGGCCGCTTTGCTCGATCTGCTGCGCGCGCTCGCCGCCCGCGTAGACGGCGCCATCGCCTTCGTCAGTGGCCGGCCGATCCGCGGGATCGATGCCTTGTTCCGTCCGCTGGTTTTTCCCGCCGTCGGTGTGCACGGCGCGGAAATCCGCTCCGGCGACGGCAGATTGCTGGAGGACCGGCTCCTCGATGAGGCATTACAGGCCGTGGTACCGGCACTGCGCAGTTCGCTGGCGCGCCTCGCCGGGACCGAGATGGAGAACAAGGGGAGCGCCATCGCGCTCCACTACCGCAGTGCGCCGCAGCTCGGACGCGAAGTGCTGCGTGCGGCAGAAATTGCCGTCGCCCAGTTGGGTTCGCAGTTCGGCGTCCTCCGCGGCAAGTGCGTGGTCGAGATACGCCCGCGTCACGCGACCAAAGGCGCCGCGATAGAGCGCCTGTTGCAGGAACCGCCGTTTCGCGGGCGCGTACCGATCTTTGCCGGCGACGACGTCACGGACGAAGACGGTTTCGAACTGGTCAATCGCCTGCGCGGGATCAGCATCCACATCGGCGACAGTGCATCGACGGTAGCGACGTATCGCCTTGGCACTCCGCAGATGCTGTTGCAGTGGCTGCAGCAGGTGGCGGCCCAGCAGGGGCCCTGAAGGGGCGTTACCGTCGCGCGCGAATGAAATCGCGCATACGCTCGGCCGCCTGCAGGCACTGCGGCAGCTCGGGGACCAGTGAAATGCGCACGCGACCTTTGCCGGGATTCTCACCATGGGCATCGCGGGCCAGATAAGTGCCGGGCAGGATGGTCAGGTGTGCCTGCTCGAACAGTTCGCGAGCAAAGGCTTCGTCATCTGCGACCTCTGGCCACAGATAGAAACCGCCTGCCGGACGCTCGAGGCTCAGCACATCGGCCAGTATCGGCAGCACCTGATCGAACTTCTGTATGTACAGGCGCCGATTGTTGGCGACGTGCGCCTCGTCGCTCCAGGCAGGGATACTCGCCAGCTGGGTCGGTACCGGCATCGCGCAGCCATGATAGGTACGATACTGCAGGAACGTCGCGATCAGTTTCGGGTCGCCGGCGACCAGCCCCGAACGAAGTCCCGGCAGGCTGGAACGCTTCGACAGGCTGTGCAGCACGAGGCAGCGCTCGAACTGGCGCCGCCCGGCGTCGTAGGCGGCGCGCAGCAGGCTCGGCGCCGGCCTGGCTTCATCGAGATACAGGTCTGCGTAGCATTCGTCCGATGCGACGATGAAGTCATGACGCTCTGCGATGTCGAGGGCGTGCTGCAGATAGGACACCGGCATCACCGCGCCGGTCGGATTGCCTGGCGAACACAGATACAGCAGGCGGCAGCGATCCCAGGTGGATGCCGGCACCGCGTCCAGATCCGGCAGATAGCCGTTGGCAGCGGTGGTATTCAGAAAATAGGGTTCGGCGCCGGCGAGGAGCGCCGCGCCTTCGTAGATCTGGTAGAACGGGTTCGGCATGGCGACAACGGCGTGTTCGGCCGGATCGATGAATGCCTGCGCCAGCGCGAACAGGGCCTCTCGCGTGCCATTCACCGGCAGCACCATGCTCTGAGGATCGATCGTCGCGCCCGGCGGCAGCAACCGGCGTTGCAGCGCGGCGGCCATCGCGACGCACAGCTGCGGCAGGCCGCGGGTCAGGGGATAGGTACCAAGCTGATTCAGGTTCGCCCGCAATACGTCGAGCACGAATTCCGGCGGCGGATGCCGCGGCTCGCCTATGGAGAGTGCAATCGGCGCCAGACCGGCGGGCGGCCGGCTGTTCGCCAGCAGACCAGCCAGGCGCTCGAACGGATAGGCATGCAGCCGCGCAAGACCGGGATTCATACCACGCGGCGATCGAGCACTTCAGTCAGGCGGGCGCTCAGCCGTTCGGCGGCGGTTTCATCCAGCGGTTGCTGCTTGCGATCCGTCAGGTAGAAAACGTCTTCGGCCCGCGCGCCGACGGTGCTGATCTTGGCGGCGTGCAGATCGACGCGCTCCTCCCACAACACCTTGCCGATGTCGCACAACAGACCCGGCCGGTCGCCCGCGATCAGTTCCAGCACCGAGCGCCGATTGCGCTCGTCGATGGCAATCGCGATCTGGGTCGAAGTCTTGAAGACGCGCATCTGTCGCGTGGCCCGGCGGGAGACGACCAATGGCGCTTCCTCCGGCCGCTGCAACGAATTCCACAACGCCTGCTCGATCTCGACCCGCCGCTCGTGGTCGGTGATCGGCGAGCCGTCCTCTTCGAGCACATGATAGGAATCGAGTGAGAAGCCATTGCCGACCGGCGTGATGCGCGCATCCAGGATGTTCAGTCCCAGCTGGTCGAGCACCGCGGTCGCGCGTGCGAAACCGTGTCGACGGTGCGGGGCGTAAATCATCACCGCGGTCGTGCCGCGTTCGCTGTGGGGTTCGACGCTGACGAGCGATTCGTCCGCATTGGCGTCCGCGGTCGCGAGCGCGCGCGTGTGTCGCGCGATCTCCTCCGGTACGTGACGCAGGAAATAGGCCGTCGGCAGCCGAGCCCAGACGTGATCGACCGTCGCCGACAACACGCCTCGATCGCGCAGCAGCGTGCGCGCTTCGTCTTGTACCTCGCGGATCAGCTCGTCCTGGTCGACCGGCGTTTCGAGGCCGCGGCGCAGCGCCTGCTTGACGCGATCGTAGAACTCACTGAACAGCGACGCCTTCCAGGAATTCCACAGCTTCGGGTTGGTGCCACGCACATCGGCACAGGTGAGCACGTAGAGATAGTCCAGGTGAGTTTCGTCGCCCACCTTGCGGGCGAATTCGGCCACTACCGCCGGATCCTGGATGTCCTGTTTCTGCGCAGTCATGGACAGCAGCAGGTGATTCTTGACCAGCCATGACACCAGGCGTGCGTCGTAGCGGGACAGGCCCTGCTCGAGGCAGAACGATTCGGCGTCGACCGAGCCCAGATCCGAGTGGTCGCCGCCGCGACCCTTGGCGATGTCGTGGAAGAGTGCGCCGAGGTATGCGATCTCGGGCTTGGCGACCTGCTGCATGATCGCCGATACGGCGGGCAATTCGTGATCGAACTCGCTCATGGCCAGGCGACGCAGGTTGCTCAGCACGAACAGCGTGTGCGCGTCGACCGTGTAGGCGTGAAACAGGTCGTACTGCATGCGACCGATGACACGTCCGAACGCCGGTATATAACGGCCCAGCACACCGTAATCGTTCATGCGGCGCAGCTCGTGCGTGACGCCACGCGGTGCTCGCAGGATCTCGAGGAACAGACGGTGATTGCGCGGATTCTGGCGAAACTCCTCGTCGATCAGCCAGAGGTTGCGGACCACGGCACGGATCGTCGCGGCGCGCACGCCGCGGATCTGCGGGTTCTGCTGCAGCAGCACGAACATTTCCAGCAGCGCGGACGGGTAACGGCCGAACACATCGTCGTTGACTGCTTCGAGATAGTCGTTGCGGATGCGGAAGCGCGGGTTGAGCGGTACCGGCGGCTGATCGTCGGAGAGGATTGCCTCGCGGAACAGCTGCAACAGCAGTTCGTTGAGCAGCGCCACGTCGATGACGGTGCGGTAGTAGCGCTGCATGAGCTGCTCGACCGCGAGCGTGTAGGAGCCGTCCTCGTAACCGAAGCTCTGTGCCAGCTTGATCTGATAGTCGAACAGCAATCGGTCTTCGTGCCGGCCGCTGAGGACGTGCAGACCGAAGCGGACCTTCCACAGCAGCGCCTGCGCCTGTTTGAGTCGTCGCAGTTCCGACGGCGTCAGGAAATCGTGCGTCACTAGCTCATCGAGCGTCTCGGCCGCGCCGAAGTGGCGTTTTGCGACCCAGCCGATGGTCTGGATGTCACGCAGGCCGCCCGGGCCGGTCTTGACGTTGGGTTCGAGGTTGTAGGCGGTGTCGTTGGCCTTGAGGCGACGTTCCTGCTGTTCGCGCACCTTGGCTTCGAAGAATTCGCGCACCGGCCAGATATGTTCCGGCGCGAGGGCGGCGCGCATCTGGGCCAGCTGCTCGGCCGATCCAGCCAGCGGTCGAGCTTCGATCAGCGTCGTCATGACGCCCACATCCGCGGCGCTTTCTTCAGCGCACTCCGCGATCGTCCGCACGCTGTGCCCGACCTCCAGCCCGATGTCCCACAGGAACGACACCAGCTGTTCGACGCTGGCGCGGTGCTCCTCGACCAACGGTTCCGGCACCAGCACCAGCAGATCCACATCCGAGTGAGGATGCAGTTCGCCGCGTCCGTAGCCGCCTACCGCCACCAGCGACAGTCGCGCGCCCAGCTCCGGCGACAGCCGCTGTGCCCATAGTCTTTCCAGCAGCACGTCGATGAAGCGTGCGCGGGCGCGTACCAGCCCTTCGACCGGCTCCTCTTCGAAGAAACGGGTCTTCAGTTCGTCCTGGGCCTGCGTCAGCAGCGCACGACACGATTCCGCGGCACAGCTGGATTCGGCGAGCAGGGCAGGCAGACGGTTGAGCAGCGGCCAATCGAGCGGCGTCTGGCTGTTGACGGCAAGCTCCTCGAGAGCGGAATCGGGAACTGCCAAGTTGACCTCTACGACTTTTGATCGGCTGCGCGTGCGCGCGGACTCAATGTGAGCACTTCATGGCCGGTCGGTGTGACCAGCACCATGTGCTCCCACTGGGCCGACAGGGAATGATCCTTGGTGACGACGGTCCAGCCGTCGTCCAGCACGCGCACCTGCCGCTTGCCGGCGTTGATCATAGGCTCGATCGTGAACACCATGCCCGCCTTCAGTTCCATGCCGGTGCCGCGCTCGCCGTAGTGCAGGATCTGCGGGTCTTCGTGATACACACGCCCGATCCCGTGCCCGCAGTATTCTCGCACGACCGAGAAGCCTTCGGTCTCGGCCAGCGACTGAATGGCATGACCGATGTCTCCCAGGCGGGCCCCCGGTCTGACGCTCTCGATGCCACGCCACATCGCGTCCTGGCACACCTGGGCCAGGCGCGCGGCAAAAGGGGCCGGTTTGCCAACGAAGTACATCCGGCTGGTGTCGCCGTGGTAGCCATCCTTGATCACGGCCACATCGATGTTGACGATGTCGCCGTTCTTGAGTTTGCGGTCGTTCGGGATGCCGTGACACACGACGTGGTTTACCGACGTGCACACCGTCTTGGGAAAGCCCCGGTAGCCGACATTGGCAGGAACCGTCTTCTGCACATTCACAATGTGGTCGTTGCAGATCGCGTCCAGCTCGTCGGTGCTGATGCCGGGGCGGATGTGATCGCCGATCATGTCAAGCACGTCGGCGGCCAACGCTCCGGCAATGCGCAACTTTTGCTGTTCTTCCGGGCTCTTGAGAGATATTTGCGTCGTACGTAGCATGATCCTGGCGCGTCACTTAAGGCATTGTTCGGGTTGGAAGTTCATGGTATAAAGCGCGGCCTTTTTTGGCAACGCAATCCACACGCGCATCGTGAACCTGTAACCGGGTGTCCGCCAGAGGTCGCCGGCGATTTCGAGTCTTACTCGTACCGCCACGACAGCTGGGGGATCGTATACAGGGATGCGCGGAGGCCATAACCCAATACAGGAGCTTGAAATTATGCCCAGCGTGTCAATGCGACAGATGCTGGAAGCGGGCGTCCATTTCGGACATCAGACCCGCTTCTGGAACCCGAAGATGGAACAGTTCATTTTCGGCGAACGTAACAAGATTCACATTATCAACCTCGAGAAGACCCAGCCGTTGTTCACGGTTGCCGCGTCCTTCATCAAGCAGGTGGTAGCCGATGGCGGCACGGTGCTGTTCGTGGGCACCAAGCGTTCGGCCCGCGACGCCATCCAGAAAGAGGCGGCGCGCTGTGGCATGCCGTTCGTCAACCAGCGCTGGCTCGGCGGCATGCTGACCAACTTCAAGACCATCCGTGCCTCCATCAAGCGGCTGGGCGAACTCCAGGATCTTGCGACCTCGGGCGCACTCGACAAGCGTGGCAAGAAGGAAGCAACCCAGCTTCGCCGTGAAATGATCAAGCTCGAGCGCAGTCTGGGCGGTATCAAGGCGATGGATGGTCTGCCCGATACATTATTCGTGATCGACGTCGGTCACGAGCACATCGCGATCCACGAGGCCAAGAAGCTCGGTATTCCGGTGGTGGCGGTGGTCGACACCAATTGCTCTCCCGATGGGGTCGAGCACGTTATCCCAGGTAACGATGATGCAATGCGGGCGATCCAGCTGTACGCATCGGCAATTGCCGATGCGGTGACCGAGGGCAGATCGGCTGTGCCGCAGGTAGCGGTAGGCGAGGACGAATTCGTCGAACTGGACGAGGAAGGCAACCCGCGCCGCAAGAGCGCTCGCCCATCCCGTCCGAAGCCGGCAGCCAACGTCCGTCGCAAGGCGCCGCCGCGCCGCCGACCGGATGCGCCGCCGACCGCGGCCGTACCCGGCGCTGTGGCCGCGCCTGCCGCGGAAGCCGTCGAGGCCGACCTGGATGAACAGGTCGAACGGCCGGTTGAAAATGCCGGTACGACCTCCACCTCTGCCCCGATCGGCAACAAGCGCCGGGGCAGCGGTCCCGGTCAGGCGCGTGGCGGCCGGCGTTGAGTTTGATCGAAGACCATTGGCGATTCGCGAGGACATAGCATGAGCGTGACAGCAGATTCCGTACGTCAGCTGCGGGAGCGCACGGGGGCCGGCATGATGGAGTGCAAGAAGGCGCTGGTGGAAACCAGCGGCAATCTGGACGCGGCCGCCGAGCTGATGCGTAAGCAGGGTCTCGCGAAGGCCGACAAGAAGGCCTCGCGTATCGCGGCCGAGGGCGTGATCGTGCTCGAGCGCTCGCAGGATGGACACGTCGCTGCGATGGCCGAGATCAACTGCGAGACCGACTTCGTCGCCCGTGAGCAGGACTTCAAGAACTTCGCCGCCGACGTCGTGCGACTGACCCTGGCACACAAGCCGGTGGACGTCGATACGCTGCTGGCCGCCGAACTGGCCGCGGGTGAGAGTGTCGACGTTCGTCGGCGCGCGCTGGTCGCGAAGATCGGTGAGAACATCACCGTGCGGCGTTCGGCTGTGCTCGAGAGCAAGGGCCCGCTGGGTGCCTACGTGCACGGCAGCAACGCGCGTATCGGCGTGCTCGTGGCGCTCGAAGGTGGAACGCCGGCACTGGCACACGATGTGGCGATGCACATCGCAGCGCTCAATCCGCGCTACATCAGCGTGAACGAGATTCCGGCCGATGTGGTCGCCAAGGAGCGCGAGATTCTCGGCGAAGCGGCCAAGAACGAGGGCAAGAGCCCCGATATCGTCGCCAAGATGATCGAAGGGCGCCTGCGCAAGTCGCTGAACGAGATTACGCTGCTTGGGCAGCCCTTCGTGAAAGACCAGGATCAGACGGTGGAGAAACTTCTGAAGGCTGCGAATGCAAGCGTGGTGCGCTTCGAGCGTTTCGAGGTGGGGGCTGGCATCGAGAAGAAGAAAGAAGACTTCGTCGCTGCCGTTCAGGCCGAGGTCGACCGCAGCCGGGGCGGAGCCACGCCGCCCGATAAGCCGGTGAAGCACTGAGCAACAAAGACCCCGCCACGGCGGGGTTTTCTTTATGGCAGACTGGTTAAGGAGGAACGGCTACTCATGAGTGAAGGCAAAAAGCCGCCCTGGAGCCGCATTCTCGTCAAGCTGTCGGGGGAAGCGCTGCTTGGCGAGGCTGACTACGGCATAGATCCTGTGATGCTGAAGCGTATCGCTGCCGAGGTGCGGGACGTTCAGGCCCTGGGGCTACAGATCGCCATCGTGATTGGCGGCGGCAACCTGTTTCGCGGCGCTGGACTTGCGCGAGCGGGCATGGACCGCGTCACCGCCGATCAGATGGGTATGCTCGCCACCGTCATGAATGCGCTGGCACTGCAGGACGCGCTCGAGCAGGTCAGCGTGCCGGCGCGGGTGATGTCGGCGATCCGGATCAACGAGGTCTGCGAAGATTTCATCCGCCGTCGCGCGGTCAGGCATCTGGAAAAGGGTCGCGCGGTCATTTTTGCGGCCGGCACCGGTAATCCATTCTTTACCACCGATACCGCCGCGAGCCTGCGCGCCATCGAGATCGAGGCACAGCTTCTGCTCAAGGCCACCAAGGTCAACGGAATCTATTCCGATGATCCGGTCAAGAACCCGGCCGCCAAGCACTACCCGCGACTGACCTACGACCGGGTGCTCGATGACCGCCTGAATGTCATGGATGCTGCCGCGATCGTCATGTGTCGTGACTATCGCATGCCGCTGCGCGTGTTCAATCTGGGTACTGCTGGCGACCTGCTGCGCGTGGCGCGCGGCGAGGACATCGGTACCCTCGTGACCAACGAATGAAGGCATCGCTATGCTCGATGATCTGAAGAAAGACGCAACCATACGCATGCAGAAATGCGTGCAGTCATTCCAGGCCGACCTGAAGAAGCTGCGTACGGGTCGTGCGCATCCGAGCCTGATCGAACATCTGAAGGTCGACTACTACGGCAGCGACGTGCCGCTGCAGCAGGTGTCGAACATCAGCGTCGAGGATGCGCGCACGCTCGTGGTCTCGCCCTGGGAAAAGGGGATGGTAAGCGCGATCGAGAAGGCCATCTACAAGTCGGAACTGGGGTTGACGCCCAACACCGCCGGGATGGTGATCCGCATACCTCTGCCACCGTTGACCGAGGAGCGGCGACGCGACATCACCAAGGTCGTGCGGCACGATGCCGAGAACGCGCGGGTCAGCGTGCGCAACGTGCGGCGCGACGTGCTTGCCGATCTCAAGGAAATGCTCAAGGAAAAGATGATCACGCAGGACGACGAGCGTCGCGGACAAGACGAGATCCAGAAGCTCACCGATCGCTTCGTCGCTGAGATCGATCAGCAGCTGGCAGCCAAGGAAAAGGAAATTCTGCAGGTTTGAGCAGCGTTGCGGGAATGGCTACTCCTGAGTCCACGCCTCGTCACGTCGCCATCATCATGGATGGCAACGGACGCTGGGCGCGTGCACGAGGCGGGATAAATGCCGACGGTCATCGGGCCGGCGTCGAACCCGTTCGTATGGCCATCACCCAATGCGTGCGCCATCACGTCGGCGCGCTTACGCTCTTTGCGTTCAGCAGCGAGAACTGGGGTCGCCCGCGCGATGAGGTCATGAGCCTGATGTCGTTGTTCGTCGAGTCGCTGGAAGGTGAGATTGCCGAGCTCCACCGTTCCGGCGTGCGCGTGCGATTCATCGGCGATCGTGATCAGATCGGTGCGCGCATGCTCAACAGCATGGCCAGTTCCGAGCGCACTACCGCGGGCAATACCAAGTTGTCGCTGCAGATCGCCGTCAGCTATGGGGGCCGGGCCGATATCGTCGCCGCTGCCCGCCGACTCGCGGGACAGGTGGGCAAGGGAGAACTCACGCCAGAGCAGATCGACGAGACGCGGTTTGCAGGGGCGTTATCGCTCGCGGACGTACCCGATCCCGATCTGTTCATCCGCACCGGCGGCGAGCATCGCATCAGCAACTTTCTACTCTGGAACCTGGCCTACACCGAGCTCTATTTCACTGACCGGCTATGGCCGGAGTTCGACCAGTCTCAGTTCGAGGCGGCACTGGCCTACTTCGCTGCCCGTCAGCGTCGTTTCGGATTGACCACCGGACAGGCCTCCGACGTTGCGCCACGCTGACCACTAAAGGCTGCCATGCTCCGCTCCCGCATACTGACGGCGCTTGCACTGGCCATTCTGTGCACTGCGGCCATCATCGTCTGCCCGCCGCCGGTGACCAGCTTCATCTTCGGTGCGATAACGCTGATCGGGGCCTGGGAATGGTCCGCCTTTCTTGCGACGCAAACGATCTGGCGGGTGCTGTACGTCGTACTGCTGGCAGTGCTGGGGGCACTCATCCACATGGCACCGCTCAGCACCGCGGGCTTCGTTCTGATGCTCGAAGTCGCGGTCGGCTGGTGGATCGTCGCGCTCTTCTGGATCGTTCTGGCGCCGCAACGCGGCGGCGCATTGGCGGCGGGCCTCGCTGGCGCGTTCGCGCTGCTGCCCACGTGGGTTGCATTGGCGCGGATCGATGCTGGCTGGGTTGGCGGCCCCGAATGGACCCTGTTCATCCTGGTGCTGGCGTTCTCCGCCGATACCGGCGCTTTCTTCGCCGGGCGCCAGTTCGGTCGAACGCATCTGGCGCCGCGCGTTTCACCCAACAAGACTTGGGAGGGGGTGATTGGCGGTATGCTGCTAGCCGCGGGCGTCGCAGCAGCGGGCGCCGGCTGGTTCAGGCTCTCGATCGGTGGCTTTATCGGCCTGTGCCTCGCGGCGGCAGGTTTCTCGGTGGTCGGCGATCTGGTCGAAAGCCTGTTGAAGCGACATGTGCATCTGAAGGACAGTGGACGGCTGTTCCCGGGCCATGGCGGTATGCTGGACCGGATCGACAGCGTCACGGCTGCGACGCCCGTCATGGCATTGGGATTGATATGGCTAGGAGCGGGCAAATAAGAATGAGGCATGTCAGATGACCATCGGCGTAGCGGTGCTCGGTGCCACCGGCAGCGTTGGCGTATCCACGCTCGAAGTGCTCGCGCTGCACCCTGAGACCTACCATGTCGCGGTGCTGGCGGCGCGCAGCAACGCCGCGGGCCTGCTGGCGCAGTGCCGCAGATTCCAGCCGGAATGGGCGGCTCTGGAGTCGCTGGAGGCTGCGCGCGAACTGGAGCAGGGCTTACGCGCTGCCGGCTGTAAGACTCGCGTTGCAGCCGGTGCCGACGCCATCGTGCAACTGGCGGCCGATACCAAGGTCGACTACGTGATGGCTGCCATCAGTGGAGCAGCCGGCCTGCGCTCGACGCTCGCCGCCGCCGCCGCGGGCAAACGGTTATTACTGGCGAACAAGGAATCGGCAGTGATGGCGGGCGCGCTGCTCATCCGCGCGATCGAATCGTCGGGCGCCGAACTGATCCCGATCGACAGCGAGCACAACGCGATTTTTCAGTGCCTGCCTTCGAACTATCGGGCCGGCCGCCGGGCCGACGGGGTCAGGCGCCTGCTGCTGACGGCCTCCGGCGGCCCATTCCTCAACTGGAGCGCCGAAGCCGTGGCGCACGCTACGCCCGACCAGGCCTGCGCGCATCCGCGCTGGAGCATGGGCCGCAAGATTTCAGTGGATTCCGCAACCCTCATGAACAAAGGGCTGGAGCTGATCGAGGCGACAGTGCTGTTCGGCATGCCCGCCGGCGACGTCGACATCGTGGTGCACCCGCAGAGCATCGTGCACTCGATGGTCGAATACATCGACGGCTCGGTACTGGCACAGATGGCCGCGCCCGACATGCGGGTACCCATCGCGCAGGCGCTAGCGACCCCGCAGCGGATGGAGGCCGGTGTAGAATTTCTGGATCTGGTTCATGCCGGACGCCTGGATTTCCAGGCACCGGACGTGGTGCGCTTTCCCTGCCTGCGAGAAGCCCGGGAAGCTGCTTTACGGGGTGGGCTCTACTGCGCCAGTCTGAATGCGGCCGATGAGGTCGCAGTGCAGGCATTCCTCGACAACCGATTGAACTTTGGTGATATTCCAGCGGTCATTGAGACAGTCATGGACAGGGTTCAAGGGGGAGCGATGACCGGACTCGACGCGGTGTTGGCCGCCGATGCGGAAGCGCGCCGCCTTGCACGCGATGCCGTCGGGCAGCGCGGTACCGTCGGTGCCGTCCCCCAGGGCGTGCGGGCATGAGTTCCTGGATCATCCATCTGCTCGCGTTCATTGCCGCGATCTCGCTGCTGGTCACGGTGCACGAATTCGGACACTACTGGGTCGCCAGGCGGCTCGGTTTCAAGGTGCTGAGGTTCTCGATCGGTTTCGGCAAGGCGCTCTGGACACGCGTAGCGGGTGAGGACGCGACGGAGTATGTGATTGCCGCGGTGCCGCTGGGCGGCTACGTGAAGATGCTGGACGAGCGAGAGGGGCCGGTCGACAGTGCCGAACTGTCGCGTTCGTTCACGCGCCGGCCCCATTGGCAGCGCATCGCAGTATTGCTGGCGGGGCCTGCATTCAATATCGGCTTCGCGATCATCCTGCTGACGGCCGTCTATCTGATTTCGGGCGTCAATCAGGTCCGCCCGGTGCTCGGTCCGGTGGATCCAACCAGTATTCTCGGCCAGGCCGGATTCAGGGCCGGCGATGAGATCACCGCGATCGATTCGCGCCCGGTGGACTCCGAGGACGGAGCGGTGCTCGGCCTGCTGGATGCGGTCAGTGGCAATGCGCCCATCGTGCTCTCCGCCCGCGACGGCAGCGGTGCCGTGCGCAGCGGCACCCTCGACGTGCCTCCCGGTGCCGCGCGCGTGCGCCTCACCGAGCCCGAGGCGATGCTGCCGAGTCTTGGGCTGCGTTTCTACGAGCCGCCCGCGCCGGCGGCGATCGGTGAGATCGATAGCAACGGTCCCGCGGCCAGGGCCGGCCTCGCAACCGGTGACCAGCTGCTGGCGGTCGACGGCGAACCGGTGCACGACTGGCAGGATCTGCAGACACGCATCGAGGCGCATCCGAATGCCAGCATCCTGATCCGCTATCTGCGCGCCGGGGTCGAGTCATCGGTCCGGGTGCAGAGCGAGTCCGACACGGTCAACGGCAAAGTCGTGGGCCGCATCCGTATCGCGCAGCAGGGCAGGCCCCTGCCGCCATCGATGATCCGCCACATCAATCTGTCGATACCGTCCGCGTTCGCACATGCCACCGTGGATGCCTGGGACATGACTGCCCTGCAGGGGCGGCTGTTCTGGCGCATGCTGATCGGACAGGTTTCGATGAAGAACCTGAGCGGGCCGCTGAGCATTGCACAATATGCCGGCGATTCGGCCGTTCTCGGTCTGCTATCTTTCCTGCGGTTCCTGGTGATCGTCAGCCTCGCACTAGGGTTTATGAACCTGCTGCCGATCCCGATCCTCGACGGAGGGCAGATCGTGTTTCAGACGATCGAGTGGCTGAAGGGCAGCCCGCTGTCGGAGCGCTTTCAGATGATCGGCCAACAGCTCGGAATGGCACTGCTCGTGCTGCTGATGGGCGTCGCCCTTTTCAACGACATCTCGCGTCAGTTCGGTTGAACCTTCCTTGATCAATTGCAGCCGGCGCGCGACACGGTGCGCACTCCTCGCAGCCTTTGCGCTGAACCTTCCCCCGGACCTGGTGCGCGCGCAGACGGCCAGCATCGGCGAGAGCGACTTCGTGGTCCGCGACATCCGGGTCATAGGTCTGCAGCGCATTTCGGAAGGCACTGTCTACAACTATCTGCCGATCAACATCGGCGATCATCTCAATGCGCAGCGCGAACGAGAATCGGTTCGTGCGCTGTATGCCACCGGCTTCTTCCGCGACGTCGAGCTCAGACGCGACGGCGACACGCTGATCGTCGCGGTGGCGGAGCGGCCCTCGATCGAGAGCATCGACATCAAGGGCAACAAGGACATCAAGACCGAGGATCTGCAGAAGCCGCTGCGCAATCTCGGACTGGCGGCCGGCAAGACCTTCGATCGTTCGACCCTCGACGAGGTGACGCAGGGCCTGACCGACCAGTACTACAGCCGCGGCAAGTATGCGGTGAAGATCGATCCCAAGGTGGAGAACCTGCCTGACAATCGGGTGCGTATCACCCTCGATATCAAGGAAGGCAGCCGCGCGAAGATCCGCGAGATCAACATCGTCGGCAATACGCACTTCAAGGAAAAGGACATCCTTGACACGCTGCAACTGACGACGCCGAATCTGACCTCCTGGTACAAATCGAGCGATCGGTATTCGCGCGAATCGCTGCAGGGCGATCTGGAGAAGATCACCGCGTACTACCAGGATCGCGGGTTCGCGAACTTCCGCATCGACAGCGTTCAGGTCGCGATCGCGCCCGATAAGAGCGACATCTTTATCACCGTCAATATCACCGAAGGGCAGATCTACCGACTCGGCGACATCAAGATTGCCGGCAACACCATCATCGGCGAAGACGAAGTTCGCAAGCTCCTGGTCGTCCAGCCCGGGCAGGTCTATTCGCAGAAGAACATCAGTGCGACGCAGACGCTGATCAAGAATCGGCTCGGAGCCGAAGGCTTCTACTTTGCCAAGGTGGAGCCGGTGCCGACCACCGACGACGCCAAGAAGATCGTCAGCATGGTGCTGTTCGTCGATCCAGGCAGTCGCGTCTACGTACGCCACATCAACTTCACCGGCACTACGCGCAGCAATGACGAGACGCTGCGTCGCGAATTGCGCCAGCTGGAGGGCTCATGGCTCTCGAACGTCCAGCTCGAGCGTTCGAAACAACGCCTTCAGCGGGAGCCCTTCATCGAGAGCGTGGAAACCAGCACTACGCCGGTGCCGGGCGCGCCGGACCTGGTGGATGTCGCCTTTGCGATCAAGGAGCGTCCGAGCGCCACGATCGGCGGCGGTATCGGTTACTCCGCCTCGCAGAAGTTCGTGCTCAACGGCAATTTCAGCGACAGCGATTTCTTCGGCAATGGCGACTACGTTGCGCTCAACCTGGATTCGGGTGAATTCAACAAGGTCTACAGCGTCAGCGTCACCGATCCCTACCGGACCGTCGACGGCATATCGCGTACGCTGTCGATGAGCTACCGCGACTCGACACAGTTCACGTCCGAGACGTCGTCGTTCGATTCCAAGAATCTGGCATTGGGCGTGACCTACGGCTATCCGCTGTCGGAATATCAATTCGTCAGCGCCGGCGCGACCCTGCAGCACGTCGACCTGCTGACCTTCGCTGCCGGCAGTGCCGAGCAGGCGGTGGATTGGGTCGCCGCCAACGGCCACGGGTACCAGAGCGCCGCCATCAGCCAGTTCACCGAGGGCGACGGCACCACGATTGCAACCAGCACGGCGCTGCTTGGATCCCGTTTCGACACGCTCGAGCTGTCACTGTCCTGGGCGTATGACTCACGCAACCGCGGGTTGTTCGCGGATCGCGGCTTGAAAAGCGCGTTCTCGCTGGTCTATGTGCCGCCCGTGAGCGACGTGCGCTACTGGATCGCCAACTATAGCTTTGCCGGCTATCTGCCCATCTGGAAGCGCTGGGTTGCGACCGAGAGCCTGCAGGTTTCTTATGGCAAACCGATCGGTGGTACGACCGCGCTGCCGCCGTTCAAGCGCTTCTATGCCGGCGGCCCTGACACCGTTCGCGGCTACACCGAGGATACGCTGGGACCGGTCGACACCAATGGCAACCCCTATGGCGGCAACGAACTGATCGTGTCGCGAACCGAATTGATCTTCCCGATTCCGGAGAAATGGCAGACCAGCGCGCGTGTCAGCCTGTTCTACGACATGGGTAACGTCTTCTCCAACGATGGCACCCGCTATCTGGGAGAGGACCTGGAAACACCGGTCGACTATAAAT
This sequence comes from Steroidobacteraceae bacterium, assembly GCA_036271535.1. Taxonomy (GTDB): domain Bacteria; phylum Pseudomonadota; class Gammaproteobacteria; order Steroidobacterales; family Steroidobacteraceae; genus FEN-1191. The sequence goes on along the minus strand of DATBAM010000134.1, from coordinate 2,194 downwards.
TCAGCTATCATGATTTGAAGCGTTCGGCGGGGTTGTCCGTGCAGTGGCTCGCGCCGCAGTTGGGTATGTTCCGCTTCAGCTACGGCGTGGCGCTCAACGCGTCCGATCCCAACGACGGCATCCATTTTCCGGACCGCAAAGAGGGCTTCCAGTTCTCGATCGGGAACTCATTCTAGAAAGCAGGAGCAGGCATGAGATTTCGTGGGTGGGTGACAGCAGTTTCGGGCATGGCAATTCTGGCAGCGGCAGCGTCGCCGGCGTACGCGGATCTCAAGATCGGCGTCGTTCAGTACTCCAGGCTGATGCAGGAATCTCCACAGGCCAAGGCGGCGCAGGACGCCCTGCGCAATGAGTTCGCCGGCAAGCAGAAGGATATCCAGACGCAGCAGGCCTCGCTGAAGAGCAAGGAAGACTCCTTGCAGCGTGACTCCGCGACGATGAGCGGCGATCAGCGCGCCCAGTCCGATAAGGATCTGCGCGAAGGCAATCGTCAGCTGCAGATGCGGGTGAACGAATACCAGGACGACTTCAACGCCCGGCAGAACGAGGAGTTGTCGAAGCTGCAGAAGGTACTGGTGGAAGAAGTCCAGCAGTATGCACAGGCGCAGCACTTCGACCTGGTACTGGCCGATGGCGTGATCTTCGCCAGCCCGACGCTCGATATCACGCCGCAGATCCTCAGTGCGCTGCAGGCGCGTGGCGGGGCAGCCCCGAGCACCACCAAGCCGGCTACGGGCGCTCCGAAGAGCGGTTCCGGAAAATAGCCTTGGCCTAGGGCCGGTTCAGACAATGAGTATCGCGCTCGGCGACCTCGCAGTGCGCTTTGGCTGCGAGCTGCGCGGCGACCCCGATACGAAGGTCGATCGCATCGCATCGCTGCAGGCGGCAGGGCCGGGCGCCCTGAGCTTCCTGGCCAACCCGAAACTGACCGCGGAATTGGCTGCCACGCGCGCGACGGCGGTGGTGCTCGAGCCGCGCATGGCCGCGTCCTGTCCGACGGCGGCGCTGATCGGCCCCAATCCGCACGCGTTGTTTGCTCGCATGGCGCTGCTGCTGTATCCGGATCCGGCGAGGCACCCCGGCCGACATCCCACCGCTATCGTCGACCCGACGGCGCAGGTCGACGCGAGCGCCGAGATCGGCCCGTATGTTGTCGTGGCAGCCGGCGCGCGCATCGGCGCGCGCTGTTCGATCGGGCCTGCCTGCCTGATCGGGCCTGACGTCCAGCTCGGTGCCGATTGTCGTCTGGTCGCGCGCGTCACGCTCGAGCGCGGCGTGTCGATCGCTGACCGCGTGCTGATCCATCCCGGTGTCGTCATCGGTGCCGATGGGTTCGGCCTGGCGCGCGATGTCGATGGCTGGGTCAAGGTGCCGCAGGTGGGAACCGTCCGCATCGGCAGCGACGTCGAGATCGGCGCCAACACCACCATCGACCGCGGCGCAATCGACGACACGGTAATCAGCGACGGCGCCAAACTCGACAACCAGATCCAGATCGGACACAACGTCTATGTGGGTTCGCACACGGCCATTGCCGGGTGCACCGGCGTGGCCGGGAGCACCCGTATCGGCGCACGCTGCATGATCGGCGGCCACGTGGGGATCGCGGGCCATATCGAGATTTGCGATGATGTCGTCATCACTGGAAAATCAGCAGTTCCGCATTCGATCAAGGAGCCCGGCATCTATTCGGGCGTCGTCGGGCTGGAACCGGTGCGCACCTGGCATCGCATCGTGGCTCGTATGAAGCTCGGCGTGCGGCGCGAACAACGTCAGCGTGCCCGCGAATCGCGGCACGAAGGGACTCGGAAGGATCAGAACGATGACTGAAGCGACCAATCTCGACATCAATGCGATCATGTTGCGGTTGCCGCATCGCTACCCGTTTCTGCTGGTGGACCGGGTGCTGGAGTACACCGCGGGTAAGAACATCCGGGCGCTGAAGAACGTGACCTTCAACGAACCGTTCTTCATGGGCCACTTTCCCGGGCGGCCGCTGATGCCCGGCGTGATCATCATCGAAGCGCTGGCACAGGTGGCGGGGCTGCTGGCGTTCCTGACTGCCAACGCCTACCCGGATGAGAACACCCGTTTCTACTTCGTGGGCATCGACAAGGCCCGCTTCCGCAAGCCGGTGATTCCTGGCGATCAGCTGATTCTCAAGGCCAATTTCGAACGCAACTTCAAAGGTATC
>DATBAM010000133.1:0-13072 GCA_036271535.1 Steroidobacteraceae bacterium | reverse complement strand
CGTGCACGACCCGGACGCGAACCCCGCGACACTTGCGCCGCCGGAACTCGGAGCACACACCGCTGCGGTGCTGCAAGCGGCGGGCGTGACCGCCGAGCACTACGACGCAATGCTGCGCGCATCGGCCATTGGCGAAGCAGCCCCTGGGGCTTTTGCCTGGGCCCCCGTACGGCGACCTTGAGGCTTAAATGCACAATGCACTATTTTAGGAGTACGTTTTGAGCACACCAGTCCCGTCTTCCGATGTCGGCAATGCCCCCGCTGAAGGCCTGATCACGGACAAGGCCATTGCAGACGCCCGTGCGATGATCGGCCTGCAGCTGCGACCCGAAGGACCTTATCTCCAGGACGCGACGCCTGACACGCTGCGCAACTGGTGCAACGGCATAGGCGACCTGAATCCGCTCTATCGCGAAGTGGGATACGGAGCATCGACCCGCTACGGCACGATGCTCGCGCATCCGATGTTCCCCATGGCCTTTGGATGGCTCGGACGCACCCGTTGGGGTCTTCCTGGCGTCCACGGGTTCTATGCTGGCAATGACTGGGAACTGTTCCGACACGTGCGTCCAGGCGATCGCATCACCGCGATCGAGCGAGTGGTCGGCGTCGAAGAGAAACAAAGCAAGTTCTCGGGTCGGCTGGTACTACAGTACGTCGAGGCCTGCTACTTCAATCAGCGCAGCGAACTGATCGCGCGTGCGCTCGGCACCTGTACACGCCATGAGCGCAAAGCAGCGCGCGATGCCGGCAAGTACAAGGACATCGAACAGTATCAATACACCGACGAACAGCGCGACAAGATCGACGAGATGGTGCTCGACGAGCCAAAGAATGTCCGCGGTTCCGCCGTTCGCTATTGGGAAGATGTGAAGGAAGGCGAAGAACTGCCGACCATTGCACGCGGTCCGCTGTCCCTGATGGACACGATGGGCTTCCTCGTCGGTTGCGGTCGCGGCCACACGCACGGCGTCATTCTCCAGGCAGCCGTCAAGCATCCCGGTCATTTCTTCCGCAATCCCGAAGCTGGCAGCGGTGTCGAGTACACCGGTATCGGTCACCACCGCGAATCCGTCGCCAAGGAAGTCGGCGTGCCGGGCACTTATGATTACGGCCCGCAGCGTTCGTCGTGGATATGCTCGCTGATTACGAACTGGATGGGAGATGCAGGCGTGCTGAAGCGCGTTCGCAGCGAGATGCGGCGCTTCAATATCGTCGGCGACACGACGTTCTGCAAAGGGAAAGTCACTCGTAAGTACGTCAAGGACAAAACGGCGCTCGTCGACATCGAGATCGCCGCCGAGAATCAGCGCGGCGAAGTCACCACACCGGGTTTCGCTACCGTTGCCCTGCCCTCGCGCGACGTCAAGCTACCGGCTTTCATCGATGGGGCGGGCGTGGATCTCGAGTTGCCGCTGATACGCTGACGGCGATGTCCGCGCTACCGCTGTCGGGCTGCCGTGTCGTCGAGCATTCGCGCAACGTCGCGGCCTCCTACGCCGGCAGGCTGCTGTCGACCATGGGCGCGACGGTCGTCCTGCTGGAGCCGCCTCAAGGCTCGCCGCTACGCACCGCACCGCCGCTGCTCGACGACGGTCAGAGCGCGCTGTTTGCCTATCTATCAGCAGGCAAGCGTAGCCTCGTGTGCGATCTCGCTTCACCGGACGGCCAACGCCTGCTCGAGGACGAGTTGCAGCGAGCCGATATCCTGCTCGATGACACACCGATCCGCGACCGCCCCGGACTGGGACTCGATCCGGATCTGATCTCGGAGCGCTTTGCGCAGCTGGTACACGTCAGCGTACTGCCATTTGGCTCGAGCGGTCCCAAGGCCGGGTGGGATGGCGAGGAACTGAATCTGCTGCACGCCGGCGGCGAGGGCTTCCTGTTACCGAACGGACTGTCGCACGAACTGTTCCCCGATCGGCCGCCGCTGAAGATCTACGGCCACTTCGCGCAATATCAGGGCGGTGCAATGGCGGCATTCGCGGCGCTGTCGGCGTGGTGGGCCGTCGCCGATGGCGGTCAGTATGTGGATGTGTCGGTGCAGGATGCCGTGCTCTCGGTCGGCGCCTTCGCGCTGCAGCGGCTGGGAGACGGCTCGCTCGAGCACCGCAGCACCCGCCGGTTTCGCTATGGCGGCGTATTCGAAGCGCGAGGTGGTTTCGTCGAGCTGCTGACATTGGAAGATCGCCAGTGGAATGCGCTGGTGGAGCTGCTGGGACGACCCGCCTGGGCCCTGGACGAAGCGCTGCGCGATCCGCTTGAGCGAAGCCGCCGCGGCGACGAGATCAACGGCCACGTTCGCGAATGGATGGCGCGCCACGACGTTCATGACATCGTTCAGCGCGCACAGCAGCTCGGCGTACCGGCGGCCAAATACCGCACGCCCACCGAAGTGCTCGAGGGTGCGCACGAGAAATCGCGCGGACTGTTCGCGCCGCTGACGCTCGCCGACGGACACCCGGCGCAGGTGCTGGTGGCGCCGTTTCACTTTCGCTGTTCACCGCTGCCGGCAGCCATGCAGGTGCCGGCGCTCGGCGAGATGGTGGCGGGCAGTTCGTCATGACCCGCGCCAATACGCCATTGAAAGGCATCCGCATCGCGGACTTCACCATCCATGCGGCCGGGCCCTTCGGCACACAGCTGCTGGCGCAGTTCGGAGCCGAATGCATCAAGATCGAGAGCAAGACCCGTCCCGACGCATTTCGCAAACCTCACGCGGTGTACGGCCGCATGACCGCAGCGACCTTCGACCAGGTGTCCGTCAACAAGCTCTCGGTACGCCTGAATCTCAAGCAACCCGAAGCGGTCGCTATCGCAAAGCGCCTGGTGTTCATTGCCGATGTCACGGCCGAGAGCTTTCGCGCCGGCGTCATGCAGCGCCTGGGGTTGGGTTTCGATGCGCTGCGTGCCGTCAAACCAGACGTCATCCTGCTGTCGCTGTCATCGTCCGGACAGGCTGGACCCGACTCCCATTTCGCAGGCTATGCGCCGTTGTTCGGCGCGTGGGGAGGTCTGGGCTGGCTGACCGGCTATCCGGATGGACCACCGGTCGAAATGCGCCATGTCATGGACCACTCGGCCGGCATACACGCCGCCTTCGCTGTGATGGCCGCGCTGCATCAGCGAAGGCGAGTCGGACAGGCGCAACATATCGATCTGGCCGCACGCGAAGTGGCGAGCGCGATGATAGGTGACGCGCTGGTACAGGCCAGTCTCGGCCAGACCCCCGACAGATGCGGCAACGCGCATTCGTCGATGGCGCCGCACGGCATCTACGCGACGGCGCAACCGGACCGCTGGCTGACGCTCGCCATTCGCAACGATGCCGAATGGCAGCGGCTCGCGCACGAACTGGGTCACCCTGCTGCCGCGCTCGATCCGCGATATGCGACCGCGGCGGCGCGACTGGATCATCGCGAGGAGATGGATCGCCTGCTCACTCAATGGCTCTCTGACCTGCAGGCCGAACACACCGCGGAACGTCTGCAGCGCGCCGGTCTGTGCGCACACGTCTCCTGGAACATGCGCGATGTCGCCAATGACGCCCACCTGCGTCATCGCGGCACCACCACCGAAGTCAGCGCCGCCGGCATCGACGCACGGCTCGCCGTGGGCGCGCCAGCGAAGTTCTCCCGCACGCATGAAGTCGGCATCGATCGACTTACCCCTGCGTTGGGACAGGACGAGGAGTATGTCTTCGGTGAGCTGCTTGGGATGACCCAGGCTCAGCGCGCCGCTCTCGAGCAGCGCGAAGTCATTCTCTGAGTCAGCGCTCAGCCGCGCGCAGTCACCGGATCGTTCAGCACCAGTCCGGGCCGTGGCCAGTCGACCGCCATCAGTCGGCCTGTACCTGACAGAGTGATGAATGCGGTTCGCATCCCTGCGCCGCCAAAACAAATGTTGGTGCAATAGATATCGGGCGCCTCGTGGAACTCGACGCGCTCGCCGCTCGGCGAGAATACGCTGATGCCACCGCTGACCAGCGTTGCGACGCAGATGTTGCCGTTCGCCTCCACCGCCATCGAGTCGAAGCGCTGATAGCCGCCCAACCCATGGAGGATTTTGCCGCCGGCCGGCGACGGCCAGGGCAGTTTTTCGAGCTGTCCTTCACCGATGATCCGGAAGCTCCACAGTCGGCCGGTCTCGGTCTCGGAGAAATAGAGCGTGCCGCCGTCCGGCGACAATCCTATTCCGTTCGGCGTGATGCACGGAAAGACGACCTCCCGGATGAGCGAACCATCGATGCGGGCGTAGTACACCGCGCCACGGTCCATCAAGCGACCGTAGGTCTTGCCGTGGTCGGTGAACCAGAAACCTCCTGACCGATCGAACACGATGTCGTTCGGACCCTTGAGCGACACGCCGTCGCACTGGTCGTACAGCACCCTCACCGCCCCGGACTTGATGTCGACCTGCTCGATGCGGCCGGTGGTGTAGTCCTCCGCGCGACCGAGCGGGCGCATGTAACCCTTGTCATCACCAAATCCCTGATGCCAACCGAAGCCACCGTTGTTGCAGACATAGCATTTGCCGTCCGGCCCCATCGCGGCACCGTTCGGGCCGCCACCAAGCTGGGCCACGGTCTGCTTCTCTCCCGACGCAGCTACACGGGTCAGGCGGCCACCCTGGATCTCGACCACCAGCACACTGCCGTCGGCCAACGCGATCGGGCCTTCGGGAAAGCCCAGACCGCTCGTGACTTCTCTGGCTTTGAGCTGCATCAACGTTCCTCGCGATGTCTCACGACCTGCCACCATCGTCGACCGAACCACCTTTATCGATGAATTCGATGACGCCCGGAAAATAGCGCCCCGATAGCCCCTGCCGGCTCGCGGCTTCGTAATAGCGCCGCGCCAGACGTGCGACACCGGCGCTAACATCGACCTCACTCGCGAGCTGCAGCAAGTAGTCGAGATCCTTCATCACATATTCAGGTGGGAACGCCTTCTCCGGAAAGTTTCGCGGCAGCATCGCCTTGGTACCGTGATTACGCAGCACGAAGCTGTCACCGGATCCCTTCGACACGGCGTTCAGCAGCGTCTGCGGCGCGACGCCAGCGCGCTCGCCAACCACCATCATCTCGGCCAGTGCGAGCGTGTTTTCGAACACCAGCGCGTTGTTGATCAGCTTGACCACCTGGCCGCAGCCGACGTCGCCGCACAAGGTCACATCCGACCCCATGTAGTGCAGGAGCGGCGCAATGCGATCGAACAGCGCCGGCTCGGCACCGACCATGATGCTTAAGTCGCCACGCTGCGCAGCCTCGCGCGTGCGCGCGACCGGCGCGTCCGCGAACAGCAGGCCCGCGGCCTCGAGCCGACTGGCAACCGCTCGGGCCACCGAGACCGGCGTGGTACTGAGGTCGATCACGACCGTCCCGCGCCGCGCAGCGAACCGCACGAGATCCGCAACCGATTCGACCTGCGGACCGCCCGGCAGCGACAGGAAAATGAAGTCGGCGGCAGATGCCAACGATTCGACCGACTGCGCAGCCTCGGCGACCGTGTCGGCGAGCGCCGAAACGGCGGCAGCATCGCGATCGAATACCAAAACACGGCCGGCATGTTTAAGGGCGACGTTGCGGCTCATCGGGCCGCCCATCACTCCGAGGCCGATAAAGCCAATGGTTATCCTGGTACTCACGGCGTCAATCCATCAGCATGCCGCCGTTGACATCCAGCACCGTACCGGTGATCCAGTTGGATGCGGGCGAACACAGGAACAGGATGCTCTGCGCGATATCTTCCGGCTGTCCGAAGCGACCCAGCGGCACGCTGCCATTTGCCGACGGTGGCGCACGATCGGTAACGCTCGCCCACATCGGCGTCTCGACCGGTCCGGGCGCAATCACGTTGGCGTAGACACCTTTGGCGGCGCCGTTCTTGGCGACCCATTTCATCAGTCCATGCACCGCCGACTTTGCCGACACATAGGCCGGTCCCGACGCCACACCGCCTATCTTGGCCGCAATCGAACCCAACGCCACGATCTTGCCGAAGCCGCGCTCGCACATCAGCGGGAAGAGCTTGCGGACCGGATTGACCACGCCCATGACATTGACGGCAAAAATCCGCTCCCACTCATCGTCGGTCGACTGAGCAAGCGGCGTGTTGGCGATCGTGCCGGCGCAGAGCACCAGGATGTCGATCTTTTTACGCTGCCTGATTTCGTTGTCGATCAGCGACTCGGTCGCGCCGCGATCGGTAACGTCGCAGCGGCGATAGCTGGCTCGCCCGGGCAGGCTGCCGCCATCAGCAACGACGTCCACCGCGATGACGTCGGCGCCCACCTCGCAGAATGCATTGACTACGGACCGGCCGATGCCGCCCGCCGCGCCGGTGATGAGCGCCACCTGACCATCGAGCCGCGGCGGCCCACTCAAAGGCGATCCAGCCATCGTCTGACCCCGGCTTACTGATACGAAGAGGTCAAAACACTGCTTGAAATGGCGGGTCGGGTCAAGAAAAAATGCATTATGCATTTTTTAAGGTAAGCTTTGACCATGCCTATGGATTATCGGACCAAGGAAGAGCAGGTCGCCGATCACCTGCGCGAAGGGATCATCTCCGGCCGCCTGCCGCGCGGTGCCCGGCTGAAGCAGACGGAGATCGCGAGCGAGCTGCGGATCAGCATCACGCCGGTGCGCGAGGCACTGAAGCTGCTCGAGGCCGAGGGGTATTTGACGAGCGACTCCTATCGGGGCGCCACCGTCGCCGGCTTCGATATCGCGGCCTCGGCCGAGATCCTGAAACTGCGAATCACGCTCGAAACACAACTCGTCGAAGGTGCCTCCCGCAACGTTACGGCGGACAACATCGCCGAGCTGCGGGATATGGCGGGTGCGTTCGAGCGTGCCGCGCTGGAAAAAGATTCCGTCGCGGCCCGCGGGATCAACTACCGTTTCCACCGGCGGATCTATGACTTCGCCAATCTGCCGAAGACGTTGCACTTCGCACAGGTACTGTGGGCGCAATACCCCTTCGACGTCATCAACCGTATCGGCGGACGCGCGCTCAGGGCCGCCGAAGAGCACGCGACGCTACTGAAGCATCTGATCGAGGGTGACTCGGCAGGCGCCATGCTGACGATGCGGCAGCACATCGAGACCGGCTGGTACGAGCTGCGTGATTTTCTGAAAGCCGCACCGCAGGGCGGCGCGTCCGCCGCGGCGGTGCCCGAGGAGGAGTTCTCATGACCTGCATGCTGCTTGTGATGGATATGATCAACGACCTCGTCAGCGAACGCGGCGGTGGTGCCAATACCTACGTGCCGCAGATGCAGGAGCGCCACGTCATGACCAACACCCGTGCCGCAATCGACAAGGCGCGCGCGGCGGGTGCCTTGATCGGCTACGTGCGGGTTGGATTTTCGCCGGACTATCGCGAATGCCCGCCCAACTCACCGGTCTTTTCCGGCGCCCGGACGGGTGGCAAATTCAAGCTGGGCAGCTGGGGAACCGAGGTGCATCCTGATCTCAGGCCGCACGAGTCCGATTTCGACATCGTCAAGCATCGGGTCAGTCCGTTCTACGGCACTTCGCTCGAACCGATTCTGCGCGCCAGAAACGTCACGCAGCTATTCCTGGCCGGCGTGTCCACCAACGGCGTCGTCCATACCGGCGCGCGCGAAGCTCACGATCGCGACTACGCCTGCACGGTGCTGGAGGATTGCTGCGCGGGCGCAAGTGCCGAGGAGCACGAGTACGCGCTCAAGTGCGTCGCTCGCTTTTCGGCCATCAAAAAGAGCTCTGAGGTAAGCTTCACCTAGGCTTTACCATCACAGCACATCCCGGAGGTCGCCTTGTCGGAACTCGAGCCGATCGCTTTCCATCACGAAGGCGACGATCTGCGTGGAGAAATAGTGGCGCCCCCCGGCGGCGAACGCCGCCCCGCCGTACTGGTCATGCATACGGCCCTCGGACTCAGCGATCACATGCGCCAGCAGGCATGCCTGTTGACGCAACGGGGCTATGTGGCGGTCGCAACCGACATGTATGGCGGCGGCAGATATTTGCGCGATCCCCAGAATGAAGCGGCCGACACGTACATGCGGCTGACGGGCAACCCACTCATGCAACGCAGACGGACAGTCGCCTGGTACGAGAAGGTCCGCCAGCTTCCGAACGTCGATCCAACACGCATCGCAGCGATCGGCTACTGCTACGGCGGACGCTGCGTGCTGGAACTTGCGCGCAGCGGCGCCGACCTCAAGGCAGTCGTCAGCTACCACGGCCTGCTCGACACGCACGAGCCTGCGCGGCCCGGTTCCATCAAGGGAATCGTCGCCGTCTACACCGGCGCGCTCGACCCGTATGCGCCGCAGAAAGACGTCGAAGCACTACGCCAGGAGATGTCGGAGGCGCAGGCGCGACTGCAGCTGACGGTGTTCAGTCACGCCGCACACGGTTTCACCGACCCCCATGCCTCTAAAGCCGGTCTGCCCGGCATCGAATACGACGCGATCGCGGAGAAGGTCTCGTGGGCCGGCACACTGGCGCTGCTGCAATCGGAGTTGGGAACTTAGCGCATGAAGCCGCATGTCATCTGTCACATGGTGTCCAGCATCGATGGGCGCATTCTCAACAGCCGTTGGCGGCCGGCGAGCAGCGGGACCGGCGATCTGTTCGAACGCCTGCACGACGAACTCGAGGGTGATGCATGGCTCATCGGCCGCACCACGGGCGCCGAGTTCTCCAAGGGCACGGCCTACCCCGCCTACATCGGTCCGCGCCTTGCGCGCGAGCCCTGGATCGCGAAACGCGATGCCGACGCGTATGGCGTGGTCCTCGATGCGCACGGCCGGATCTGCTGGGGTCGCTCCGACATCGGCGGCGATCCGATCGTCGTGGTTATGACCGAGAACGTATCCGACGCGCACTTGGTCGGACTGCGCGGCGAAGGCATTTCTTATTTCTTTGCCGGTACCGATGCGATCGACCTGCCACGGGCCTTTGCATTCCTGCACTCGGAACTTGGCGTCGAGCGCCTGCTGGTGGAGGGTGGCGGCGGCGCCAATGGCGCCTGTCTGCGCGCTGGGCTGGTCGATGAGATCAGCCTGGTCATCTACCCGACGGTGGACGGCGCGCAGGGTGCGCCGAGCGTGTTCGACTCCAGAAAAGAAGATGCCGGTGTTCGCGCGCCGGTCAGCGAGATGTCGCTCGTCAGTTCACAGGTGCTGGACGGCGGCGCGGTCTGGTTGCGTTACCGTCTCGAGAACCGGAAAGCCTGACGGTACCGACGGCACCGATCGCAGCAGCAACAACAGTCCGCTGCCGGCAAATACGGACGCTGCACTGACCACCAGGAACGGCGTGAAGCCACCGTTCTGCTGCTTCAGCATCTGGCTCAGCAGCAGCGCTCCCAGTCCACTGGACAGCGCCATCGCGCTGAATACCAGTCCGAGCACCGTGCCGTAGATCTCCGGTTGAAAATAGCGGCGCACGAGATACGCCCAGACGTCCCCCTCCGCCCCGAGCGAAGCACCGAGCAACGACACCGCGATGGCGACCGCGATCGGCTGCGTGACACCCATCGCCAGCAAAGTCAGTCCGATCCCTGGCAGTCCCAGAAAAACAGCCGCGATGGCGTATGCCGGGAACCGATCTAGCGCGACGCCACACAGCAGCCGGCCGGCGATCGTGGCGGTCGCGAACAGCGCAATCGCCATCGAACCGGTGGCCGAATCGATGCCACGATCGAGCAGGATCACTTTGAGCTGTGTGGTCTGCAGCGTGAACGACAGCATGCACAGGAACACCGCGGCGCAGAGCAGATGAAATGCGCGACTGCGAAGGATCGGTCCGAAGCTGGCAGCGCGTTCGTGCGTTGCTGCCGACGCGCGCATCGGCACGTCGGCGCCGGCGGGGATCAACCAGAGCGCCAGCGCGCCGGCGATCGCAGTGGTGACGGCGACGGCCTGGTAGCCCGCGCGCCAACCCCGCGCATCGATGTAATGCGACAGCGACCCGATTGCCAATGCGGCGACAGCCGGCGGCGTCGAGGCTGCCGCCGCCAGCGCGAGCCCGCGCGTGCGATCGAGATTCCTGACGATGATGCGACTGTAGTTCACCGGACCGGTGGCGCCGCTGGTGATGACGAGGTGCAACAACGTCAGCAGATAGAACTGCCACAGCGCGCCCGTCATCAGACTGAAGCCCAGGAACACGAGCGGTCCGCCGATGACCCCGAGCGTTGCCACCCGCTTCGCGCCGAACGTGTCGCCCAGCCGGCCCGTGATCGGCTGAATCAGGATGCCCAGCAGCAGCACCGAGCCAACGCCAGCGAATTCCGCCCGGCTCCAGTGAAACGCCTGAAGCAACTGCGGCGTGAAAAGATTATTGATATAGGTGACGATCGAATAGCCGGCGGCCTGTCCGAGACAGGTGGCCAGGATCAAGCGACGTTCGGTGCGTATCTCTCCCCAGTAGCTCATGCAATCACAATAGCGTCCACGCATCGTGGCGTCCACGCATCGTGGCGTATACGCGAGTGCGCCGACGCCTGCATCGGCGGTTGCACGGCGTTGTTCGCCCGCGTAGCCTTCCTCACAAATGAATACGAGCAAAAAACTGCAGGGGAAGGTCATCATCGTTGCCGGCGCCGGTGGCATCGGCAACGAACTGGCGCGACACTATGCCCGCGAGGGCGCATCGGTCGTGCTGGGCGACATCGATGTCGACACCGCGCGTGCGGTAGCCGACGAAATCGTCAGTAGCGGCGGCAGCGCGGCTGGCGTCGAACTCGATGGATCCAGCGATTCGTCGATCGAGTCGTCGGTGAAACTGGCGGTCGGACGCTTCGGTGGGCTCGATGGGTTTCACGCCAACTTCGCCAGCTTTCGCGATGGTGTAACCCAGGACGATGCGCTGGGCCTCTCGCTGGACGTCTATGACGAGGTCATGCGGGTGAACGCCCGCGGCTTCCTGCTGTGCACCCGGCATGCCGTGCGCGCCATGCTCGCACGCGGCTGCGGCTGCATGCTCTATACCAGTTCAGGCGCAGCGCACATGGGTGAAACGGTGCGCGTGGCCTATGCCATGGGTAAAGCGGCCGAGCATGCGCTGATGCGCCATGTGGCCAGCCGTTTTGGTCCGGAAGGCATCCGCGCCAACGTCATCGCACCCGGCGTCGTCGCGCATCCGCGCTTCGACCAGGTCATACCGCAGGAACTCAAGGACGCGATGAAAGAGCGCATCAGCGTCCGGCGACTGGGAACACCGCTCGATATCGCCGCGATGGGTGCGCTGCTGATGTCCGACGAAGGCAGCTTCGTCACCGGTCAGGTGATCAGCGTCGATGGCGGCGCGAGCATGCGTCCTTAGCGTTTGCGGCCTCTCACGCGACGCGGCGTATGTGCGGCACTGGGTGCCTTCGCTCTTCGTACTGCCATCGCGGCATCGGCGCGCGTTACGCCGTGGCCGTCAGGCAAACCCGCGAACGCACTGCGCCTGACGGCAATCGACGGTGCCGTCTGGGACCTGCAATCTCTGCGCGGAAAAGCCGTAGTGCTGCATGTGTGGGCGAGCTGGTGCGAACCCTGCCGCGCCGAGATGCCGCAACTCAACAACCTGGCGAAGAGCCATAGTGAGCTTCAAATACTCGCCATCAATCATGGCGAGGGTCAGGCATCGATTCAACGCTTCCTATCGTCCACACCCGTGGACTATCCGATCCTTCGTGATCCGCAGGGAAGCGTATTGCGAACCTGGGGACACGGGGTACTGCCGCTGAGCATTCTAATATCCCGCGACGGCCGGCCCCGATTTACAATTGACGGTGAATTCGACTGGGATGGCCCCGAGGCAGCCCGGCTTCTACGGCCGCTGCTGGGTTGACCGGACTCAATAAAAAAGGTTTCCCGCATCATGTCCAATAAGTTCTTAACGCGTCGCCAGTTCGTTCAAGCCGCGTCGGGCTCGATTGCAGCGATGAGTCTGCCGGCGAGCTCGTGGTCCGCCGCGGACGACGTGCGGGTTTTTCAACCGCACCCCGGCGACTGGCGTACGTTCGAAGTCGTCACGACCATACAGCCTCGTGAGCTCGTTGGATCTACCACGGTATGGGTGCCGATCCCTTCCGTCACGTCGGGTTGGCAGCGCACCCTGGCGAACAACTTCAGCGGCAACGCGACGATGGCAAGACAGGTTTCGCTTGCCGATGACACGCAAGCCGTCATGGCACAGTTCGATGCGGGAACGGCAGAACCGTCGTTGCAGGTGATCTCACGCGTGCAGACGCAAAGTCGTGCCATGCCCGACAGGTCGCGGCATACACAGAAGCTCAGCGCCGCCGAACGCAAACTATGGCTGCACTCCACTGCATACAAGCCGACGGACGGCGTCGTGCGCAAGACTGCCGATCAGATTACGGCCGGCGCGCACGGCGATCTGGCCAAAGCGCAACGCATCTACGACTGGATCGTCGTCAATACCTATCGCGAACCCAAAGTACGCGGATGCGGTCCGGGCGACATCAAGGCGCTGCTCGAGACGGGGAATCTCGGCGGCAAGTGCGCCGACCTCAATGGTTTGTTTGTCGGCTTGTGCCGCGCGGCAGGCCTGCCTGCGCGTGACGCCTACGGTGTGCGTCTGGCTCCCAGCGAATTTGGCTATCGCGAACTGGGCGGAAAGCCCGCCACCCTGCAGGGTGCTCAGCATTGCAGGGCCGAAGTGTTCCTGGAAGACTATGGGTGGGTTGCGATGGATCCCGCTGACGTCGACAAGGTCATGCGCCAGGAAACATCGGAGTGGATCAAGGACGCGGACAACCCGCTGGTTGCACCAGTGCGCAAAGGTCTCTTCGGTGGATGGGAAGGCAACTGGATGGCCTATAACCAATCCGACGACCTTGCTCTGGTCGGCTCGTCCGGCCCGCCCCTGGCATTTTTCATGTATCCGCAGGCGGAAAATGAGAAAGGCCGGTACGACTCGCTGGATGCTGCCGCGTTCACCTACACGATTTCCTCGCGCGAGATAGCAGCCTGAACTCAGCGATGAAGTGGCTGCTGGGCGTTGCGAGTGGAGCGGCGGTGCTTGCCAGCGCGTGCTGCGTCCTGCCTCTGCTGCTGG
>DATBAM010000132.1:0-24249 GCA_036271535.1 Steroidobacteraceae bacterium | reverse complement strand
AAGCTCGTTTCAATGCCGTCGGCGAGCACACATGAGGTGCCCAGGGGAAGCAGCGCTGTCAAAACGACAGCCGCCACGGTCGGAATCGCACGCTGCATTTTCGAACCTCTCAACGTCTGAACTGTCACTCTCGCGCGCGTCTGGTGCGCAGCGAATGCTTGCTGCGGGTGCTATCGACCGTGGCGGGTCGAACTTCAGCAAATTGCGGAAAGTACCGGCAGCAAACCGGTAACAGACGTGAGTGACTTTCGGAAAATACCTGGCGTCACGCAGCGAAGGGCGCGTGGCGCCGCTGCGTAGCTGCGGAGGCGCGTAGCTGTAGGAGAACCCGGTCGGTTCAGCGCGTGCGTGCCAGTTCGGCTCGCACCGCAGGGATTACCTCGCGCGCGAACAGCGACTGGCGCGCAGGCTCCGCTTCGGGGTGAAATCCGGGACCGACGACGACGAAACGCTCGAGACCGAGCGCCGCCAGGGAAAGTAGACGCGCAATACACTCATCGGGCGGACCCACGATCGCGAAGCGATCGACGAACTCCGGCGAGAACGCTTCATTCTTCAGCTTGGTGTGCGACAGCACGCGCCCGTGCTCGTTCATGTCGTATGAACGGCGCACCGCGTCGAAGTTGGCGGAGTCACTGCCTTGCCGGGGTCCGGCGGCTTCGCCCTGAATGACCTGAAAGCGCGCCAGCGGCGCGACCATGCTCGGCGCGACTTCACGCAGCATCGTGGCCTTGTCCGGATGGCATACGACGATGATCTGCGCGCCGTAGCTGATGTCCGGAACTTGCAGTCGGGCTGCGCGCCGTGCGGCGCGAGCCTGTTCGATTGCCCATTCAAGACGTTCGGGAATGGCGCCGACGCTGAACGTGACGCGCTCGGCGATCGCTGCCGCCATCGCGATCACCTTCGGCCCGGTAGCGGCCACATCGAGCGGCACTTTGGGCATTCCGGGTGGCAGCCATTTGAGGTGCGATCCCGTCGGCCGATCGCTAAGTGACAGCGTCTCGACGCCCGGAGCATCGCTGCCCAGCGGATGGGATGCGAATGAGGTCACTTCGCCGCGCAGCAGCTGCTGCAGATCGCTCAGGCTCTGGCGGAAGCTTGCGAGCGATACGGGCGCCAGGCCGATGTGCGCCAGCGCAGAGTCGCCACGGCCGATCCCCAGCACGGCGCGACCGCCCGAGATGCTTTGCACGCTGGCGATGGCAGCGGCCGTCACGACCGGATGTCGCGTCAGCGGGTTGGTGACACCCGGGGAGAGTTTGATGCGCTCGGTGGCGATTGCCCACGCGCCCATCAACGCATAAGGGTCGGCTCCCAGAGATTGGGAGTCCATGAACATCTGCCCATCCCAGCCTTCGGCCTCGACCGCTCTTGCGGCCTCGGCCGTCGCCAGACTGACCGATCCGCCCGCGCGCCAGAATTCGACCATCGCGCGATCTCCTGCGTGCCCCCGATGAGTGTAAGTCTATCAGTGCGAGCCGATCGTGTAGCGGGCCGATAGCTGAACCTGGCTGCGCGCAGTGTCGGGTGACAGTTGGTACAGCTCCTCGCGCTGGTACGAATGGCTGGCGATCAGCAGCCATTCGGCACCAAGCCGCAGATTCGGTGTCGTATCGAAAAGCCATGCCGCCGTCAGGGCCCGGCCGCTTTGTCTTCCCGAGTCGAAGGCATGCTGGACATCCACGCGGAACCCGTCGAGCCGCGCACTGAAGGTGTGTCGGCCGCTGCGCCGTGAAAGCAACAGGTACTCGGCGTGATAGGGCCAGTCGCCGCTGAAGCCGACCGGGCTGATGGTGGTGGTGCCGTCGAGCCATTGCGCGATCGCGGTCCAGCCATTCTGCGTTTCCAGGCGCGCACCGATACTGGTGAAGGCCGTGTGCCAGGCGACGATATGGGAGGCAGCATCCACTGCCGAAGGATCGGCGCGATTGTCATAGCGCAGCGCGCGAAACGTCAGCCGGTCGAGGTAGCGGGCCTCGAGGCCGCCATAGATACCGGCTCGCCCATCGATCTGCTCGAAGGGATGCGCGGCATTCAATGGTGGATCGCCCGGCCGGCCTACGCGCCCGCCGATCGGTGTCTGCCGGTCGGTGAACAGGAAGCCGTCGTTCGCCAGCACGACGCCGGTCGTCTCATTCCACCCAAAGACAGCCGCTGTGGCAGCGAGGTCGAACGAATGTCCGGTGCGTGTCCCGAGCCATTCGAGCTGCAGTTCGCTGCCGACGGTGCGCACTTCCTCTGCGAGCCAGCTGTCGATCGCCGAGTAGGTCAGTGTGTAGGGAGATTCCCAGCCGCTGGCGCGGTTCTCCAGCGAGACCGGCGCATAGAAAACGCCGGTCTTCAGTCGCACGCGCAGAGCGTCGAACGGATAGGGCCTCAGCAGCGCCCATGCTTCGGTGACACCGATCGCGGAACCGCCCCGATCATTCCAGGCCGACAGATCGACGTGCGTACTCCACAGCTCCCCGACGGACTGAGTGACACTCAGTCGTGCCCGATCGAGTTGGATCACCGCGTCGTCGCGATCCCACCGCGTTGCGCCCTGGCCGCCGTCGAGATATGAACGGTCGCTGTTGGAATCCACCAACCGCAGGTCGAGGCTGGCGGTCCAGTCGGTCGCGTCGACCGACGCGCCGCACAGGCCGAGCAGCCATGGCAACCAGCCGACACGCGCTCGGATCAGTATTCCCACGAGTAGGGCCGATCGGTCAGGGGCGCGGGCTGCAGCGGTTTCTTCAAGCGCACGTTGATAGTGGCTGGCCCGGCATCTGTAACGACGACCTGCTGCTCCAGCATCGCAAGGGAATCGCGAAGTCGCGGATGCCAGAGTGTCAGCCGATAGTGTCCCGGCGCCACGTCCGCGGACCAATGGCCCTGCTCATCGGTGCGGCCGAAGTAGGCGGCCTCGGTAACCACGACGTAGGCAAGCATCTGGTCGTGGATGTTGCACCCCAGTGTGATGATACCGGGCTGATCGAACTGGGTCGGCGGATAGGGCTGGCCGTGGTAGAGCGGAAGCTGGAAGCGCTTGGCCGGCGAAAACGAGTAAATCTGATGGGCGACGGAATCGCTGTTCGGGAAAACAATGGTCGAGCCGACCGGGATGATCAGCAGGTCGGGCGCGAACGTGCGATCGACCTGATCCATGACGGCGTGTTCCGGAACCGGATGATGCGCAGGCGCGTCGAGGGCATAGACCTGCACGACGGCTCCGCGCAGCGGTCGACCGTCGGCATTCACGGCCTGCAGCGACAAGTTGGCACTTACCGCGGGCACTGCCGCCGCCAGTAGCCCCAGGCAGGTCAGCAGCACTGCCAACACCGGCACGCAGGCACGACGCAGCGCCTCGAACGTCGCAGCAAACAGCGGCGCCGACGGCGCCGGACGTGCCCGGGGTCTCATTCTCACGCACCAATGCTCGCGGTATGGCCGGCGAGACTCTTACGATCGTGTCTATATTTGAGCCTCAAGGCATGCGCAGTTTCCGCAAACGTCTTCTCGTACTGATCGTCGTCCTGATAGCGGTCACGCAAACTGTGACCCTGTCGGCAGTATTGGCGAGCACCCGGCAGAACGTCGAGGCGCGCTCGTGGGAGCAGCTGCGGGCGGATGCGGTACTGGCCGAGCAGCAGATGCGCTTCCGCGCCTCGCAGCTCGCGAACGGCGTTACCGTCCTGGCGTCCGATTTTGGTTTTCGCGAAGCGGTCGCCAGCGGCGATGCGCCGACGATCCTGTCCGCGGCCGACAACAGTGCGCAGCGCATTGGTGCCGATCTGGTGGTGGTACTGGATACGCAGGGCGGGGTGCTGGCCTCCACGGTCCCGGACGCTCCGGGCTGGGCGCACGCGCTGCAGGAGCTGCTCGCCGAGCCCGAAAACAGTCGCGATCAATGCCACTTCCGGGTGTTCGGAGATCGTACCTATCAGGTGTTCCTGACGCCGGTGCGGACGCCAGCCACCATCGCCTGGGTGCTGATGGGCTTCGTCGCGGATCGCTCGCTGGTTCAGCGTCTGCGCGAGCTGGTCGGGGCGCAGGTGGAACTGGTCTCTCACGGTGACGACGGTCAGATGCGGACGGTGTCGACGCTGGCTTCCGCCGCTCCGGTCATGTCACCCGGGGAACGCGTCGTTCAGTTTTCAGGCGAGGAGTATCTGAGCTTCGTGCGGCGACTGGATGCGGGCGGCGACCCGATGGACATCGTGCTGCTCAAATCTTCGCGCGACGCGTTCGCACCCTATCGAGAACTGCGGCGTGCGATGCTGATCATCGACGGTGTGGCACTGATGCTTGCCGCCATCGTTGGCGCGTTGCTGGGCAGGAGCGCAACGCGACCTATCGGCGCGCTGGTGCTCGCGGCGCAGCGGATCGAGAAGGGCGACTATCAGACCGAGGTTCCGGTTGCCGGCGGTGAGGAATTCCGTACGCTGGCCTCTACCTTCAACACCATGCAGCGAGAGATCGCGGCGCGCGAGGCCGACATCACGTATCAGGCCGAGCACGATCCACTCACTCTGCTGCCGAACCGCATCATTGCGCGACGCGAGCTGACGACCCTGATACACAACGGCAGTGGGCAGAGCGCGGCGCTGCTCATGGTCGAGTTGCTCAACCTGCCCGATATCCTGGCGTCGGTCGGTCATCAGGTCGGCGACGAGGTGCTGGTCGAGGCCGTGCGCCGGTTGCAGCAGAACGTTTCACCGCACGACATCCTGGCGCGTACCGGTCAGACGCAGTTCCTGGTGATCGCGCGCAACTGCACGGCTGAACGGGCTGCGCCATACGCACAGCAGCTGCTCGCCGCGGTGCGGACCGGCTTCCACGTCGGCACGATCAGCTTCGACCTGCGGCTGGTCTGCGGCATCAGTCTGTTCCCGCTGCATGGCGCGGCGGCAGACGATCTGCTGCAGCGCTCGCAGGCTGCCTTGGGCGAAGCCGATGAATCGCGCTCGCGCGTGGCGCTCTACCGCGCCGGCCAGGAGGATGAGAACCGCCGCCGCCTGACGCTGATCACCGATCTCAGACAGGCGATCGATCAGGATGCGCTAACGCTGTATTTCCAGCCGAAGGTCGCGATGTCGACACGGTCGGTGAAAGGCCTTGAAGCGCTGGTGCGTTGGAAGCACCCGCTGCTCGGCAACGTACCGCCGTCCGAATTCGTACCGCTGGCAGAGCGCACCGGCGGCTCGCGCCCGTTGACCGACTGGGTGCTCCGGGCGGGCATCCGTCAGCTGGGCATCTGGCGTCGTGGCGGCATGGAGCTGGATCTTGCGGTCAACCTGTCGGCGCCGGATCTGCTGGATCAGGATCTGAGCGATACGGTCATGCGTCTGCTGCAAGCCGAGCGGGTCGACCCGGCCGCGTTGATACTCGAGATCACCGAGAGCGCAGTCATGCGCGAGCCTCGTACCGCCGCACGCAACATGCAGCTGCTGCGCATCGCCGGCGTGCGATTCTCGATGGATGATTTCGGTACCGGTTATTCCTCGCTGTCGCAGTTATCGGTACTGCCGCTCGATGAGCTGAAAATAGATCGCTCGTTCATCTCGTCCGGCGATCCGGCCGCCGTCACCATCGTCACGTCGACCATCGAACTCGGGCATAGCCTCGGCCTAAAGGTGGTGGCTGAGGGCGTGGAAACCACCGAATCGTGGAACCTGCTGCGGCGACTCGGATGTGATTTTGCCCAGGGATACCTCATCAGTCCGCCGATGGCAGCGGAGGATGTGGCAGCGTTCGTGCAGGAGGCCAATCGTCTGCTGACGGCATCCGATTCGACCGTCCAGCAGATACGCGCGCTCGAGCTGCTGGCTGCGCGCAAACAGCACCATTCATAGGTTAGCATCCGCTGATCGCCGCGCGGTCGCGGCACGGGGGAGTTCCATATGGATGAACGTCTGCAGGAAATGCTTGATCACTATGAGATCAAGCGAACGCTGAGTGAGTATTGCCAGGGCTGCGATCGTTGCGACGAGCCGCGCATGGCAGGCGTCTATGGCCAGAACAGCTGGGACGATCACGGCGACATGAAGATGCCCGGGCCGCAGTTCGCGCATCTGATGATCCAGCGCATCATGCGCGAGACCGAGTCGCTCTATCACATGCTCGGTCAGTCATTGATCCGTATCGATGGCGATGAGGCCGGCGCGGAAACCTATTTTCTTGCGGCGACGCGCAGCCATAGGGAGGACGGCGTCGAGATGTGCAATCAGCTCGGTGGCCGCTTCGTCGACAAGCTGCAGCGCGAAGAGGGTCGCTGGCGCATCAAGCATCGCCAGGTCGTGCGCGACTGGTCTATCAGCCTGCCGGTTACCGAGCCGGTCTGGACGACGAGGGCCGGACTGACCGAAGGGCAGCGCTCGGAAGCCGATCCATGCTTTGCGGCGCTGGGTGCCCGACATCTCGGCCGCACGGCTTGATGCCAGGGTACGCTTGATGCCAGGGTAGGAGTGGCGCGCTGTGCTGATGGGCCCGCGACCTACGGCAGACGTCGAAGCACGCGAATAGCATCGCGTGCGAGGTGATATGCCATGAGTGATCCGAACAAGAGACATCGCAAGAGCCACGAGGACGAGCTGGAGGCGCCGCTGAACGCCTCGGATGACGTCGAGCGCGGCACGGTCGACGCCGGTGAGAGCAGCGAGGAAGCGCAGGCCGACGAGCGGCTCATCCACCCATACATCAGCCACGACACCGAGCAGCCCTAGACCGGTTGCTACGTTCGCGCGGCATTCGGTGGCGCCGGCGCGGCGCGGTGGCCTAGGTCGCCGTCGCCTGCCCGTTGTGGGCCAGTACCGCGCGCAAGTCGCGAATCGCGGGGAAGATCTCGTTGTTGCGGTCGCCGCCCTGTGTATCGTGCGCGCGCTGCTCGAATTCAACGATTTCCTTGTCCTCACGAAAGATATTTTCGGTGAACCAGGTGACGGCCGGCCAGACCATGTGGATCAGGCCGGGGACCGGCGGCTTCTTCACTGACAGGTAGCCGAAGGTTCGGTTGGCGCGCTGGTCGGTACCCAGCGGGGTGTAGCCGAGCCAGACGCTGAGCGCCGGATCCGAGCTCTCGTGCGTATCGCGACCGAGCCAGACCCGCAGACTCTGGTAGGGATAGTCGGTGCGGATGCGCATGTGATCGCTGAAGTCCTTCTTCGGCACGCCGCGCTTGCGAGCCAGATCGACGATCACTCTCTCACCCATCGACTGTTTGCCGGCAGTACGCGAGAAGCTGTATTCCACCTGGGCCCAGTGATCACCATGATCGCGTCCCAGGCAATTGGCGCGGATGGAGCCCATGAATCTGCGGTGCATGAACTGATGGTTCATGTCGAAGAGATTCTCGTGCATGAAGGTGTAATGCGACGCCACGTTGCGGTTCAGCCGCCGCGTCTTGTAGTCGCCGCGTTGAGAGGCACCCAGCGTCTTCGGCACGCGGGCGTCGGCCAGCGCCGCGTTGCCGGGGAAGACGAAGATCAGCCCGTCAACCTCGACGGCCGGATAGGCTTTCACGCCATTGGGGCGCTTGTCCTTGCCGAGGTAGGGGATGTCGGTGCACTTGCCGGTACAGTCGTAGGCCCAGCCATGGTAGTGACACTTGAGTTCGTCGCCGGTGACCACACCCAGGTGCAACGGCACCTGGCGGTGCGCGCAACGGTCCTCGAGTGCGAAGACCTTGCCGCTGGTGCCGCGGTAGAGAACGATGGGTTCGCCGGCAAACTCGCGGCCGAGGGTCTTGCCGGGCTTGAGTTCGTCCGACCAGGCGAGCGGGTACCAGTGATCGGGATGGGCGCCCACCCGACGCAGATCGAAACTGCTTTCCGGTCGCAATGAAACCAGCCTGGAAACTTCTTCCGACATGGCACCGTCCCCATCCTTCTTGGACCTCTAGGGTACGCCAAAAGCGCGCCCAAGCGCTTGATTTCTTGACCTGAATGACCCCGTCTGTACCGTCAGTTGCCCTGCGCTGACATGGCTTTACGCGGCAGGGGTGCCTTTTGGTAGCGTGGCAGCATGGCAATGCTCTCGGCTAAGTTATTCAACCGATGACAAAATCCGTTACCGCGCTGGACGACAAGTACGTGCAGCCCAGCGGTCGAGTCTTCATCTCCTCGAACCAGGCGCTGGTCCGACTGCCGCTCGAACAGGCGCGCCGCGATCGCGCGGCGGGCTTACGAACGGCGGGCTACATCTCCGGTTACCGCGGTTCGCCACTGGGGGTCTATGACTCGGCCCTCTGGGGCGCCCAGAAGCTGCTCGACGAGCACCGAATTCGCTTCGTTCCCGGCCTGAACGAGGAACTGGCGGTCAGCGCCATCCGCGGCACCCAGGAGCTGAAGTGGTTCGGCAAGTCGCCCTACGAAGGCGTCTTCGGTCTGTGGTACGGCAAGGGCGTCGGTGTCGACCGCGCCATGGAGTCACTGAAGCTCGGCAATCTGGAAGGCGCTTCGGCACAGGGTGGCTTCCTCGCGATCGCCGGCGACGATCACGGCGGCAAGTCCTCTGACAGCGCTCATCAGTCCGAGCACACGCTGATCGCTGCATTGATGCCGATCCTGTACCCCTCGACGATCGCCGAGATCATTGAGTTCGGCCTCTTCGGCTGGGGCATGTCGCGCTATAGCGGCTGCTACGTGGGCATGAAGACGGTCACGGACACGCTCGATCTGTCGGGCGAGGTCGAGCTACCGGATCCCCACCATCCCTTCGCTGTCCCACAGGACTACGTGCTGCCGCCGGAGGGTCTGAACCTGCGGCCGAATCAGCCGGCATTGGTAGAGGAGGACTGGCTGGTCAATCGGCGTCTGCCTGCGGCCACGGCCTGGGGTCGCGCCAACGGCATCGATCGCGTCGTGATCGACGGCCCGCGACGGACGCTCGCGATCGTCAGCGCCGGCAAGGCTTACCTCGATGTGCGTCAGGCACTGAGTGATCTGGGCCTGGATGAAGCAGTCTGCCAGCGACTTGGCATCCGGCTCTACAAGCCCGGGATGATCTGGCCCATGGACCCGCAGCGGCTGATCGACTTTGCACAGGGCAGCGCCGCGATAGTGAGCATCGAAGAGAAGCGGCCGTTCATGGAGGAACAGATCGCGCGGCATCTGTACGGTCTGGCTGCGGACCGTCGTCCGCAGATTGCCGGCAAATACGATCTGCGCGCCGCGCCGCTGCTGCCGGCCGCCGGCGAGTTGTCGGTGCCGGTCGTACGCCGTGCGATCAAGCGCCTGCTCGACCAGCTGGATGTTCATGACTGCGCGCTCGATGCGCGTTTCGCCGATTGCGAGGCAGTGGAAACACGCGCGCAGTCGATCGGCAACGTCGCGATACGGCCCGCGTACTTCTGCTCGGGGTGCCCTCACAACACCAGCACCAATCTTCCGGCAGGCTCGATGGCGTTGGGTGGTATCGGTTGCCATGGGCTGGTCGCCGTGGTGATGGACCGCAATACGCTGCAGTTCATGCCGATGGGACACGAGGGCTCGAACTGGGCAGGAGTCAGTGCGTTCGTGGAAACGCCGCACGTCTTCACCAACATGGGTGACGGCACCTATTCGCATTCCGGCATTCTGGCAATACGCGCGTCGGTCGCCGCCAAAGCGAACATGACCTACAAGGTCCTTTACAACGATGCGGTGGCGATGACCGGCGGTCAACCGGTCGAGCTGGGCGTCACGCCGGTCGGCATGGTGAAGCAGATGCTGTCGGAGGGCGTGAAGCCGATAGTGCTGATATCGGATGCGCCGGAGCAGTACACGGGTATCGAATTGCCGGAGCATTCGAGCGTCCGTCACCGCGACGACCTCGATCAGATCCAGCGTGAGCTGCGCGAGGTCAAGGGTGTCTCGGGCATTGTCTACGAGCAGACCTGCGCGGCGGAGAAGCGCCGCCGGCGCAAGCGAAAACTGATGAACGACCCCGACAAACGGGTGTTCATCAACCAGGAAGTGTGCGAAGGCTGTGGCGACTGCTCGGTGCAATCTAACTGTCTGAGCGTCACGCCGCTCGAAACGGAGTTCGGGCGCAAGCGGAAGATCGACCAGTCGACCTGCAACAAGGATTTCAGCTGTCTGAAGGGCTTCTGCCCATCCTTCGTCACGGTGACCGGGGCGAAAATCGCAGTGCGCGCGGGCGGAGATCAGGCTCGGCTCAAACAACTGCTGGGATCGCTGCCCGAGCCGGCCAGCGCAGCGCTGACCGATCGAGGCTACAACATCATGGTTGCCGGCATCGGTGGCACCGGTGTGCTGACGATCGGCGCATTGCTCGGCATGGCCGCTCATCTGGATCGGAAGGGCTGCACCGTGCTCGACATGACGGGCATGGCGCAGAAGGGCGGCGCGGTCACCAGTCACATCCGCATCGGCCCTGACCCGAAGGCGATCTATACCTCGCGCCTGACGGAAGGCATGACCGACGTGCTGATCGCATGCGATGCCATCGTAGGTTCCGGCGCCGCGGTGCTGAAGACCTTGAAGCCAGGGCAGACGAGAGTGATCCTCAACTCCGAGGTTGCACCCACCGGAGCGTTCCAGACCAATAAGAATGCCGATTTCAGCGAGGAGCGCCTGCGCGACGCGATCGTCGGCGCGATGGATGGCGGCGAGCTGTTCGAACTGAATGCCGGCCGGCTCGCAACCGAGCTGACAGGTGACAGCATCGGCACCAACATCCTGATGCTCGGCTACGCGGCGCAGAAGGGTCTGCTGCCGGTGTCGATCGCATCGATTCAGCAGGCGATCCGGCTGAACGGCACCTTCGTCGAAGGCAATCTGCGCACCTTTGCGCTCGGCAGGCTGGCGGCGCACGCGCCGCAGGAACTGGCGCGTGAACTGGGTGACGGCGTTGCGCCCGTTCCACTGAACTCGGTCGACGAAGTACTCGACAGCCGCATGCGGCTGCTGACGGCCTATCAGAACGACGCCTATGCACAGCGATATCGCGTCTTCGTCAACGATACCCGCGAACGCGTGCGTGCGCTCAAACTCAAGGATGGCGAACGTTTCGTGCGCGAAGTTGCCCTGACACTGGCGCGCCTGATGGCCTACAAGGACGAGTACGAGGTCGCGCGTCTGTATACCGATCCGAAGTTCATGCAGCGCATGCGCGAGCAGTTCTCGGGCAGCTTCAGGATGAGCTTCTCGCTCGGGCCACTGTGGCTTCCCGGCAGGGACAGCACTGGACGGCCGAAGAAATACACCTTTGGCAGCTGGATGATAATGCCGGTGTTCAAGGTGCTGGCAGCGCTGAAGGGGCTGCGCGGCACGCCGTTCGACGTGCTCGGCTGGCACGCCGAGCGCCGGATGGAGCGACGGCTCATCGAGGACTATCGCAGTCTGATCACCGACGTGGTGCAGCGATTGAATGCGGGCAATCTCGAGGTGGGCATCGAGATTGCGCATGCGGCTTCGGAGATCGCCGGATATGGTCCGGTGAAGGATGCCGCGGTCAGCAAATACCATGCGAACCTGAAAGTGCTGCGGCAGTCATTTGCCAAAACCGGCAGCGCGCCGGAGGCGAGAGCGGCGTAGCGTCGATGAAGCGAAGCACGGCGGTCATCTGGCCAAGGGCGAGCAGAATCGCCTCAACAGATCGCTAAACAAAAACAGTAAGCACCTCTACACGCAGAAGCACTGATCCAGAGCAGCCTACTCGAGTCCCGCGTCGGCCGCCGCGAGGCGGCCGATCGCCGCTCATGGAGGCTCCTATGGTGGCCAGCGCAGCCATGCACGCGCGGTGCCCCCGAGCAGCGCGTCGCGCTCGGGAGCTGACAGATCGGTGTTGGACATCATGGCGAACAAAAGCTGGGCCCAGCTCTCGCCGGTCTGGTTCATCGTGGCATCGCTCGCCCACATGATGCGGTCGCGACCGAATCGATCGAGCGTGCGCCGCAGAATCGGCCAAAGTGCTTCACCGGGCCAGCCGGGCACCTCGAACATCGCAGGCGCATGTGCCCACTTCAGCGCGACATTGGGGAAGTCGGCCAATGCCAGTACTTCTTCGTAGGCAGTGAGCTGCATGCTATGACTCATGGTCTGCGTGATGCCGATCGCATTGCGCATCAGATTGCTGAGCAATCCACAGTGATCGACGATGATCCGTAAAGCGGAATACCTGCGCGCGTATTGCATGATTCCCTGTACGTTGCCCGGTGCAAAAACGAATAGCGGCAGTCCGGCGTCACACGCCCGCGTGCAGACTTCGTCGTAGGCGTCGGCCGCGAATGCCGCGCTCTCAGCGGCGGTCATGCCGGGCGTAACCCGCAATGCGCGTGCGTGCGGCGCATCCCGCGCCATGCGGATGACGCAGGCGAGCTCGCGATCCTGTCGATCCAGCCTGACCAGGTACGAGAAGCGCTGCGGATGCAGCAGTGCCGCCAGCTCTGCCGTCGGTTGCACCGGCCGAAAAGCGTTGACGGGTACGTGGTAGCCCGGGTCACCGGGGTTGTGTCCGGTCCAGTACTCGTCTATCAAAGCCCCCCGGATGCCCAGCGCGTCCATCGCCGCGAGCGTCTCGGCAATGCGTCCAGGGCCCATGTGGATCTGTGAATCGACGATATCCACATGGGCACCCGCGTTTTCAGCCAAGCGTCGGATAGATCTTCGGCAGTTCCACCGACGTGCGGATACCCGGCTCCGCCTCGCAGACGACGCGTACGGCATTGAGGGGTATGTGCGCGGTGAGCCCGGGCGTCATATCGGCATAATGCTCCGGCGCTACGGGATAGGTGATCGACACATCGAGCGGGACGTCACCTTTGAGCAGCAGGCGCCAGCCCGATTCACGAAAGTCCCATTGGGCTCCGTCATCGGTGTCGACATCGGACGATATGAACCACGTCGCCGTGAAGCTCATCAGCTCTTTGTCGTTACGGACGCCCGAGACGACGGTACGCATCGCCGCCACGGTGCCTTTCGGGACCACGCCGGCCGCGATCTTGACGTCGCGACGCGCCAGCCCGATCCCACCACTCACTTCAACGCGCTGCAGTGGCAGTCCCCAGGCCTTGCCGATGAGCTCGAGCGACGGACCGAACGCGCCGCGCAGGTGTTCCAGGCGCGGCTTCAGATCGCGACCCGGAGGCTCGCCGAATCCCATCACTTCGAACAGCATCTGCGGCGAATTGCGCGAGCTGTTGTCGGCGAACTCGTTGATGGCGAGGTGGTCGATGCGACGCTGCAGCGAGCTCAGTACCAGTGGAAGTGCCTCATTGACGAAGCCCGGACTGCAACCGGTGCTGTGGATCGAAGTGCGACCGCGCTGGCAGGCTGACTCGATCTGCTCGCGCATCTTCGGTTCCATGCTTTCCGGATTGAGGAATTCGGTGCGCGTGGTGACGATGTTGGCGCCCGATTCCAACAGGCGGCACACATCATCCAGCTTCGTGTACTGCGGCATGTAGAGCACGCAGTCAGGCTTGAGCTTCAGTATCTCATCGATCTGATTGGTCGCTTTGACGCCGACCGATTTGATACCTGCTAGCTCACCGGCGTCCCGGCCCACCTTGTCCGGGCCGTAAACGTACACGCCGACCAATTCCAGGTGCGGGTGCTCGATAGCACGGCGCAGGGCGCGTGCTCCGACATTGCCCGTACCCCACTGAACGACCCGGTAGCGACGCGGCTTACCAGCCGCTCCTTCGTTGCGCATCGTGAACCCCGCGTTTATGAATTGATCAGAACCGGCTCGCGATCCTGCCTGCCCTTGACTGATGCTGTCAAAAGAATGGCAGGCGACGGCTCGTTTATTACACAATGGCTCTCAATCCACACTGGTATTCATCCCATGCAAATCGCCACTGTTCTGCCGTTCGCGTTTCAAAAGCCTGATGACAAGCTCGCCGACAATATTGCGCAGTTTTCCGCGCAGCTGGAGAAGGTCGGCTTCGACGCTGTCAGCGTTACCGATCATCCCGTGCCGACGGGGCGATGGCTCGACGCCGGTGGTCACTTTGCGCACGATCCCTTTGTCGAACTGTCGTTCGTCGCGGCCGCTACGCGTCGCCTCAAGCTGCAGACCGGCATCCTGGTGCTGCCGTATCGCAACCCTTTCATCACTGCCCGCGCGGTCGCGAGCCTGGACGTCCTGTCGAATGGGCGCGTCGTGCTGGGTGTCGGCGCTGGCTATCTGAAAGGCGAGTACAAGGCGCTGGGCGTCGACTTCGAACGACGCAACGAGATCATGGACGAGTATCTGAAAGCACTGAAAGCCGCGTGGACCGCCGATGAGTTCACCTTCGAAGGCACCGGCTACCAGGCCCTCGGCAACCGCATCCTGCCTCGCACCGTACAAAAACCGCATCCGCCGCTGTGGATCGGTGGCAATTCCAAACGGGCCATCCGACGCGCAGCGGAACTGGGCGATGCCTGGTATCCGTTCTTCACGCAGGGTGCGCTGTCCAAGACCTCGCGTACCGCTGCGTTGACGGATGAAGTCGGGCTTGCTGAAGGGATCAAGTATCTGCATCAGCATTGCGAGACGATAGGGCGCAAGGAATTTCCGGGAGTATTCGTCGGTGGGATCTCGCAGTCCCAGTGGAACGCGCAGGAAATCATCGACACGCTGGGCTCATTCGCAGAGCTTGGAGTCACGGGCGCGGGCGTACCGCTGCAGGGCACGACCTACCCTGAGTGGCGCGAGAGTGCCGATCGGTATGGGAGCGAGGTGATACCCAAGGTGCCCAAGCGAAAAGTTGCCTGATCGGCTCAAGGCGACGGCTTGCCGGAACTGCCGGCAGCGATCTGTGCCTGGTTGCCTGCGGCTGACCAACCTTCGGTGGCCGCCGGTATCCACACCGTCATGCCTCGCTTGACCGCGGGGCGCTCACCGATGCGGCCGTGCCAGGCTGCGATGTTGGGATAGTCAGCGATATCGCCCATCTGCTTGTGATACTGGTCGACCCAGGTCCATGAGGCGATGTCGGCGATGGAGTAGTCGTCGCAGACGAAACTGCGACCGGTCAGTTGCCGCTCCAGGACGCCGTAGAGCCGTTTGACCTCTTTGCGGTAGCGGTGGATGGAGTACTCGTAGTCGCGGGCATCACGGTCGGGAATATTGGAGACACGAGTGAACCAGCTGAGCTGTCCGGCCATGGGACCCAGGCCCGCCATCTGCCAGAACACCCAGCTGTCGACCCAGCAGCGCGCTGCCTCATCGGAAGGGTATATCTGTCCGCTCTTGCGGCCGAGGTACTGCAGGATCGCCCCGGACTCGAACAGACGGATGCGTTCGCCACCGGCCGTCCAGTCCACCAGCGCCGGGATGCGATTGTTGGGGCTGATCTCCAGGAATGACGGCTGCTGTTGCTCGCCCTTGAGGATGTTGATAGGAACGATCTCGTAAGAAAGTCCCATCTCCTCGAGCGCGATACTGACTTTGCGTCCGTTCGGTGTCGGAAAATAGTAGACCTGCATCGGCCTCGTCATGGTGCGCCTCGTTCAGGTTTGATCGGCCGGAAGCGGATCTCGAAGTGTGGCCGGGCCTGGAAGCCCGCGTCCGGAAAGGTCGAGACGTCGTACATGTCACGGCCCCCGATGTCGTAGTAGATCGCAACCTTGTCACTGCGGTTCTGGAAGTGGTGAGGATTGGGGACATTCATCTTGAAGCCGACGCAGTCACCCTCCCGCAGCACTTCCTCTCCATCATCGGTGACCAGCACCAGCTCGCCCGACACCACCACGACGATCTCATCATTGGTTTTATGCCAGTGGCGTTGGGTCGACCACGACCCCGGCTGCAACTCCACGCGGTTGACGCCGAACTGGGTCAGACCGTATTGCCTCGTGACGATCCAGGTCTTGCGCCCTTTGCACTTCTCATCATGCGGTGGCGGATAGCTGGAGCCGATCACTGCCTTATCAAGGTCGAATTGCGCTTTCTTCATCTCGGATCCCATCCTTGAATTAGTAAATAGATTCATGCAGTTACGGGCTGTCAGTCAATTACCACCTCCATTGCCAGCCGGCCAGAAGTATCATTAGCGGCCATGTTTGACCTACATATCGAAGCACAGGCCTCCTGCGGAGTGGGACGGGTCGAGGTAGTTCGCCGACAATGGGAACAAACCATCGACATCGTCGGTGCAACGGATGAGCATCGCGTCGAGTTCGCCATGCTCCCTCGATCGGAGGCGGCAGCCGGCTGCTATCCAAACCATCCCCGGATGCATCAGTTCGAGCGTTTCGGCGAGGTATTCTTCTTCCCGGCCCGCGAGGTCATTCACGCACGCAGCGAATGCCGCCGGCAGCATTCGGTGGTCTGCAGCTTCCGGCCCGAAGCGGTAGACGAATGGTTCGATAGCGAATTCGTCTGGACCGATGCGAGGTTGTGGAGCGCGTTCAACATCAATCATCCGGGCATCCGCTACCTGCTGTCACGGCTCGGCGACGAAGTGCGTCATCCTGGCATGGCCAGCGATGTGATGATCGAACTGGTCACGGCGCAGATCGGCCTGGAACTCGCTCGTTACTTCAACGGTATCGGCAAACAGCCTCGCACCGGCGGCCTGTCGGCACGAAACCTGCGCTTCATCGATGATCGGCTGGAGCAGCAGGGCGCACCGCCCAGCCTGACAGAGCTTGCCGGTTTGTGCGGGCTGTCGGTGCGTCATCTCACGCGCGCGTTCAAAGAGAGCAGGCGCTGCTCGATCGGCGACTACATTGCCGAGCGCAGGATCGATCGCGTGCGCGATCTGCTCACATCGGGCAGCAGCGTCAAAGCCGTTGCGTACACACTGGGATTCAGCTCCCCGGCCGCCTTGTCTTCGGCGTTCCGGCGAGCGACTGGTGAGCGACCGCGAGACTACCTGCAGCGCGTTCGCAGCTGAGCCACTGCTCCGCAGCGCTGCTGCGCTGCGGAAACGGCGCTGATCCAATGTGGAAACTACGGGAAATGTCCCGTGTAGCCCCATAGCCCTCTGCGCAGTGGTACTGCCGCACGGAATTCAGGCGCCAGACCCTCTACCTTTTGGCCTGGTTTCAGAGACGGACAGTCGTGGCCTTGTTTGAATCGCGCTATCAATCAAAGTTCACCATAGGTTCGCGCCTGGGGGTCGCGTTCGGCACCCTGTTTTTGTATACGGCGCTGCTGGTCGTGTTCTCGATCCATCAGCAATCGAAGCTGCATACGGCTCTGCAGCATCACGACAGTCAGGCAGTGCCGACTGCCCAGATGCTGAATATCATGACCGACGTCCAGACCGTAGGGCTGCATGCGATGCGGCTGGTGTCGGCGAGCGATTCTTCGGAGTCGGCTCGGTGGCAGAATCAGCTGCGGGTGGATTGCGCGAAGGTCGAGAACGCCCTGCAGGGCTATCGGCAGGTCGCTGTACAGGATCATAGCGGCGTTCAATACGACGCCGTCGCCGAGCGAATTCACAAGTATCTCGGCCGGATCGAAGCGGTTGCCGGGCTTGCTGCCAATGGTCAGCGGGAAGCCGCGACGCAGATGCTGTTGAGCGACGCGGAACAGACACTCGATTCGCCTCACGACGAAGCCGGCGCCTGGGCCCAAGCCAACGCTGAACTTGCGAAAAACAGTATGCAGGACGGCGAGGAGGTCTATCGGCGCGGTGTGACATTTATTGTCATCGTGGCTGCGCTGGTTCTGATCAGCGCAATAGTGTCCGCTGTGCGGATGACAGGTTCGATCATCGGCCCACTGAGGCGCGCCGCGGAGCAGGCCCGTCGCGTTGCACGTGGCGACCTGACGCAGCGTCTGGAAGTCAGCGGTCGAGATGAGATCTGCGAACTCTTCAACGACCTGAATCAAATGACCTCACAGCTCGCGAATCTGATTTCCGACGTGGTGGGATCGGCGGTGGCCGTGGAATCCACCGCAACGAGCCTCGCGCAGACCGTGACCGAACTCAGTCAGCGGACGCAGCAGCAGGCGGCCCATCTGCGTGAGACCGCTGGGTCGATGCAGCAGATCACCCAACTTGGGCAGAGCAACTCGGAGAATGCCGCCAATGCCGACCGCCTTGGCAGCCATGCGCGCGAGCTCGCAGAGAACGGCGGCCAGGTGGTCACGCAAGCCGTCAGTGCGATGAGCGATATCAACAAGGGCAGTTCGAAGATCGCGAATATTCTTGGCCTGATCGACGAGATTGCATTCCAGACCAATCTGCTGGCATTGAACGCGGCCGTCGAAGCGGCACGCGCCGGCGATCAGGGCCGTGGATTCGCCGTGGTTGCGGCCGAGGTGCGGGCCCTCGCGCAGCGCAGTGCCGATGCCGCCAAGCAGATCAAGGGCCTCATCAACGACAGCGCTGGCTCAGTGCGGGTCGGCACCGAACTGGTGGATCGCACCGGCAACGCGCTGTCGCAGATTCAGACCAGCGTGCGTGACATGACGACGCTGATCAAGCAGATCGCCGATTCGAGTCAGGAACAGGCGATCGATGCGAGGCGCATCAATCAGGCCATGCTGCAGATCGATAGCGCTACCCAGCAGTACGCCACCTGGATCGATCAGGGTGCATCGGCGGCGCGCGCCTTGCGTGAACATGCCGACGTGCTGGCAAAGCATGCGTCGTACTTCACTCTTGGGGAAGGGGCCGCCCGGTCTATGCCGCCGGCGCCGCCTGCGTTGGAGGAGCGGAGCGATCCGTCGGCTGCGTGGCCGGATCGCATGCGGCGCGCCTCATAGCAGGAGCGTTTTATAGCTTCTGCACGGCCACGTGCCCGGCCGCATCGATATAGACGTGATAACGGTTGCCGTCCTGGCACGATGCGTTGTAGTCGCTGTCGCTGTTGCGCTTGGCATTGACGACCTTGTCGCACGGCATGTTGTGCAGAACGATCGTGGCGGTCAGATCCTTGCCCAAGCTTTCGGCGGCTGGTGCGAATCCGGGCGCAGCCAGGGCCACGCCGCTCATGAGTAGCCCATAGGTGCAGCGCATAGTGGCTCCTGTCGATGTCATGTGATTTCAGAGAATTTCTTCGGGTCGGAGAGTAGTGTCCAGATCGAGTCGCGCGACGCGGAGACTGCCGATGCCAGTTGCGGATCGCCGTTCTGCAATACGGTCACGACCTTCAGCAGCAGCGATTCATACGATTGCCGCAGTTCGGGCAGTGGCGGAAGCGAGCGCCCCCCGTGAAAGGCCTTCATGTCTGCCAGCAGATCATCGACCTGAATCTTCAGCGACAGCTTGGTGAATACGCCGATGGCCTTCGTATCCCGCAGACGTTGTTCGAGCGATTTGAGATCGAGTGTCGCCGGGGCTGCCGCAGCCCTGGCGGTTGCTGTCGTACCGGTGGCGCTGGCAGAGCGCGTGCCCGCATGCTGTGCCGGCTGGGGACCTGACGGGGCCGCCGCGACTGTCTTCGGAGGACTGGCGACGCTGGCGTTTGCTTTGGTGCCGGTTGCGGATACTGCCGGCGTCGATCCGCGAGCCGGGGCAGGTTGCGTGTCGGCGCCTCTAGCGGGGACGGCCACGGGCGATGGGACCACGGGTGAGGGCGCGGCAGATGGCGTTGGCGCAGGTCGCGCTGCCGCAGGGAGGGATGTCGACGCCGGCGTGGATGGTGGTGGCGGTGTCGGACGCAGATGTGTACAGCCGCAAAGGATCAGCGCACACGCAATCGATAGCTTTCCCCGCATGGGTATAGCCTGCGTGGTGCAGGCTGACCAGTCAATGAACGGACTGCGGGCCGAAGATGAAATCGACGCGACGGTTCTGCGCGCGCCCGGCGGCATCGTCGTTCGACGCCACCGGGTCATCCTTTCCCTTACCGACCGCAGCCAGCCGCGACGGCGTGATGCCGAAGCTGTCGCACAGGTACTGACGCGCGGCCATCGCCCGGCGCTGCGACAGTCCCACGTTGTAGTCATCCGTGCCGACAGCGTCGGTGTGTCCTTCCAGTGAGACATCGGTGGACCGAAGATCCGTCACCAGCGCTTCGCCGAACGTGTCGAGGTCGAGTTTGCCCTGGGTCGTGAGCTGGTCCGAGCCGAATTCGAATGCGATCCGGCTCGGGATCCTCGCAACAGCAGTACCACCGCCACTGCCACCGGAACCATCCTGGACGCGGCGAACGATCGCGCGCGTGGTGTATTCGGTTCCACCCGCTGCCGTCACGATATTCAGTTGATAGCGGCGAACGGCTATCCGGACATGCGCTTCGTCGAGTTGGGCGATTCGGCGTGCGAAGTCGGCCGCATCATCGGCGCTGCTGCCCACCTCTCGCGTGGTCGCACCCGCGCTGAAGAGCGAATCCCACGGTGCACTGGCAAACAGCACGATCACCTGTTCGCTGCCGAGCGGCGGCTTGATCACGTAGGGCTGCGTGCCACCGGGCTTTGCATGCCCCGGATCGCGATAGAGCGTCATGTCGCCGTGACTGGAGACTCTGAGCCATGCCAGATAACCGGGTGACGCAGCATCGTAGGCGATCGCCAGTCGTTGATTGAGGACGGCATCGCCGTCATCGGACGGGCCCTTCACGTCGATGGAGAAGAGCGCATCGGACCAGGTGGGCGAGATTGCCTCCAATTGTTCGTTGACCGCGTCGCGATCACCCGCGCGGACGGCTCCGATCAGCACCGTGCAGCCCAGCGCTGCGATCGCCAACAGTGTCCTGTAATGCATTGCGCCATCCTGGCTGTCGTCCGTAGAGGATAGTAGATCCGCCCGGCGAATGTCTTCAGTCGGGCGGATGACACGACAGGACGGGGGGCCGAAGCCGCCCCGTCCTGCTGTGGCGATGACGCGATCGGTTCAGATAGGCAGGTTGTACAGCTCCGCTGCGTTGCGCTCGAGCACACGCCTGCGCGTCTCGTAGTCGTAACCGCCGAGAACCTGGACCAGCTTGTCCTGCACGCCCGGGTAGAGCGACGTCGGGTGCGGGAAGTCGGTCTCGAACAGCAGTCGATCGGTGCCGATCTCGTTCAGCATATGCTTGGGGGCATACGACTCGAACCAGAAGGTCACCCAGAAATGCCGCTTGAAGTATTCCTTCGGGCGCAGCTTGAGTCCGCGATTCTCGGCGGTTCGGAACTCATCGAGCTGATGCTCCATGGCTTCGAGTACGAACGGCACCCAACCGGACCCGCTCTCTATCAGTCCGATCTTGAGCTTGGGATACTTGTCCAGGATGCCCGACACCATGAAGTTCGACATGGTGGCGCAGGTGCCCATATGGTGCAGCATCGCGTGAATCGGCAGCTTCTGATCGAAGCCGAGGTTATCCCAGATCGCTGAGTTCGCATCGAGCGCCGAATTCAGATGGAAGTTCAACGGCGTACCGGTCTCGTTGCAGATGTCGAATACTTCTTCCCAGAACGGCGAGACCTTGCCGTCCGTGCCGAGGTACCCCTCGGACAGTCGCTCTGGACGGTCCGGCATCACGATGCCGCGGATGCCCAGATCAACGATGCGGCGCAATTCCTTCGTCAGAACCTCTTTGTCCCAGTAGGGCAGCGAGGCCATGCAGTTGATGCGATTGTCCGACTGCTTCATGCGGTCGGCACAGGCGTCGTTGAACATCTTGATGATGGTCAACGCAAGTTCGTCGTCCTTGAGCGCCACCAGCGAGCCGGCCTGCGTGGTGCCACCGTTCTGAAAGCAGATTTGTGCCCAGACTCCCATGGCATCCATCTCTTTCAATCGCGGTTCGACCAGATACGACCCCTGTGTGATTTCGTCATAGCGCGTGAAGGCCAGGCGGCCGAGCAGCTTATTGTGATCCTTGCTGATCACATTGCCGCCGAGAGAACCGAAGTCCTTGTCGCCAACGAACCAGCGGTCTGCACCGTCGACTCGTTTTACGTGCGGCAGCTTGTCCTTGAGCCCCGCCGGCGCATTGGCGGTCCACAGATCGGGTGGCTCGGTGAAGTGAGTGTCGCAGTCCACGATCTTGATGCCCTGGAAGAGCGGATCGACGCCGCGTGAATTCGCCTTGAAATCGACGACCTTCAAAAATCCGCCGGGTGCGCGGCCCTCATCCAGCCAATAACGGCGCGCATCGTCCGCATCCGCCTTGATCACAGTCCCCGTCGCTTCAGTCACCATTGTCGTGTGTCTCCTTGTACCAAGCGCTTGCTTCGAGTCATTGTAGGGGTGGCGGCGGCCAGCACACAAGGCCGGTGAGACGCGCCGCGTGCTGCAATGCGTCCAATCGCTTCGCGCTATCCTCCGGCACGCCGGATGCATCGACTGGTCATCCACTGATTTTCAACCAAGGTGATTCCATGCAGCCCATTCCCGCAACGCTCATTCCGGGTGACGGTGTCGGTCCGGAGATCGTGGAGGCCACGCTGGCAGCGCTGGCGGCGCTCGGAGCGCCGTTCGAGTGGGACCGACAGACCGCCGGTCTCGAAGGGGTCAAACTGGCTAATGACCCGCTGCCAGGCAAGACACTGGAGAGCATCCGCCGCACCCGGCTCGCTTTGAAGGGTCCGCTGGAAACGCCATCAGGGGGCGGTTATCGCAGTTCGAACGTGCGGCTGCGGGAAGCCTTCCGGTTGTTCGCGAACATCCGTCCGGCGCGCACGCTGGTTCCCGGTGGCCGGTTCGAAAAGGTCGATCTCGTGGTCGTGCGGGAGAACCTCGAGGGACTTTATGTAGGGCACGAGCACTTCGTTCAGATCGACGATGACCCGCACGCGGTGGCGATGGCCTCGGGAATCAATACGCGCTCGGGTAGCCGCCGGCTGCTGCAGTATGCCTTCGAGCATGCGATCGCTACCGGGCGCAAGAAGGTGACGATCGTCCACAAAGCGAACATCATGAAGGCGCTGACAGGCATCTTCCTCGAGACCGCGCAGCAACTGCACAGCGAGAAATATAGTGACCGGATAGCCATGGACACCGTCATCGTCGACGCCTGTGCGATGAAACTGGTGCTCAATCCGTGGCAGTTCGATGTGCTGGTTTCCACCAACCTGTTCGGGGACATCCTGTCCGATCTGGTCGCGGGCCTCGTAGGCGGGCTCGGGATGGCGCCGGGCGCCAACATCGGCACCGATGCCGCGATCTTCGAGGCGGTTCACGGCTCCGCGCCAGACATTGCCGGCAAGGGCATCGCCAATCCGATTGCGCTGCTGCTCGCGGCGGCAATGATGCTCGACTACTGCAAGCTGCAGACACTGGCCGACCGGCTGCGCCAGGGCATCGACCGCACGCTCAACGTCGATCAGATCCGCACTCGCGACCTCGGCGGCAGCGCCGATACCGCGCAGTTCACGCGCGCGCTGGTCGCCAGATTGAAAGGCTAAGGCGAGCAGGGCCGGCGCGGGTCCTTCAGCGGCGCTGAACCGTGCCGCGGGGCGGCCCGCAAAGGCCGGTTGGAGGCCGACCGCGGCTGGCGCATGCTGCGAGCGTTGCAGCGAAGGCACACCTGATAACGTCCCCTGAAAAATCGCAGGCAGCCTCACCTGTAGATGTTGTATCTTTGCCACGCTTTATTCAGGGCGATGCGTTGACGCAACGCCATCGCGCTGCTATTTTGCGCGACACTTTGTTCAGACATGCGAATTAACCGATTTTTAACAAGAATTACTTACCGTTAGGAAGGAAATTTCGAACGCGTGGTAACACCAGGTTTTTCGCAAGGGTGGGGTTGTAATTTGATCTTGATTAGTAGGGGCCGGGTCGATCTGACCATCATGCAAGCCGCGGGGTTTGGCTCTTAGTGGCCCTGAATCTTCGCGCGCACGGGAAGCCTCGTGCGATTTCAACTTTTGTTATTCAGTTCCCGGGAAGGGGGGTTCATGGACTTTAGAAAGAGTAGCATTCTGCTGACAGGCCTGGCCGCGGCAGCGCTGGCGCCCAATTTCGTGGCGCAGGCGGTAGCGGCTGAAACAACAGCGGCGGCTGACAACGGCGACGAACTGACAGAAATCGTCGTGACCGCGCGCCGTACGGAAGAAAATCTTCAGGACGTGCCGATCTCGATCCAGGTGTTCAACCAGCAGCAGCTGGAGAACCGCAACGTGGTGACCGCGGCCGATCTGGCGACCTATGTTCCCTCGCTGTCGGTCAACACGAACTTCGGTGCCGACAACACCGCCTTCGCGCTGCGCGGATTCACGCAGGACAGCGGAACCGCTCCGTCGGTGGGTGTGTTCTTCGCCGACGTCATCGCGCCGCGCGCGGCATCCAACTCCATTCCCGGCGGCGATGGCGCGGGTCCGGGCAGTTTCTTCGATTTGGAGAATGTCCAGATCCTCAAAGGCCCCCAGGGCACGCTGTTCGGCCGTAACACGACCGGCGGCGACATCCTGCTGGTGCCGAAGAAGCCGACCTCGGAGCTCTCTGGC
>DATBAM010000131.1:0-20921 GCA_036271535.1 Steroidobacteraceae bacterium | reverse complement strand
GGTCCGGTCTTTCATGGCTGGCGTCACCTCGGCCGAAGGCGACGGCTGAAATTCAGATGGCGAGTGTGCCGACTCTCAAGTCAGCGCACTCGCCATCGCCGGGCGCCTGTCAGGCAAGCTCAAAGATGAGCCAAGTCTATCGCTCCCAGTGCCCGGGCACCATGTGGTAACCGCCATGCGGCCCTTCCACCCAGTGATGACCGACCCAGCGATAGCCCGGCCGACCCGGACCCCAATGACCGGCCCGCCACACGTGCTGTCCGCCGGCCCATTCCCAATAGCCGCCGAACCAGACATATCCCGGCGTCGGGGCTACGCCTACGACTTCGTAACGATCTGGCGGGGGCGCCACCCTCACGACCGGGCCTTCTACGTAGGCAGGTCGCGCCGACACGACGCAGCCACCCAGGCTCAGTGCCGTGACCGCCAATGCGACTGCGAGGCTCGCTTTCGTGCGTCTTACATGATGCATGATCTCTCCATGACGATAGTGCGATCCCAGGTATCAACGCACGGCCATGTTCACGGATGACGTGATCATCATCACAGGGCATGGCGCCGCGGAGCGTTGCCATGACAAACCGCCGGCTGGTCATTCACGGTAGGATGCAGTCAGAACCGTTTGGAGAGTGAAGCATGCGATTGGACCTTGTCACCGCGGGCAATCAGGCACCGGAAATCTTTAACGTCATCATCGAGATTCCGATGGCCGCCGACCCCGTCAAGTATGAAGTCGACAAGGAAACCGGGGCTCTGTTCGTCGATCGCTTCATGGGCACGTCGATGCACTATCCCTGCAACTATGGCTACGTGCCGTGCACGCTGTCGCCCGATGGTGATCCGGTCGATGTGCTGGTGATCACGCCATTTCCCCTGATTCCCGGCGTGGTCGTGCGCTCCCGGGCGCTCGGACTACTGAAGATGACTGACGAGAAAGGCGCCGATGCCAAGGTACTCGCGGTACCCGACGACAAGGTGCTGTCGATCTACAGTCACTGGAAGGGCTACGAGGACATCAACCGCGACCGACTACTGCAGATCAGGCATTTCTTCGAGCACTACAAGGATCTGGAGCCGGGCAAATGGGTCCGCGTCGACGGATGGGGTAGCGCCGACGACGCCCGGGCCGAGATCCAGAGCGGCATGCGGGACTACAAGCCCGAACCCTGGACGCGCCGAAGTACCGACGATGACGCTGACGCCAACGCTGACGCCTGACATCGGGCTCCTGGCGGCACTCGCTCGCCTGTAAGACCGTGATCCGCCCCGTAAGGGCCATGCAGATAGCCTATTGCATATATAATAACACGTGTTATCATCTCGGATGTGAGAGTAAGTGAGGCAACAGATCCCCCGGTCAGCGTCGAACGTCTGCGGAACTTCGGTTTCTTGGTGCGCGACGTGTCGCGACTGTTCGTGGCGGTGTTCGAGCGCTCGGCGCGCGAACTGGGTCTGACGCTGCCACAGTGCAAGGTGCTGGGGCATCTCGCCCGCAACGAGGGCATCAGCCAGGCGCGCCTGGCCGAGCTCAGCGATACGGATCCGATGACGCTGGTGCGCATCCTGGACCGTATGCAGCAGGACCAGTGGATCGAGCGCCGGCCTGATCCGGCGGATCGGCGCGCGCATCGGCTGTATCTGCGCGAGACCGCGCGGCCAGTGCTGAATCGCATGTGGAACATAGCCGATCAGGTGCGCGATGACGCGCTGGTCTCCCTGAATACGACCGAGCGCGAGCAACTCATGGGCATGCTCGAGCGTCTGCATGGGACGTTGAGCGCCCTGGCAACCAGATGAGGCGCTGAAGGATGGACGCGGTGGCAAACAATTCTATGGATGATCGGGCGGGGCTCGATGCGGACACGCGCAGGGTGCGGCTGCGGCGCGTGTTGATGATCGGCGGCGTCACGATCGCCGCCGTGATCGGGATCTGGTACTACCTCGCGTCGGGGCGCTATGTCTCGACCGACGATGCTGCCGTGATGGCGGCGCAGGCGACCATCAGTTCGGATGTGCCGGGCCGTGTGGTCGAGCTCGACGTGCATGACAATCAGCTCGTTCACAAGGGCGATGTTCTCTTCCGCATCGATCCGCGGCCATTCCAGATCTCGGTCGAGGACGCCGAGGCCAAACTGGCTTCGGCGCGGATGCAGATCGAGTCGAACAAGGCATCTTATCGTCGCGAGCTCGCCAACCTGTCTGCCGGCAACACCACGCTGGCCTATCAGCAGCACGAGTTCGAGCGTCAGCAGCGGTTGCTGCAGTCTGGCATCAGCTCGCACGCACAGTTCGAGCAGGTACAGCAGGCCGTGGCCATGGCGCACTCGCAGCTGTCGTCGGCGCAGCAGAATGTCAGCAGTGCCCTCGCGATGCTGGGCGGCAACGCCGATATCCAGACCGACAAGCACCCGCTGGTCATGGCGGCGCAGGCTGCGCTCGACAAGGCCAAGCTGGACGAGTCGTATACCACTGTGATCGCGCCCTATGACGGCACGGTCGCCAAGGTCGAGCAGCTTCAGGTCGGCGACTACATCAATGCCGCCGCGCCCCTGTTCACGCTGCTGTCCTCGAGCGACATCTGGATCGAGGCCAACTTCAAGGAAGGCGATCTTGCCAATATGCGGGCAGGGCAGACGGCGGACATCAGCATCGACGCGTTTCCGTCGCGCAAATTCAAGGCCCGCGTGACCAGCATGAGCCCTGGCACCGGCTCGCAGTTCTCGCTGCTGCCGCCGGAGAACGCGACCGGCAACTGGGTCAAGGTCGTGCAGCGCGTCCCCGTTCGTCTGCAGCTGGACAAAGGCGAGAGCGATGGCCTGGCGCTGCATGCAGGTCTGAGCGCTGAAGTGACGGTCGACACCGAACACCATCGCACCCTGTTTGGCCAGGAGCCGAAATCGGTGGCCAGCGCTCGCTGAGCGCAACGCTCATCGGCAACACGACGATGGCGCGTCCTTTCAATCGGCCGATGATCGTGGTTTCCACGATGCTGTCGGCGGTGCTGCAGGCGCTCGACAACACCATCGCCAACGTCGCCCTGCCGCACATGCAGGGAACGCTGTCGGCGACCATGGAAGAGATGAGCTGGGTACTGACCAGCTACATCGTCGCCGCCGCCGTCACCTTGCCGCTGTCGGGCTGGCTCGCGGACCGCTATGGTCGCAAGCGCGTCATCCTGACCTCGGTGATAGGCTTCACGATCGCATCGGCACTGTGCGGCATGGCACAGTCGCTCGACCAGATCCTCGTCTGCCGGGTTCTGCAGGGCATTGCCGGCGCTTCGCTGATGCCCATGTCACAGGCGGTACTGTTCGATATCTATCCGCCTTCGCAGCATGGCAAAGCGATGTCGCTGTGGGGAATCGGCGTCACGCTGGCGCCGACGCTGGCGCCGATGCTCGGCGGGTGGCTGACGGACAACTACTCGTGGCGCTGGGTGTTTTATATCAACGTGCCGTTCGGGATCCTCGCGATCATCGGTCTGATACTGTATTACCCGGACACCAAACATCAGAAGAAGTCGTTCGATTTCTTCGGCTTCATCGCTCTGAGCTTCGCGGTGGGATTCCTGCAGATATTTCTCGACCGCGGTCCGACCAAGGGGTGGTTCGATTCCACGGAGCTCAAGATCGAGCTGGCGGTCTGCGCGCTGGCCTTTTACCTGTTCCTGGTACACAGCTTCACCGCCAAGGCGCCGTTCGTGCGGCTGTCGATCTACAAGGATCGCAACTATTTCACCGCCAGCCTGCTGATCCTGTACCTGGGCGTGCTGCTGTACTCGGTGCTGGCGCTGATCGCACCGCTCCTGCAGGGCCTGCTGGGATACTCCGTGCTGCAGTCGGGCAGCGCCATGGCGCCGCGCGGCGTCGGGACGCTGGTCGCTATGCTGATCGCCGGCCGCCTGGTGGGCAGAGTCGATTCGCGTCTGATCATCGTCACGGGTCTTGCGATCACGGCGGTCGGGCTCTATCAGATGTCGCACTTCTCAATGACCATGGATAGTACGACGATCGCCATCGCCAACGTGCTGCAGGGATTCGGTACCGGTGCCACCTATGTGCCGCTGGCCGCCATCGGCTTCATGACACTGCCGGCCGAGATGCGCAACGAGGCCAGCGCGTTGTTCAACCTGCTGCGCAACCTCGGCAGCAGCGTCGGCATTTCGACCGTGCAGGGATTGCTGGTGCATAACACGCAGGTGGTGCATGCCGCGTTGAGTGAGCATGTCACGGCGCATTCGCTCGCCCAGCAGCACGCGGTCGGCCCGCTCAGCGGCGGCCAGGCAACCGCCGCCCTCAACGATTCAGTAACTGCGCAGGCGACGATGATCGCCTATCTCGACGATTTCCATCTGATGCTGATCGTGACGATCGTGACCGCGTTCGCCTTGCTG
This sequence comes from Steroidobacteraceae bacterium, assembly GCA_036271535.1. Lineage (GTDB taxonomy): Bacteria > Pseudomonadota > Gammaproteobacteria > Steroidobacterales > Steroidobacteraceae > FEN-1191. Next base: position 16,528 of record DATBAM010000131.1, on the reverse strand, counting down.
TTTCTGCGCAATACTTCCGGTACCGTAAAAGATACAGAACAACATGCCGTCTTCGAATAAATTGTCTTCAATCGCCGTCAGCATGCTGCTGGGGGTAAGTGGTTGCGTGGTGGGCCCCAATTACGCGCCGCCGCCTGCGTCCAAAACGGTGGCGTTCACCAACGCCTCGATGGACCAGCTGCAGCACGCCGGCACCCAGGTGGACGGATCGCAGGCCGAGCCCGACGCATGGTGGACGCTGCTGCAGTCGCCGCAGCTCGATGGCGCGATACGACAGGCGCTCAAGGCCAATCATTCGATGATCGCCGCGCGCGCGACGCTGGAGCAGGCCAAGGCGCTGGACGTCGTCAGCGATGCACAGCGCTATCCCAGCGCGCAGCTGAGCGGCGGCGCCGGTCGCAACCAGTTCGGCGCCGCGTTTCTCGGGCCCGCGGTGTTCCCGGCCTTCACGTTCTACAACATCGGTCCGTCGGTGAGCTACACCTTCGATTTCAGCGGCGGTATCCGCCGCACGATCGAACAGCAGCACGCCGAAACCGAGTATGAACAGCACGAACTGGATGCCTCGGCACTCGCTGTCAGCGGCAATCTCGCGCTGCAGGCGGTGGCGGCCGCGGCCGCGCGGGCGCAGATCGACAACGTGCAGGCGTTGCTGGAAGACGATCGCAAGGACCTTCAGCTGGTCCAGAGCGCCTTCGACGCCGGCAGCGGCACGCGGGTCGACGTGCTCACCGCGCAGAGCCAGCTGGCGAACGATCAGACGCAGCTGCCGCCGCTGCGCCGGGACCTGAGTACGGCGACGCATGCGCTCGCGCTGCTGGTCGGCGAGGCGCCGGCCGACTGGTCGCCGCCGGACTTCAAGCTGGAGGATTTCACGATACCCGCGAGCCTGCCGGTCTCCGTGCCCTCGGAGCTGGCTCATCGCCGACCCGATATTCTGGCCGCCGAGGCGCAGGTGCATGCCGCGAATGCGGCCATCGGCGTCGCAACTGCCAACCTGTATCCGTCGCTCTCGATCTCGGCCAATGCCAGCCTGCAGTCGACGAAGCTGCGCGACCTGTTCGAGTCGGCGAGCAGCGCGTGGGGATATTCGGCGAGTCTCACGGCGCCACTGTTCAACCATGGTTCACTGCGAGCCAAGCAGCGTGCGGCGCTGGAAACGATGCATGCTTCATTGGCGAACTATCAGCAGGTGCTGTTGAGTTCGTTCGCGCAGGTCGCGGACGCGCTCGAGGCGCTCGATCACGATCAGGAACTGATCGACAGCGAGCAGGGCGCCGTTACCGTGGCCGCGGACAGTCTGGAGCTGACACGCGAAAGTTACAGCGCAGGCAACAGCGGCGTGCTCCAGGTTTTGGACGCACAACGCCAGAATCAGCAGGCGAGACTGGGCCTGGTGCGCGCCCAATCACAGCGCCTGCAGGACATCGTGCAGCTACTGATGGCGTTGGGTGGTCAGGTTCCGCAGAGCTGAACGGTCCGCGCGAAGGGGGGTCAATTCACGAGCGGCGTAATTTCGATAGTCGACGGACGGACTATCAAAATTACGCCGCTAAGGAAATTACCCCGTTAAGGTTTGCGGAAACCGCGGAACAGACCCGATCCGGCGCTGCCGCCACCCTTCGAGGCAGCATTAGGACCTGAAGATTGCCCGGGTACCGGCGGCTTGAGGAAGCTCTTGGCGCCCGTCTGGGGCGAAGCGGGTGCTGCCGCCGGTCCCTTCAGCGTGACCGTTGCCGAGGACGATGACGGCGCAGCGGAGGCACCGTTGCTCGCGGACGTCTGCGCCGGGCGGGCGGTGCGGACCGGCAACATGTCGACCGCAACATGCAGCCGGCGCGATTCGCCGGGCTGCAGTACACCAACTCCCACTACCTGGCGGACCACCTGCTCGCCGCGCTCGTTGCGAACGTCCAGCACGACGCAGTATTCGCACGGGTCGGTCGCCACCTTGTGGCGGATGGTGCCCTCCACGTCGAGGGCCGAGTAGGTGTCATCCGTGACAACCTGAGTATTGCCGGTATTGAAGCGCAGATGGTGTCTGCACCCGGGACAAACCGCCGAGTTCTCAAGGACGGTTGCCTTGCAGTGGGGGCAGACTCGCGTCGCCCCCAGATTGCCAGGCCGTGGGCTGTTCATACCGGGCGAGAGGTACCTTTGACAGTGCCGCTGTGCTTGTCGTCCCAGCCGAACTCGACGTGTCCGCGCATACGCGAACCCGCGGCGACCGTGATGGAAGCGGCCTTGACGTCACCGACGATCACGCCGGTCGTCAGCACGTCGACGTGCTTGGCAGCATCGATATTTCCCTGCAGCTCGCCGCCAACCACGACCACGCTGGCCTTCACCTGGCCCTCGAGACGCGCGCCGGAGTCGATGCGGAAGTTGCCGTCAACGCTGACGTCGCCCTTGAAGCGGCCCGCGATGCGAACATCGCCGCCACCGACGATCTTGCCTTCGATGGTGACATCCGCGGCGATCACGGACTCTCCGCCGGCTTTCGGGGCGCTGGCCGGGCTGCTCGGGGGCAGGCGGCGCGTGGCATCGTCCGCTGCGGCTGGTGCCGGTGGCTTGTGCAGCTCGGTCACCGTGTTGGCCGGTGACGCGGCAGCGCCGCTCGGGGCAGGAGCCGGAGCCGGAGTTTCTTTCCAAAGAGCCATGAGCGGATCCTCCAAAATTGATCTGCGAATTTTTAGAAGGTCACACGGTACCGCCAAATCGGTCCGGAACACCAGCTTCTGTCTACTTAGACCGAGGACTGGTTCACACGGCTGGGGCCGCGCACGGTAGGATCAGTGTGCATGTCTGATATCACAGACCGACCGCGCGCCAAATCCCTCCGGCCGCTGAGGGCCCTTTTACCATTCCTGGCGCCCCATCGTGCAATTTTGTTCGGGGCGTTGGCTGCGCTGCTGATTGCTTCGGCGGCCATGCTCGCGGTGCCGGCGGCGCTGCGCCAGCTGATCGATCAGGGTCTCGCGCCCGGCAAACCCGCAGTCCTGAATCACTATTTGTTCGGCTTCCTGGGCGCATCGCTGGCGTTCGGTGCATTTGCCGCGCTGCGCTTCTATCTGGTCACCTGGATGGGGGAGCGGGTCGTCGCGGACCTGCGCCAGGCGGTCTATCGGCGCGTGATCCGCATGGACCCGATGTTCTTCGAATTCACGCGCACCGGCGAGGTCCTGTCGCGCCTCACCGCCGATGCCACGCTGGTGCAGGCGATCGCGGGCGTCAATCTATCAATCACGCTGCGCTCGATACTGAGCCTGATCGGCGGACTGTTCATGTTGCTGCTGACGAGCCAGCGGCTGACCGGCGCGATCGTGGTGCTGATACCGCTGACGATCGTGCCGATGATCCTGGTCGGCCGGCGTGTCCGGCGGCTGTCGCGGACGGCGCAGGACCGGATCGCCGATACCAGCAGCCTGGTCGATGAGACGCTGAACGCCATTCAGACGGTGCAGGCCTTCACGATGGAGGAGCTGCAGAGCCAACGTTACGACGCGGCGGTCGAGGGCAGTTTCGTCGCGGCCATCCGTCGCAGCCGGGTGCGCGCGTGGCTGACCGCGATCGGTACCGCGATCGTGTTCTCCGGCATCGCCGTGGTGCTGTGGATGGGCGCCCGCGAGGTCCTGAACGGCGAGATGACCTGGGGGCAGCTCACTCAGTTCTTCCTGTATGCCGGCTATGTCGGCACCGCCGCGGCCAGCCTGACGGAAATGTGGAGTGAGGTGCAGCGGGCCTCGGGGGCGATGGAGCGACTGGCGGAGCTGTTGGCGGCGAGTCCGACCATCGCGGCGCCCGCGCAGCCGGCAGCGTTGCCGCCGCGGATCGCGGGCCAGATCCGCTTCCAGAATGTCAGCTTCTCGTATCCCTCGCGAGGCGATACGCGCGCCCTGCACGAGCTGTCGCTGGAGGTGCGCAGTGGCGAGACGGTCGCGATCGTGGGTCCTTCAGGCGCGGGCAAGAGCACCACTTTTCAGTTGCTTCTGCGATTCTATGATCCGCAGGCCGGGGGCATCTCGATCGATGGCATCGATATTCGTACCTGGCGTCCGGAGGATCTGCGCGCGCGCATCGGCTTCGTGCCGCAGGAGACGGTCCTGTTCGGCGCCACGGCCCGCGAAAATATCGGCTACGGACGGCCGGGCTCGAACGAGCAGTCGATCGTAGAGGCGTCGCGCGCGGCTGCGGCCGAAGAGTTCCTGCTGGCGCTGCCCCAGGGGTATGACACTTACCTCGGCGAGCGCGGCGTACGCCTGTCCGGCGGGCAGCGCCAGCGCATCGCTATCGCGCGTGCGGTGCTGAAGGATCCGCCGATTCTGCTGCTGGATGAGGCCACCAGCTCGCTGGATGCAGAGTCCGAGCGCCTCGTTCAGGCGGCGCTCAATGTGTTGATGCGCGGTCGCACGACGCTGGTGATCGCGCACCGCCTGTCGACCGTATTGCGGGCGGACCGTATCGTGGTGTTGCAGGCAGGACGTATCGTCGCGGTCGGCCGTCATGCGGAGCTGATGCGCTCGAGTCCTCTCTATGCCAAGCTCGCAGCCCTTCAATTCGGAGCCGCCGAGGAAGCCCTCGCGGTATAGGCGAATGGCAGACGAGCAGATCATCGACAACCACGCGCAGCAACGCTACGAGTTGCACCTCAGCGGTGGGACGGCTTTCATCGACTACACGGATCGGGGCAAGGTGCGCACACTCACCCACGCGGAAGTGCCGGTGCCGCTTCGGGGCGGCGGTATCGCCGGTCGGCTCACGGGCGGCGCGCTCGACCTGGCGCGCGCCGAAGGCTTGAGCGTGGTGCCGCGCTGCCCCTATGTGGCGACCTTCATCGACCGCCATCCGCAGTATCAGGACCTGCTGTCCAACTAGGGGGCGAGGATCGCGACCGGCAGGTCCGCGAAGAGCTTCGCGGCGTCGAGCGCTCCCGCATCGCTGCCGGAGGTCACGCTGCGTCCGGTCAGCAGTTCATGCCACGATGCCTGCTCGTTGAACGATACCGCCGTGTCCTGCCAATAGTTATCACCCGCCGGCCGGCGCGCACGTCGTGCGACGGCGACGATCAGACGCTGACCACCGTGAGTGCGGGCGAAGGCGCAGATCTCGTCGCTGCGTGGGCCTGACACCGGCAACGGTTGATAGTCACCCAGCGTGTACAGGTCCGCATACTGCTGGCGATGACGCAGGATCGTTGCGATGACCGCCAGTTTGATCCCGGCGTCGTGCCAGTCGCGTCGCAACTCGCGCATCGCGCGAGAGCGGTCCGCTGCCAGTCTTTCGTCGACCTGGTCCAGCAGCTGTCGTCGCCGGGCATAGTCAACCGGGCGGCGATTGTCGGGATCCACCATCGACAGGTCCCACAGTTCGCTCCCGTTGTAGATGTCCGGGACGCCGGGCGAGGTGAGCTTGAGCACTGTCTGTGCAAGACTCTTGTCGACTCCACAGTCGGCAACGGCGCGTACGAACGGCACGAATGAACCCAGAAATGCGTTCGCGCGGCTACCGGTGAGCGCATTGTCGATCAGTGCGAGCGTAGCGTCCTCGTATGCCTGATTGGGAAAAGCCCAGCCGGTGTGCACACGCGATTCACGCATCGACTTGACCATCGTATTGCGCACGCGCTCGGCGAACGCTTTCATCTGATCCGCGTCCGGCGCATCTGCCTGCAGCAGTTCGCACGGCCACGCGCCCAGCAGCAGTTGCAGCAGCAGATATTCGTCGTTGCGATCGGGACGTGATCCCGCATCTTCCCCGGTCGCGGGCCCGCGCAGGATGCGGGACCACACTGGCAGCTGCTGCGTCCATTCCTCCGCGAACTCCGACAGCGCAACGAGCCGTGCGCGCATGTCTTCGCCGCGCTTGGTGTCGTGAGTGGCCGTCGTCAGCATGGCATTCGGCCAGCGATGCGAGCGCGCCTGGCCGGTCTTGTGAAAGGCGGTCACCGTCATGCCAAAACGCGTGGGCTCGCCGCCGACTTCGTTCAGCGCGATGAAGCGGTGGTAACGATAGAACGCGGTGTCCTCGACGCCCTTGGCCATCACCGGCCCGCTGTATTGCTGCAGCCGCATAGCACAGCGCAGCAGCGTCTGGTGTGAGAAGCCGCTGCGCGTGCGCTGGATGAATGCGCCCGTCAGGACCTGCTCGAGAAAGTTGAAGACGCTGGGGTCGAGTTCCGACTCGATGCGCCGGGCCTGGGCAAAGGCCCAGCTCAGATCGCGCTGGTCGGCGCTGTCGAGTTCGCCGGTTTCATCGACATAGGTGCGATAGACGGGAAAGCACGCGATCAGCTCCTTGAGCGCACGGCGCAGCAGGTTGCGCGTGAAATCAGCCGTGCGAGGGTTCTGGCGGGCAAGGCGCGCCATATCGCGCGACAGCACATTGAGTTCGCTGGCCATCTCGTTTTCCATGATGTGCAGTTTGGCCGCGTGCACGATGTGCTCGAAGCGCTCCTGCTCACCGCAGAACTGGTCGTACGTTGCGGTAAAGGCCTGCTCGGCTGCGCTGTCTACCAGCACGGCCATGACCTGGTTCAGGAAGTCGTAACCGGTGGTGCCATCGACCGGCCAGTCCTCGCGCAGCGGCTCGTGGGGCGCGAGAATTTTCTCCACCACGAGATAGAACCCTTCGCCGGCGTGGCGCCCGCGCAGCGAGCGACGCAGGCGTTTCAGATAGGCCTTCGGATCGTAGAGGCCGTCGATGTGATCGATGCGCAGGCCATCGATGATGCCGTCCTTGACCCATCGCATCACCCGCTGGTGTACGTGATCGAACACTTCCGGCAATTCCATGCGCAGGCCGGCCAGATCGTTGATGTTGAAGAAACGGCGGTAGTTGATGTCGTCGGCCGCGACACGAAAGTGGGCGATCCGCCAGCGCTGCTCGGCGATCAGCGCATGCAGCGTCTGCCAGGTGGCGCCCTGGCCGTCCTGGCCGCGAAAGCGCGCCAACGATTGCTCGAGCGCGCTTCGGGCCTGCCAGTCATCGCGTATCAGTGTCGCCAGGCGAGCCTTGAGTTCGGCCGCCCGCTGCGGCATCTGCTGACGCCAGTTCGGCAGCCAGTTGAAGGCGTCGGCGAGCTGCTCGAGCTGCGGATGGCCGTCGCCCTGCACCTGCCCGAGAATCTGCGCGTAGTGCGGCGGCCAGATCGGTAGCTTGTGGCTGTCGTAGGCCCAGACCGCAAAGCTCCCCTCCACAGCATCGAAGCGCAGTTCCAGCACACCGCGCTCCAACTCGACGCCGTACTGGTCGCCCAGGAACGGCACCAGGATTTTGTTGTGCAGGTAGCGTCGATCGGGATCCCAGTCGATGTCGAACCAGCCGGCATGCTGAGCATCCGGTCCCCACTCGAGCACATCCAGCCAGAGGGGGTTGTCGGCGCCTCCAACACCCATGTGATTGGGCACGAAATCCAGGATGTGGCCGAGCTGGTGCGACTTCAGTGTCTGCGACAGGCGCACGAAGGATGCATCGTCGCCGACTTCAGGATTGAGCCGGCTGTGATCGACAATGTCATAGCCGTGCGAGCTGCCGGCGCGCGCTTTCAGATACGGCGACAGATAGACATGGCTGACGCCAAGGCTTGCCAGATAAGGCACGCAGGCGATCGTATCGTCGAAGCCGAAGCTCTTGTGCAGCTGCAGGCGATAAGTGGCGCGTGGAATCACGAACGCAACATCCAGCGCACTGTCCAGGCCGGGAATGCGCCGTCAGTCTCGATCTGTCCCTGTTCCCACAGCAACGAGCCTTCCGCCTCGGGAAAACCGGTCACCGTCCGCGCGCTCAGGTTCGCTGTCAAAGTCAACTCAGCTCCATTGGTCGTCTGCCACTGCACCCACACTGCCTGTGTATCGATGACCCGATACTGCGCGCCCCGTGTCAGCTGCGGCAGCAGCGGCACGATGCGGCGGGCGCGGACACCGAGCAGGTCACGGTACCACTGCAGTATGCCGGCATGCGGTGCGGTAGTGGCCGCCTGCCAGTCGAGCTTGCTGGCCTCGAACGTTGCGGGTGCCAGGGGATCCGGGATCTTTTCGCGCGCGCTCTCGGAGGCAAACGCCGCAAAGCGCGCGAATTCCTGCCGCCGACCGTCGCGGACCGCGTCCGCGAGGTCGCCTTCGAAGTCGCAGAAGAACTGGAACGGGCTGTTGCTGTGCCATTCCTCCCCCATGAACAGCATCGGTATCTGTGGCAGCAGCAGATAGGTGGCCGTGACGGCGAGCACCGCGGGCGCTGGAGCCAGCGCCGTCAACCGCTCGCCCAGCGCGCGATTGCCGATCTGATCGTGATTCTGCAGGAAAGCGACGAAAGCAGTCGGCGGCAGATCGGCCGACGGCTTACCGCGCGGCGAACCCCGATAGGGCATCAGTTCGCCCTGATAGGCAAAACCCTGTGCCAGTGCGCGCGCGAGTCGTTCGCTGTCTCCCACATAGTCGGCGTAATAGCCTTCGCGCTCGCCGGTGGCAGCGACGTGGAGCACATGGTGCACATCGTCGTTCCACTGGGCATCGTAACCGCCGTTCGGGCGCCGCAGGCGACCGGCTTCGTTGTGCTCGTTTTCGAGGATCAGGTGCACGGGCCGCGATGACACGGCGGTGCGAACGCGCTGCGCCAGCTCGTCCAGCAGATGCCGGCCGCTGTCGTCGCGGATCGCATGCACGGCATCCAGTCGCAGGCCATCGAAATGAAATTCCTGCAGCCAGTACAGGGCATTCTGGACCACGAACTCCCGCACCACGTCGCTCCCGGGCGCATCGAAGTTGATGGCCGCGCCCCAGGGCGTCTGATGCCGATCGGTGAAGAAGGCAGGTGCATAGGCCGACAGGTAATTGCCGTCCGGGCCGAAGTGGTTGTAGACGACGTCCTGGATCACCATCAGACCGCGCGCGTGCGCGGCATCGATCAGCGCCTTGAGATCCTCAGGCCGTCCGTAGCTGCTGTCCGGCGCAAACGGCAGCACACCGTCATAACCCCAGTTGCGGCTGCCGGGGAAATCTGCGACCGGCAGCAGTTCGATCGCCGTGATGCCGAGCTCGACCAGATGATCCAGTCGGGCGATCGCAGCCTGGAAGGTACCCTCGGCGGTGAACGTGCCGATGTGCAGCTCATAGACGATCGCCTCGTGCCAAGGTCGGCCGGCCCAGCGCGCGTCGCGCCAGGAATAGGCGGCCGGATCGATCACTTCGCTTGGTCCGTGTACGTCTTCGGGTTGGAACCGCGAGGCCGGGTCCGGTACGACCAGCCCATCGGGCAGTCGATAGCGATAACGGCTGCCAGCGCGCGCCCGGTCGGTGGTGAGTTCATGCCATCCGTCTGCCTCGCGTTTCAGAGGCAGACGGGTTTCAGCCGACGACTCCTGTGGCGAGGCGTCCAGCTGCAGTTCGATCCGATCGTGTTTGGGAGCCCAGAGGCGAAAGCGGACACGCCCGTCGGGCTGGAATTCCGCCCCGAACGGCATCGCGTGCGGCCCGGGGCGGGACGCCGCGGAAGGCGCGGACGGCACCGTGCGTTCAGCGCATCGACGAAGTCAGCGGCGAATCCGACTGCGGCGTCACGGTCGGAATGCCTTTCAGCCGCTCCCTGATGGCATGCAGTTCGCGTTCCTCGAGAATTCGCACGCCGCCCGGTTGACGCATAGCCTGGTGAATCTCGTGATGGCGCCGGAGCAGCCGCTGAACGTCATTTCCAATTTCCATATCCGTGTCCCCTGGAGCATTGGAGATAGAGATAACAAAACCGGGACCGTAGACGCCACGCGTTGACGGACTTTCCCGCTGTCAGTCGAATCCGAGGCCAGGCCCTTGCTAGCTAAGGTGCGGGTGCTAGAATCGCGCGCCTTACGGGGCGGTAGCTCAGTTGGGAGAGCGTCGCGTTCGCAATGCGAAGGTCGAGGGTTCGATCCCCTTCCGCTCCACCATTTTGCCACTCGAGTACCCGCAGCGATGCGCTCCCGGATGGTGCGTACGGGCCCAAGAAACAGCGGGCCTGTCTCGAGGATACGTCCGTTGGACTTCCCATATATCCTTCAAAAACAATCGACTGGATGTCTAATCTCTAGTCGATTGGAGCTCTAGGAAATAGTGACTCCAGAGATCGGCCGACCGGAACCGGATAGTTCTGAACGGGCGCAGGCGTCGAACAGCGCCCGCAAGCGACGCGCGCTGGTCGTCGTTGCGGCGGTCGGTGTCGCGGTTTACGTCGTCGTCGCGCTGATGACCGACGCTTCGGGCCTGATGAGGGCCCTTCGCCGTCTGGGCTGGCTGGGAGTCAGCGCGATCTTCGGTTTATCGCTGCTGAATTACGCCATTCGATTCACCCGCTGGCACTCTTATATCCGCAGGCTGGGACATCGGCTGCCGGTGCGGGAGCTGTTGCTGTGCTACCTCGGTGGCTTCGCGTTCACTGTCAGTCCGGGTAAGGCTGGCGAGGCGGTTCGTTCGCTGTATCTGCGCGAGCACGGCGTGACCTATTCAGAGAGTGTCGCGACCCTGTTCATCGAGCGCCTGCTCGATCTCTTGTCGATGATCGTGCTGGCAGCGCTCGTCGTCCTGGTGAGCCCAGGCTACAGCTGGCTGCTGATCGGCATGGCCACGATCTCGATCGTCGGGATGATCGTCATCGGCCGCCCGGAACTGCCAGCCTGGCTCGCCCGTCGCGCCGAGCAGCGCCAGGGTCACCGGACGGCCAATTGGTATTCGGCGGCATCGAGCACGCTGGTGGCATCGCGGACGCTGCTGCATCCGCGCCTGCTGCTCTCAGGCCTTGGATTGGGCGTCATGTCCTGGGGTGCGGAAGGGCTGGGATTCTTCCTGGTCTGCAACGGGCTTGCCTTCACCGTCGGCGCCGCTCAGGCGGTCGGCATCTATGCGGTGGCGTCGTTGGCGGGCGTCGCCGCCATCCTGCTGCCTGCGGGTATCGGCGGCACCGAGGCGGTGATGACGACCCTGCTCGTGAGTCGCGGGGCACCGCTCGCCGACGCGCTGATTGCGACCTTGCTGTGTCGCCTGGCCACGCTGTGGTTCGCGGTCGTCATCGGCCTGATAGCGATGGCGCAGCTCGAACTGCGACAAAAACAGGCACTGCCCGCGCCCGCGAACTAGCCGCAGACGCGGTTGCGGCCTTCGTTCTTTGCCTGATACAGCTTGCGATCGGCCGCGCGATAGAGATCGGTTGCCTGCATCGGCGACGTCATTCCCGCAGCGCCGATCGATACCGTCACTGCGAGCCGCTTCGACTCGACCGGGAAAGGGCTGGTCGCCACGAGCGCTCGCAGATTCTCGGCAATCGACAGCGCGCTCGGCAGATCGGTCTCGGGAAGCACCGCGCAGAATTCTTCTCCGCCGTAGCGTCCTACACGATCCCCTGAGCGCAGCCGCTGGCGCAGCAGCAGTGCCATACCGGCGAGCACGCGGTCGCCGGTCAGATGACCATGGACATCGTTGATGGTCTTGAAATGATCGATGTCGATCATCAGCAACGCCAGGTCACGATTGTGCCGTTGGGCGCGCTGCACTTCCTCGGACAGCATCGAATCCAGATGCTTGCGGTTGGCGAGATTGGTCAGGCCGTCGGTAACGGCCATGTGGCCGATCACCGCATGGTACTGGGACTCGATATCCGATCCCGACAGGAACTTGAAGACGGTATCGCCGATGCGCAGCTGATCGCCCCGATTGAGGCGGGCGTTCACAGGGCGGGTGCGCTCGTTGTTGACGAAAGTGCCGTTGGTCGAACTCAGGTCACTGACCAGCATGTAGGCGCCGCGCCGTTCCAGTCGTGCATGATTGCGCGAGACGGCGTCGCTGCTGACCACCACCTGGTTGCTGGCGCCGCGACCGATGTTGATGATCGATTCCTGCAACAGGTAACGCTTTCCCAGCTCCGTCTGCACCGCGGTGTGGATGACGACCAGACAGTCGTCTCCCGTGTCCGCCGCGGGCAATCGCATCTCCTCCAGCCCCGTGACCCGGGTCTTTTCCTCGTCGTCCGGCATGGGCCGGGAGCGTACTGCGCGCGCTTGCATGCGTCCACTGAAGTCCGCTACGGCAGGGTGCGAGTCGGGTTAAGATTTGCTCTATGAAACTGGCTACTTTTCGTTATCAGGATCGGGTCTGTGCCGGTCTGGTGCTTGCCGACGGCATGCTCGATCTTGCCGCGGCAGCCAGACTGGTCGGCGAACGCCTGGACCTGTCATCCGTGCTCACCATCATTCAGGCGGGCGAGGATGGGTTGGCGGCCTGCCGTCGCCTGGAAACTGCCGCCACGCAGGTCAAGGCTGCGGTGCTGCCCGAATCACAGGTCGAGCGGCTGGCGCCGCTGCCGAAGCTGGTCCGCAATGCATTCTGCGTAGGTCGAAACTATGCCGACCACGTGAAGGAAGGTGCCACCGCGATGAACCGCGAGGCCAAGCTGCCGGAGGCACCTCAGTTCTTCACCAAGGCAACGCATGCCCTCGTCGGCCCGGGCGCCGAGGTCCGCCTTGATGCCAGGCTGACGCGCCGGCTCGACTATGAGGTGGAGCTGGCAGTGGTCATCGGACGTGGCGGCCGCGACATCACGGTCGAGAACGCGTACGACCATATCTTCGGCTACACGATCGCCAACGATGTCACGGCTCGCGATCTGCAACGCCGGCATGAACAGTGGTTCAAAGGGAAATCGCTCGACACCACGCTGCCTATGGGGCCCGTCATCGTCACCCGCGACGAGATCCCGGACCCCAGGACGCTGGAGCTGACCATGTCCATCAACGGCGAGGAACGGCAGCGCGCGCGTGTCTCGCAGATGATCTTCGACATACCGACGGTAATCGCATTGCTGTCGGCCGGGCTGACGCTGGAGCCCGGCGATATCATCGCGACCGGTACCCCGTCGGGAGTGGGTTTTGCGATGACGCCACCGCAGTATCTGCACGACGGTGATGAAATGCTGGCGTCGATCGATAAAATCGGCGAGTTGCGCAACCGCGTCGTCGAGGTTTGATTGGCAGCGGCTCGAAGTCTCAATGCCCTCGTAGCTCAGTGGATAGAGCGACCGCCTCCTAAGCGGTAGGTCGTCGGTTCAACTCCGGCCGAGGGCGCCAGATTCCGATCGTTATCTTGCGATCAGTAAACCCACGCTGCCGAAGTAGGTGACGGCGGCGCAGATCGCAAACAACGACCAGTTGAAGAATTGCTCGCTGACGTTTGCTGCTCGGATTTTCATGGCATCCATGCTGCGCCGGATTCAAGCGCTCGGCCACGTCGAATTGTGTGTGATTGCTCGCAATAGCGCGCGCTTGCTCACACTGTGAGATACCCGCTGCGGCGCGCAACGCCTGCGCGGGCTTTATGTCATGCAACTGCGGGCTTTCAGCTTCCGCGCGGAAGGATCTGCTGGGGGCAATCAGGGACGGCGGAACACTGTCATGTCGAGCAGATTCAGCACGCGAATCTCATCGGGTCTGTCGCGCCTGATCGTCGTAAGAAACGCGAGGATCTGATCAGCCACCCAACCAAGGACGGCGATTCCGAGTAGCGATGTCCAGTGTGTGAGCAACCATTCCATGGACAGGATGGTGCCCCTTCGCATACGCGGGATCTGTCAGGCACCCGACACAAACGCCTTCAGTTGAGAGGCAGGCGGACGTTGATGCCCTTGGGGCTCAGATCGAGGAACTTCGACCAGGCGCGCGAGCCGGCGATGTTGAGGCCGGACTGCCACTTGATGGGTGTCTCGAAGCGCGAGAGCCGGGCGAACGTCGAACGTTCTGTGCCGACGGATGAGTTGGTCGCATTTGCCGCGATGCTGATGTGCTCGTCCACAGCAGCGTCGGGCAGCACTACGTAGCCAGGGCGAGCCTCCACGGTCTGGGCATTCGAATGTATCGTGTTCACACCCATCGACGCCCCTATGGTCAGGGCGCCCGCGATGCTGTTGCCGCTCAGGACCAGGAGGGCCAATGCAGCCAAGCCGTGTCGTGCCATCGTCCAGGTTCGAATGCCGCGCATGTTTCGATTTGCCTCGCCAACAGGTTGAGACCGTGCCGTACCGTGCGTGGATAGTTGACCCCTTCCGGCGCGATCTATCAAAGTGTCCGCCATTCCGCACAGGTCGCAGTACAGCGACATTCAGCGGACGAGGGGGATGGTTCGTGAGATGGATCAGCAGGTTAGAGACGGATGAGGCCAAAGCGTCAGACGTCAATGTGCGAAATGCATTCGCATGCCAGGGCCGCGGAAGCTGCGGTGGTGACGCCTCGATCGATGTACCAACGCCTATTGCAGGTCTAGCTTGGGTTGAGTCGGATCGGGGCCTGGATTTCAGGAGTACCTGTACTCGCCTGATGTCGAAGCCTGCTTCGCAGGAAGGGGCGGCGCCCGGCCGCTCAACTTGGGCATTAGGCGGAGGGAGCGCATATGCGTCTGACTGCCCACCTTGCCTTTGATGGCCAGTGTCGATCCGCATTCGAGATGTACCAGCGGATCTTTGGCGGCACGGTTCGCACAATGCTCAGCTACGGAGAGTCTCCATTAGCTGCGCAGACAGAGCCGCAATGGCATCACCTGATCTTGCACGCGACGCTGCAAATAGACGAGGTAGAGCTCACTGGCGTCGACATGGTGCCTTCGGACTACCGCGTTCCGCAGGGATTCTTTGTGACTGTCGGAGTGGATGAAGCCTCTCATGGAGAGCGGATCTTCGACGCATTGGCTTCAGGGGGAAGGGTTCAACTACCGTTTCAGAAGACGTTTTGGTCGCCCGGATTTGGGGTTGTGGTGGACAGATATCGGGTGCCATGGGAAATCAACACAGGGGTCACGATAAGGAGGTCCAGATCGATGGAAATGAAACAGGTCCGACAGCAACTTCAGGTAGTCGATTCAGACCTGAAAGATTCGCGGTTCTTCGATGTTAATCTATCGAATGCGAGCTTTACGAATGTGTCCCTAAAGCGTTCCACGTTCAACGATGTAAATCTCTCTGAATCCACCTTCGCCGACATCAATCTCTCCAACGTCACGGTCACCGACTCTAATCTGAGCGGCATGACGATTAATGGCGTTTTGGTCGCCGATCTAATCAAGGCGTACGAAAGTCGACGGGGCGATCAGTAATCCAGACCCTCCTTCGCCGCCTTCTGCCACAGGGTTAGCGAGGCTCTCGCGCTGGGCTATTTATTGCATGGTTCGCCCGCGGCGACTTTCGATGGAAATCACGTAATTCCGGCTCAGGCGATGATTTTGCCGTCCCTGATAGGGCCTAAAGGCTGACCGTGGTAAGTCGGATGTTCGTTGGAGCGAAATCGGAAGGGAGAAAGGCGCGAGGACTTCTGTTCTTGCTGCACTCTGCTCAGCCTTGATGCTAGATTTCGACAGATGAACTACCTGGATGGCAGCGAAATAGTGACGGGAGACGCGGTGCTCATTGAGCATGGGAAGACGACAGGGGCCGTCGTTGCGGTCGTTGAGAAAGATAGGATGTCGGAGTTCAATGTCGACGAGCCGGGCGTGATGATCAAGGCTGCGTCAGTCGGGCTGGTGTACGTTCCTGTTTCGATGTTTGAGGATCAGGGTCTCAGGTTTAAGTCGCGTGGATCGAAATCTAACTTGCGCTGGATCGAACCGAGATGACCAAGGCGCCTGCCTCGCAGGGTGCGACGGCCTGCCGCTCAACTTAATCGGTCAGGCAATCGCAATCGAGGAACCGATTTCTAGCACAATGGACATTGACTCAACCGGATGCCTGATTTGCGTTGCGGCGTATGCATTGTCGAGTGAGGTTCGGTGAATAGGCAACGCAATGCAGACCTGCGTCGCAAGGTAGGAGCTTGCTTGCTAGGGATCCTCATCGCTGGCTACCTGGGCGTGATAAGCATCACATGGGCAGATCAATTGAGATCGCCGAGTCGCCAGGCCCTGCTGATTGGGCTGTGGCTGCTTGGGCTCTGCGGTATCGTGCTGCTTTTCCGATCTGGCAGGCGCGCGCCAGATCCTCGTCACAATCGCACTTAGCGCACATGAACCAACTGCCGGCGCCCCTTGCCATACTGTCCGGAATGATCGTCGGGGCGAGTTTCGGGCTGTTCTTGAGTCACTGGTTGCGGCTGTTGCTGACGTCGTTGGGCAAACATCCACGGCTGGAGAAACCACCGGTGCACACGTCGCGTGTTGGGCCGGCGGTGTTTGCCATCCTTCATCCAGCGCCGTGGCTCGTGATCATTGGTGTGCTGGTCGGTATATACAAGTTCACGCATGGCCCTGTAGCCGCGCAGTGGCTATGGTTTTGGGCCGGCGCGGCGATCACGGTGATTGGAACGTACAGTCTGGCGATTCAGGCACTTCGCAGGATTCAAAGGCGTCAGATTCAAGCTTTGAATCGCTGACCAACGAGGCAGGTCATGGAAAATGATCGGCGGTACTGGTTTCCGGCTAAGCGCAACGGATGGGATGGGGGCGTCCTGCGAATGGTGGTGATATTGATGCTGATTTGTTACGCGAAAGGTGAGCGCCCTCGGTGGCGGTGGGGTAGGTGAGATTGGTACTCGAGG
>DATBAM010000130.1:0-20926 GCA_036271535.1 Steroidobacteraceae bacterium | reverse complement strand
CTGACATCAGCCAGATAGGAGCGCTGTCGTGGCCGATGATGAGAATGAACGAACAGAAAGCCCGTCACAAAAACGGCTGGACGATGCCCGTGCCAAGGGCCAGGTTCCGCGTTCACGCGATCTGAGTGCCGCGGCCGTGATGCTGACCGGTGGCCTCGGTCTGCGCTCGTTGTCCGGCGGGATGGGCGGGCGTCTGATGAGTGTGATGCGCGAGGGATTGACTGTTTCGCGCGAGTCCGCGATGGACACCGGCTGGATGCTGCATCAGTTCGAACGCAGCATGCTGCAGGGCGCGCTCGCAGTCGCGCCGCTGATCGGTCTGTTGATGGCGGCGGCGCTGATAGCGCCGCTGGCGATCGGCGGCTGGACCTTCAGTACCGAGGCGTTGGCGCCCGATTTCGGTCGCATGAATCCTGCTTCCGGACTGCAGCGCATGTTTTCGATCCGTGCACTGATCGAGCTGAGTAAGTCGCTCGCGCGTTTTACGGTGGTCGCGATCGTCGGGCTCATCGTTTTCTGGAAGCAGTTTCACAGTTTCAATCATCTGGGCGTCGAGCCGACGGCCGCGGCCATCACACACTCCCTGTCCATGGCCGGGACCGCCCTCATTGCCTTAGGCGGCGCGATTGCGGCCATTGCGCTGATCGACGTGCCACTGTCGATCTGGCAGTTCAACAAACAGATGCGGATGACGCGGCAGGAGTTACGCGACGAGCACAAGGAATCCGAGGGCAGCCCCGAGATCAAGGGCAAGATCCGGCGCATGCAGCAGGCTCTGGCGCGTAAGCGCATGATGCAGGACGTCCCGACGGCCAATGTGGTGATCACCAATCCGACCCACTACGCGGTCGCTCTGCGGTATGACGAGGCCACCATGCGGGCCCCGGTCGTGGTCGCCAAGGGTCAGGATCTGATCGCGGCCCGGATCAGGGAGATCGCCACCGAGAACGACGTACCGCTGGTCGAGGCACCGCCACTGGCGCGAGCCCTGCACGCCAACTGCGAGCTCGGCGACGAAATTCCGGCACGTCTGTATGCCGCAGTCGCCAAGATTCTGGTGTACGTCTTCCAATTGCGCACCGCGCGCCGACGTGGCGAGCCCAGGCCCGAGATTCCGAGCATCGAGATGCCCGCCGAATGAGCTGCGCACACCAAATAGTGTGACGCGGGTCGCGAGACATAAACCCCTGATACGTCGTGAAATCGACGCATGACGGCCGGCACGGGAATTGCTCTCCTGATGGCATATGGCTGAACTCGCAATGAACACGGCGGCAGCGCCGGGGGGATCCCCTGGCCTGCTGAAATTACTGCAACGCGGAGCCGGTGCGCCGCTGCTGCTGCTGGCCGTGCTGGCGATGGTGATCCTGCCATTGCCACCGCTCGCGCTGGATATCTTCTTCACCTTCAACATCGCGCTATCGGTCCTGGTGGTGATGGCGGTCGTGAATGTCTCGCGCCCGCTGGAATTCGGCATCTTCCCCAGCGTTCTGCTGCTGGCGACGTTGCTGCGCCTGGCACTCAACGTCGCCTCGACCCGCGTGGTGCTGCTGCACGGCAATGAAGGCGACGGCGCGGCCGGTCACGTCATCCAGGCCTTCGGTCACTTCGTGGTAGGTGGCAACTACGCCGTCGGTATCGTGGTGTTCGCGATCCTGACGATCATCAATTTCGTCGTCGTCACCAAGGGCGCCGGCCGCATCTCAGAGGTCAGCGCGCGATTCACCCTCGATGCGATGCCCGGCAAGCAGATGGCGATCGACGCCGATCTGAATGCCGGTCTGATCACGCAGGACGAAGCCCGCACCCGCCGTCAGGAAGTGCGCTCCGAGGCGGACTTCTACGGTTCGATGGATGGTGCCAGCAAATTCGTCCGCGGTGACGCGACCGCCGGCATCCTGATCCTGATCATCAACATGATCGGCGGTCTGGCGATCGGTGTCATGAGTCACGGCATGGCGTTCGCCGATGCCGCGCGTGTCTATACGCTGCTGACGATCGGTGACGGCCTGGTGGCGCAGATTCCAGCGCTGTTGCTGTCGACCGGTGTCGCCATCATCGTGACCCGCATGTCGCGGGCCCAGGACATGGGCAGCGAGATGACGAAGCAGCTGTTCCGCGAGCCGCGCAGCCTGGGTGTCGCGGGCACGTTGCTCGGTGTGATGGGGCTGATCCCCGGCATGCCGAATCTGGCATTCCTGGCATTTGGCGCTGCCTGTGGATTTGGCGCCTGGTACATGAGCAAGCGCGCAAGACGCGAAGCCGAGGCGCCGAAGGTCGAAGCGCCTCCGGCAGCGCCCGTCAACCCGGAGCAGAGGGAGCTGTCCTGGGAGGACGTGAAGCCGGTCGATCAGATAGGCCTCGAAGTGGGTTTCCGGCTGGTCCGGCTGGTCGACAAGAGCCAGGGCGGAGAATTACTGGCCAGGATCAAGGGTGTGCGGCGCAAGCTGTCACAGGAACTCGGCTTCCTGGTGCAGTCGGTGCACATCCGCGACAACCTCGAACTGCAACCCAATGCTTATCGCATCAGTCTGTCGGGCGTCACCATCGCCGAGGGTGTGATCTATCCCGATCGGGAGATGGCGATCAATCCAGGCCGTGTCTTCGGCAAGCCACCGGGCATCGAGACGCGTGATCCGGCTTTCGGTATGGAAGCCGTCTGGATCGAGCCCTCGGCCCGTGAGCAGGCGCAGACGCTGGGCTACACCGTGGTCGACGCCAGTACCGTGGTCGCCACTCACCTGAGTCACGTGATCCAGACACATGCGCACGAACTGCTCGGTCACGAAGAGGTGCAGCAACTGCTGAACGGTCTCGCCAAGAGCGCGCCGCGCATGGTCGAAGACCTGGTGCCGAAAGCGCTGTCGCTGGGCGTGGTGGTGCGCGTGCTGCAGGGGTTGCTGGCGGAGCGCGTGCCGATCCGCAATCTTCGCACGATCATCGAGACCATCTCCGAGTACGCGCCGCGTACGCAGGATCCCGCCATGCTGCAGTCCCAGGTGCGTGTCGCATTGGGGCGGCAGATCGTGCAGGACATCGTCGGCAGCAATGCCGAATTGCCGGTCATCACGCTGGAGCCCGATATCGAAAAGCTGCTGCAGGGTTCACTGCAAGGACAGAACGGTGACGGTAATGTCGCCATCGAGCCGGGTCTGGCCGAACGGCTGCAAGCCAGGCTGGCCGAATCGGCCAGGCGACAGGAAGCGTCGGGAGACGCCTCGGTGCTGATGGTGGCGCCGCAGCTTCGCAGCACACTGGCGCGCTTCACACGCGCCACGGTGCCGAACATGCACGTGCTGGCGTGGAACGAGATACCTGACAACCGGCGTGTGCGGCTCGTGGCCGCGGTCGGCCGGTAGCGTCGAGATGGAGAAACAGTCCGCATGAAGATGAAGCGTTACGTGGCGGCCGACATGCGCAGCGCGCTGCGCATGATCCGCGACGAGCAGGGGCCCGATGCCGTCATCCTGAGCAGCCGGCCGACCGCGGCTGGCGTCGAGGTGTGCGCTGCGGTCGACATCGAACTCGCCATCGGGCAGAGCGCGATGGTCGAGAATGCTGCGCTCAAGCAGATCGAGCGTGCGACCCTGCAGCAACTGGAGCGTGGTGCGGTACGGGAGGCCGCCGAGGCTGCGCCGCAGTTGCTCGCGCCGCAACCACCGGCGGTCCAGCCCATCGCGGCGTTGCCGTTCGTGGTAAAGCACGCCACGCCGTCGGACGACATCGTTCAGCTCAGCACCCGTTCGCAGCCCGTTGCACAATCCGTGGTCGACTCGTCGGCCATCGGCGAGGAATTGCGCAGTCTGCGCGGCCTGCTGGAACAGCAACTGGCGGCACTGGCCTGGAATGACTTCACTCGCCGCGAACCGCTGAAAGCGCGGGCGTTGACGGATCTTGCCAATCTAGGTCTGGATCGCGCACTGGCACGGGCGATCGTTGACGAGATGCCGGCCGACGTGAACTCGGAACAGGCGCAGCGCATGCCCTATGCACTACTGGGTCGTCGCATCCAGATCTGTGCCGCGCCGCTGGAGCGTCGTGGAGCGCTGGCGCTGATCGGTCCACCAGGCTCCGGCAAGACGACCACGCTGTCGAAACTGGCGACGCGCTATGTGCTGGAGCAGGATGCGGCGAACCTGCTGATCATTTCCGCCGACGATGACCGCCTTGGCGCGCACGAGCAGATGCGCAGCCTCGGACGTCTGCTGGGCGTGCGGGTAGAGAGTGTAGGCAGTCTCGAGGAGGCCTCGGCACGCGTTGCGGCGTTACCGGAGCGCGCGATTCTCGTCGACACCCCGGGCGTTGCCTGTCGCGATACCGCCGCAGCCACCCGCTATCGTGAGTGGCGCGCAAAGGCCCCGGCGCATCTGCAGGCCATGCTCGCGGTGCCGGCCAGTGCGCAGAGCGGTGTGATCGGCGACGCCGTCGAAAATTTCGGTATCGGCACGGCGAGCTGCTGCGTGCTGACGCGCCTCGACGAGGCTGTCAGCCTGGGTGGACTGCTGTCCTCACTGGCCGTAAGTCAGCTGCCGGTCGCCTATTGTTGTGAGGGAATAAGGATTCCGGAGGACATCCGGCCGGCGCGCGCGCACCAACTGGTCGCCCGTGCAATCGATCTGGCGCGTCAGTCGCAGATCAACGCCGATGACGATCTGCTCGCTCGCCGCTACGGGAGAAACATTCATGCCGCGGCTTGAATCACAGGCTCGTGACGCCGTGCAGTCGCCCGTGCAGGTGATCGCGGTCACCGGCGGCAAGGGTGGCACCGGCAAGACATCGATTGCCGTGAATCTGGCGACCGCATTTGCGCAGACGGGCCGTCAGACCATGCTGCTGGATGGCGATCTCGGACTGGCCAACGTCGACGTGATGCTCGGGCTGACGCCGAAATGCACGCTCGAACAGGTTCTGACCGGCGAGCGCACGCTGGAAGAAGTCATCGTGTCGACTGGATCGGGACTTAGAGTCGTTCCGGCAGCCTCCGGCGTGGCCAAGATGGCCGCGCTGACGGCCACCGAGCAGGCGGCCATCGTGCAGGCGTTCGCGGCGTTGCCCGGCGCACTGGATGTACTGGTCGTGGACACGGCGGCAGGGATCCATGAGTCGGTGCTGCAATTTTGTCAGGCCGCACAGCAGGTGCTGGTCGTGCTGCGGGACGAGCCGACTTCGCTTACGGATTGCTACGCGCTGATCAAGGTGCTGAGCCGTACCCACGGTGTGCGACACTTCCGTGTGGTGGCCAATATGATTCGCGCCGCCGGCGAGGGTCAGAGCGTTTTCCGTCGGCTGCAGCGGGTAACCGACCGGTATCTCGACGTCGTGCTCGAGTTCGCCTGCGAGATTCCGGACGACCGCACCGTGCGCCAGTCGGTGCAGCAACAGCGTCCGGTGATCGAAGCCTTTCCGACTTCGGCCGCGTCGCGCGCGCTCCGACAGCTGGCGACGCTGGCGGCCCGCTGGCCGCAGCCGCAGGGACCGAGCGGGCGTCTGGAATTCTTCCTCGAGCGGATGCTGACGAGATCGGCTCCAAGGTTGCAGGTCATCGCATGACGATTGGCGTACGGGCATACGCCGGGATCCAGCCTGCCCAGGATATGGATGCGCTGGTTCGCAAGCACGCGGACCTCGTCAAGCGGATTGCCTATCACCTGGCGGGCCGGCTGCCGCCACAGGTCGAAGTCGATGATCTGATTCAGGCTGGCATGATGGGTCTGCTCGAGGCCGCGCAGAGTTTCACCACCGGTCGTGGCGCGAGTTTCGAAACCTTCGCCGGTATCCGCATCCGCGGCGCGATGCTCGACGCGTTACGAAAGCTCGACTGGGCGCCACGCTCGGTGCATCGCAAGGCACGCGCCGCGGCCACTGCGCTGCGAGAACTGGAGACCAAGCGTGGTGGCGAGGTAAGCGAAGCCGACGTTGCCACACACATGGGCGTGTCGCTCGAAGAGTACCAGCGGATCGTGCAGGACTCATTGGGCTGCCAGCTGCTGCGTCTGAATGATGCGGATGATGGCGAGGAATCGGCCCTGGACCGGCTGGCCGACGATGCCCCGGATCCGGAAGACCACGCACTTGGCAATTCGATGCGCGAGGCCGTGGTGCAGGCGATCCATACGCTGCCGGAGCGTGAACGCCTGGTGCTGTCGCTTTATTACGAACAGGAAATGAATCTCAAGGAGATCGGGTTGGTTCTGAAGGTAACCGAATCGCGGGTATGCCAGCTGCATGGCCAGGCACTGCTGCGGCTCAAGTCGCGCCTGTCGGAATGGACCAACTGATAGGAAAGCGCGTGGACTTCTTAAGCATAGTAGGTCTGGTGCTGGCGCTCGCCGCCGTCATGCTCGGTGCGGTTCTGAAGGGCGCGGGGCTCCATGCACTGGTGTCGGCGGCTGCATTCATGATCGTCGTCGTTGGCACGATCGCTGCGATCTGCGTGCAGACACCGATGGAAGTCATGCGGCGAGCCGTGTCGATGTTCCCATGGATCATCCGGCCGCCTGAGCACGCGCCTGCGCTCATCATCAAAAAACTCATCGACTGGAGCTACGTGGCACGTCGCCAGGGATTGCTCGCGCTGGAAAAGATGATCGAGTACGAGCCGGACCCGTTCCTGCGCAAAGGTCTGCAGATGGTGGTCGACGGCAGCGAGCCGGATATCATCCGCACCACGCTCGAATTCGACCTGCAGGCACGTGAGGCCGCCGACACTCGCGCGGCCAAGGTGTTCGAGGGCATGGGTATCTATTCGCCGACGCTCGGCATCATCGGCGCGGTTCTGGGCCTGATGGCGGTGATGCAGCATCTGGACGATCCCTCGAAGCTGGGTCACGGCATCGCGGCTGCCTTCACCGCCACGGTCTATGGCATCGGGCTCGCCAACCTGTTCTTCCTGCCCGTTGCCAATAAACTCAAGGTCGCGGTACAGGCGCGCAGTCATCTCGACGAAATGCAGCTCGAAGGCCTGATCGGCATTGCCCAGGGAGAGAATCCGAGGATCATCGAAGGCAAACTGATGGGGTTCGTGCATTGAGCGCGCCCAATCCCAAGCGCCGCCGTGCGCATCGCAGACGACAGGACGAGGAGCATCAGAATCACGAAGCCTGGGCTATTCCCTATGCCGATCTGCTCACGCTGCTGCTGGCGTTCTTCGTTGTCATGTATGCGATGTCCTCGGTCAACGAGGGCAAATACCGGGTGCTGTCGGATTCGCTCGCCGAGGCATTTCACGGCACACCCCACTCGCCGGACTCGATGATGCAGGCCGGTCCCCATACGCAGACGATCGAGCAGCTGCCACTGACTCAGGTGAACCGCATGATTGTCGGCGGCATGCCGGCGCGGCATCTGCTGCAGGCGCCACAGCAACCCGCACCGACGGATGCGCCCAGCCCCGCCGACCAGAGCGGGAGCGATTCGCCTGCTGCCCTGGCGGACGAGAACGCCAACGAATTGGGCCATGTGGCCGACGACGTCGATACCGCCATGTCGACACTGATCGAGGCGGGACAGGTTCACGTGCATCGACATGAGAACTGGGTCACGGTCGATATCAGCAGCGACATCCTGTTCTCCAGCGGCGTTGCAAAGTTGTCGTCACCGGCGCAGAACATTCTGGGCAGACTGGCCGAATCACTGCGTTCGTTTCCGAATCAGATCCGGGTTGCGGGCCATACCGACAATCGCCCGATCAACAATCCCGCCTTTCCTTCCAACTGGGAACTCTCCAGCGCGCGTGCCGCCAGCGTCGTGCATCTGTTCATGGATCGGGGCGTCGCCCCGGAACGTATGTCGGTCATGGGCTTCGGTGAACAAAGACCGGTAGCGGCCAATGACACCGAGATCGGTCGCAATGCCAACCGCCGCGTCGAAGTCATGATCCTGTCGCAGAACGCGCCAGAAGCGCCGTAGTTCATTTGCTCGGGATCGAGCGTCAAAAATCCGCTGGCACGGTTCCTGCTTTCTTTCTACTCAAAGGCCGTCTGCGACGGATGGTCGTCGGAACGCTGACAGCAGGAGTCAACTCGTGGCAATGACATGGTTTCAGCCGAACTGGATACACGCGATTTCCGAATCGGCGCTCGCGCTGGCGATCCTGATACTTGGGGTGGTGATCATGCTGGAACTGCGCTC
Organism: Steroidobacteraceae bacterium; assembly: GCA_036271535.1. Classification (GTDB taxonomy): domain Bacteria; phylum Pseudomonadota; class Gammaproteobacteria; order Steroidobacterales; family Steroidobacteraceae; genus FEN-1191. The sequence continues at coordinate 12,796 of DATBAM010000130.1, read as the reverse complement.
GATCCGATCGATGAAGCGCAACCTCGATACGCACCTCGCACGGGTGTTCGAACAGCTGGATCTGTTGCGCCTGGATCAGTCGGCGGGGCAGTCCGCTCAGGAGCCCCTGCGCATTGTGCCGGTCCCGGTCGCCGCAGTGGCGCCGCTTGCATCACTGGCGTCGAGCGGCAGCAATCCCTATGCGACGGCTGCGGCAATGGCATCGAGTGGAATGGGTGCGGACGAGATCGCGCGTCGCTGCGGCCTGGCGGCAGGTGAGGCACGGCTGCTGGCATCCCTTGCGGCGGCGAAATCCGGCCGACGCGACGCGGCCTGATTCGGATCTTCGGTCATCCGGACGAGCCGGTCGTCCAAAAAGAAAGGGCCAGTCGCAAGACTGGCCCTTTGTCCATCCGACATCGCTGTCAGCGATCAGTCGTCCATCAAGAAGCTTCGCAGCTGCTCACTGCGGCTCGGATGACGCAGCTTACGCAGCGCCTTGGCCTCGATCTGACGGATACGCTCGCGGGTGACATCGAACTGCTTGCCGACCTCTTCGAGGGTGTGGTCTGTATTCATGTCGATGCCGAACCGCATGCGCAGTACCTTGGCTTCACGAGGGGTCAGCTGCGCCAGCACCGAATGCGTGGTCTCGCGCAGCGACTCCATCGTGGCCTGGTCGATTGGCGAAGCAACCGACTGATCCTCGATGAAATCCCCGAGGTGTGAGTCCTCATCGTCACCAATTGGCGTCTCCATCGAGATCGGTTCCTTGGCGATCTTGAGAACCTTGCGCACCTTGTCTTCGGGCATTTCCATCCGCACTGCCAGCTCTTCCGGCGTCGGCTCGCGCCCCATCTCCTGCAGCATCTGCCGCGAGATGCGGTTCAGCTTGTTGATGGTTTCGATCATGTGGACCGGGATGCGGATCGTGCGAGCCTGATCTGCGATCGAACGTGTGATGGCCTGGCGAATCCACCAGGTCGCGTAGGTCGAGAACTTGTAGCCACGTCGATACTCGAACTTGTCCACCGCCTTCATCAGGCCGATGTTGCCTTCCTGAATCAGATCCAGGAACTGCAGACCGCGGTTCGTGTACTTCTTTGCAATCGAGATCACCAGTCGGAGATTGGCCTCGACCATTTCCTTCTTGGCGCGACGAGCCTTGGCCTCGCCGATCGACACCTCGCGATTGATCTCTTTGACTTCGTGGATGACCAGATGGAACCGCACTTCGAGGTCCATCAGTTTCTTCTGCCGGCGCTCGACCTCGTCCTTCAGCCGTCCGAGCGGAGCCGAGTACTTCTTGCCGGCCTTCATGTGCTTCTGCAGCCAGCGCGCACTGGTCTCGTTCTTCGGGAAGGTCGAAATGAAATCCTTGCGCGGCATGCCCGAGTCACGCACGGCAATGATCATGATTTCTTTTTCGATCTGCCGGATCTCGTTGACGTGGGAGCGCAACTGATCGGTCAGCGCATCGAACATGCGCGGCGACAGCTTGAGTTCCATGAACTCGCCGGCCAGTTTCTTCCGCAGCTTCTGCGTCTTCGGATCTTCGGAACCGGACTTTGCGAGTCCCGCCAGTACCTGCTGGTGCAGCTTCTGGATCGAGCCCATTCGGCGCGCGACTTCCTCCGGATCCGGACCGGTGTCGACTGCCTCTTCCTCGTCCTCGTCACCGTCGTCGGCGTCGTTTTCCTTGTCTTCGGCGTCGGCCTCGAGATCCATCTTGGTCGGATTCTGCGGCTGGGCGATGACGTCCGGGGCATTCGGATCGATGAATCCGACCACCAGGTCGATCAGGCGCGCCTGACCGGCCTTGATCAGTTCATAGGTCTTGAGAATATGTTCGTGCGTGCCCGGATATTTGGCGAGCGCCGTGCGCACCGCATCGAGGCCTTCCTCGATACGCTTGGCAATGCGGATTTCGCCTTCGCGGGTCAGCAGCTCGACCGTACCCATCTCGCGCATGTACATGCGCACCGGGTCGGTCGTGCGGCCGAGTTCGGCGTCGAGCGCGGCAAGGGCGGCCGCAGCTTCCTCGATGGCCTCATCGTCAGCGGGGGAGCCGGCATCATTGGCCAGCAGGGATTCGTTGTCCGGTGCCTTTTCGTACACCGGGATGCCCATATCATTGATCGTGTTGACGATGCCTTCTATCTGCTCGGGATCGACGATCTCGGCAGGCAGGTGATCGTTGACCTGGGCATAGGTCAGATATCCCTGTTCCTTGCCCTTGCCGATCAGCAGCTTCAACTGCGACTGCCGGTCCTCGGGCTGGCCGCTACCACGGCGCGGTTCGACCGCGACCGCAGGCGCGGCTTTCTTATGAGGAGCGGCATGCGATTCGGCGTCCTTGTGCGACGCATTCCTGTGGGCTGCATCCTTATGAGGAGCTTCCTTATGGGCAGGCTCTTTATGAGTAGCAGTCGCCGAAGGTGCGTGAGCGTGCGCATGTGCAGGCGTGTGAGCGTGTGCATGCGCCGGTGCGGCGACAGCTGCGGTTTTACCCGCCGCGGCCGTCTTTTTCGGAGCCTCGGCCGACTTGGTGACCGCGGCCTTATGACTACGGGCAGCCATCACGTGAGCACCCTTACGCGAGCTCGCCGACGCAACAGTGTGCGAAGCGGTCTTGCGGGTGGCGGCGGCTGGCTTGGATGGCTTACGTGTCATGGTGTCCCTTCAAAATAGGTAATTGGAGCGCGCTTCCAGGACTTCAGCGGACTTAAGCGGACTTTGGAGACGGATCGACCCCTTCCGTCGCTCTGGGCAACGAAAACATGTGAACGTGGTGATCCTCATGGGGTAGCTGGTAATGATACCCAGAATTGTTGCACGGCCGCCAGTATTCAAGGCCACGGGGCACATGAATGACATAACGGCCAGGCGCCGCTCGAGCTTGAGCAACCGTCGATGTTTCCGGTCGATGTTCCCGGGTCAGGCGTCTGCCCGGAATTGGGCAGCCGTCAGCGCCTGAAGTTCCTGTTTTTCCGCGTCGCTGAGGGCATCGACCTGTGCCTTGTCGATCAGCTGCTGGAGGCGCTCGCGCGGCGCCGATGCCAACAGGCGCACCACAGCTTCGCGCAGCTCAGACTTTGCCGCGTTCTGGTCAGGAACAAGCGGCTCCAAGGCGGCAAGTTCGCCGAAACGACGAAATTCAGCGCGCTCCCGCCAGCGCTCCAGCGTCTGCGCCGCCGTGGTCGAAGGGCTTTCCTGCTGCTGAAGCAGCAGTTCGTGCAATACCGCGGCGCCCGGCAGGGTGAGGGCTTCGAGCGCCTGCCGCTGCTCCGGCGTCACGGCCGCGGCCGCAGCGGGAAAATGCAGCAGCAGTGAAATGGCCTGGGTGACGAGATTGCCTCTGCCAGCGATCCGGCGGAAGGGAAGGCGTGGACGTTGTTCGGGAGCATTGGCGATGCCGGGTTTGGCTGGCAGCTTGTCCGGCGCGCGCAGCCATTGCTCGAGGCGGGACAGTGGCATCCCGGTTGCCCCTGCCAGGCGCTCGAGCAATAGTTCGCGGTACACCCCGGGTGCGACCTTTTCCATGAGTGGCCGTGCCAGTGCAACAAAATGTGCCTTGCCGTCAGCGTGACTGACATCGGCCTGTTCGAGCAGCTGCGCTACCAGGTATTCCGATAGTGGCAACGCTTCGCTGATCCGGCCCTCGAACCGTTCGCTACCTTCCTTGCCCACCAGTGAGTCGGGATCTTCTCCATCTGGCAGGAAGAGGAAGCGGATCTCCCGACCCTCGCGCGTCTCCGCCAGCGCGTGCTGCAGGGCGCGCCAGGCCGCGGCCCGCCCAGCCCGATCGCCGTCGAAACAGAAGACCAGCTCACTGACCAGCCGGAATGCCCGGCGCAGATGATCCGAAGTAGTCGAGGTGCCGAGCGTCGCGACCGCGTAGTTGAGCCCGGCCTGATGCAAACGCACTACGTCCATGTAGCCTTCGACAACCATCAGCCGGGTCAGTGCACGGCGCGCCAGCCGTGTCTCGAACAGCCCATAGAGTTCCTTGCCCTTGTGGAACAGCGCGGTCTCAGGTGAATTCAGATATTTCGGTTCTCCGTTCTCCAGTACCCGGCCGCCAAATGCGATCACGCGCCCGCGGGTATCGCGGATAGGGAACATCAGTCGGTCCCGGAATCGATCGTAGTAACGATCGTTGCCGGGTCGTTCGCGTTCGATGATCAGGCCGGTCGCCAACAGCTGGCGCTGCACACGTTCGCCGGTCCCGAACTGGCGCAGCACGTCCTGCCAGGCGTCGCTGGCATAGCCGATGCGAAAGCGCTCGATGATCTCTTGCGTGAGACCGCGTTTCTCGGCGTAGGCCCGGGCCTTCGCGTCGCGCAGCAGGTTGGCGTGATAGAACTCCGCAACGTTTCCCAGCAGGTCGTACAAGGGGGCAGTGGCGTCAGGCGCCTCGCCGGGTGGCGTGGCGGTGACTTCATGCGGGACGGCGATGCCGAGTCGGCCAGCGAGATCCTCGACTGCTTCCGGAAAGGGCAGCCGGTCGTACTCCATCAGGAATCCGAGCGCCGTGCCGTGAGCGCCACATCCGAAGCAATGATAGAACTGCTTGGTAGGACTGACCCAGAAGGAGGGCGTCTTCTCGTCGTGAAAAGGACAACAGGCTTTGTATTCGTGGCCGGATTTCTTGAGCGGGATCCGGGTGCCGATGATCTCTACGATATCGGCGCGGGCGATCAGTTCGTCGATGAATGCTTTGGGGATTCGGCCGGCCATGCGAGCCGGTAGTCTACCTAGGACAGGCGCGCTTTGATCCGCGCACCCACCGCAGCCATGTCAGCGCGTCCCTGGGCTTTCGACTTTATCACGTTCATCACCTTGCCCATGTCCTTGATCGACGCGGCACTGGTCTGTGCGATGGCCTCGGCAATCAGTGCATCGAGTTCGCTGTCCGAGAGCTGGGCGGGCAGGTAGGTGCCGATGATCTGCAGTTCGGCGCTCTCTTTCTGCGCCAGATTCTGGCGGTTGCCGGCCTGAAACTGGGTGATCGATTCGCGCCGTTGCTTACCCATCTTCTCCAGCACCGCAAGAATCTGCGCATCATCGAGTGTGATGCGCTCGTCCACTTCGCGTTGCTTGATGGCGGCCATGATCAGCCGGATCGTGCCCAGGCGCTCCTTTTCCCCGGAACGCATCGCCGACTTCATGTCTTCCTGGATGCGATCCTTCAGACTCATCGGATCGTCAGCGGGACGGACGCGCGAAGTCGCGGGAAACGCGCTTCATGTGCCGCTTCACGGCAGCAGCCTTCTTCCGCTTCCGCTCCTGCGTCGGCTTTTCGTAGAATTCGCGCCGGCGAAGCTCGGCGAGAACGCCTGCTTTTTCACAGGCCCGTTTGAAACGCCGCAGGGCAGCGTCAAAATACTCGTTCTCGCGCACGCGAACGCTCGGCATCGAATTTATAACCTCTTGATTCCTAAGCTATTATTGGCCGCTGCCCCGAGGGCAAGGGCGGGGATTCTAATGACACGCGCGACAAAAGGCAAAACCTGATCATGCGGATTCTTGCGATCGAAACTTCCTGTGATGAGAGTGCGGTCGCCGTGCTCGATGACATGCAGGGCCTTCTGGCACACGAGGTGTGGAGTCAGATCGATCTGCACCGGGTTTTCGGAGGTGTGGTCCCGGAGCTTGCCTCCCGCGACCATGTGCGCCGACTCCTGCCGATGGTCAGGACAACGCTCGAGCGTGCGGGGACGGGCCCGGCGCAACTCGACGGGATCGCCTACACCGCAGGTCCAGGCCTCGTGGGTGCGTTGCTGACCGGAGCGACCATGGCGCGGGGACTCAGCTTCGGCTGGCGACTGCCTGCACTGGGCATCCACCATCTGGAAGGCCATCTGCTGGCACCGATGCTGGAGTCCGTCGCGCCGCCGGTGCCGCATCTGGCGCTGCTGGTGTCGGGAGGCCATACGATGCTGATCGACGTGCGCGCCATTGGCGACTATCGCGTGCTGGGACAGACCCGTGACGATGCCGCAGGCGAGGCGTTCGACAAAACTGCCAAGCTGCTGGGCTTACCGTACCCGGGCGGTCCGCAGCTCGCCCAACTGGCATCCTCCGGGCGAGCGGACGTCTATCGCTTTCCGCGGCCGATGCTCGATCGCGACGGATTCGAGTTCAGCTTTTCCGGCCTCAAAACGGCTGTCATGCAAGCGGTGCGCGATAAAGAGCTGTCTGAGCAGGGGCGTGCCGATGTCGCCTGGGCGGTTCAGGACGCGATCGTCGGCACCCTGATCACCAAGGCAGTGCGCGCGCTGTCGCACACCGGCCATCAGGCGCTCGTCGTCGCGGGCGGCGTCGGTGCGAATCGCGCGCTGCGCACGCAGCTGACGCGCGAATGCGAAGCGGTCGGCGTGAAAGTCTATTTCCCGCGACTCGAATTCTGTACCGACAATGCGGCGATGATCGCGGTCGCGGGGCTTCACCGGCTTCGTGCCGGCGAGCGCGACGACCTCCGGATCGCGGTGCGCGCCCGCTGGCCGCTGCAGGAGCTGCGGCCGCCGCGAGATCCACACATGGATCAGACGAGCGGCTAGACTGCATCGACATGAGCGAACACCCATATCAGGACCGCATCTTCCTGCGCGGGCTGACGGTCAATTGCATTATCGGCTTCATCGACTGGGAGCGGTTGACGCCACAGACCGTGGTCATCGATCTGGAAATACCCTGCGACTGTGCACATGCCGCGCAGACCGACAGCGTCGCCGACACGGTCGATTACAAGCGCGTCGCCAAACGCGTGCTCGCGTGGGTGGGTGAATCCAGGTTCCAGCTGGTCGAATCGCTCGCGCATCAGCTGGCCATGCTGCTGCTGGCGGAATTCCCGCTGGCGTGGGTGCGAATCACGATCAACAAACCGGGCGCCATCCGCCATTCGCGCGATGTGGGCGTCAGCATCGAGCGACGACGCGAGCCGGCATGAGCCTGGTGTTCGTTGCGATCGGCAGCAACATCGAACCGGAAGCACGCATGGCGCAGGCCGCGCGCGCACTCAAGGCCGACTTTCCCGGCGTGCGCTTCTCGCGCTGCTACGCCAACACTGCATTTGGATTCGAGGGGCCCGACTTCGTCAACGCGGTCGCCGGTTTCGATACATTGGAGCCGATTGCAGGGTTGCTCCAGCGGCTGCAGGCGATCGAAGCACTTTGCGGCCGCTCACGAGCGGATCCCAAATGGGAACCGCGCGCCATGGATCTGGATCTGCTTCTGTTCGGCGATACCGTCGGCGATGGCCCCGGTTACACCCTGCCGCGGCCGGATCTGAAGAAGCGGGTGTATATGCTGGGTCCGCTGGCCGAGCTTGCGCCCGACGTGCGCTATCCGCCCGCCGGTCCCTCGATCGGCGAGCTTTGGCGATCGTTCCCGGGTGATCGTCAGGCGATGCGGCCGCTCGCACTCGACCTCAACGCTGTTTGATCGGCGTCTGATCGATGTCCTGCCGATCACCAGCCGATACTGCGTCCACCATCGACGGCCAGGATCTGGCCGGTGACAAAGGGAGCGCCGGTGGCGAAGAACAATGCGGCGCTTGCGATGTCGTCAGGCGAGCCAGCGCGGTGCAACGGCGTGCGATTCAGGATTTCGGCCTTGCGTTCATCGTCCAGTCCACCTTCCGGCCACATCACCGGCCCGGGTGCGATGCCATTGACGCGCACCTCCGGTGCAAGTTCTCGCGCGAGGCCGCGCGTCAGCATGATCAGTGCGGCTTTCGCCGAGCTGTAGATAAGGTGATCGCGCAGCGGGCGCATGCCGTGGATGTCGACCAGATTCAGGATCAGCCCACGCGACCGCTTGAGTTCCCCCGCCGCCGCCTGTGCCAGGAACATCGGCGCCCGGAGATTGGTTCCCATCAAGTCGTCCCACTGGGTCGCCGTCATGCTGCCGATGGGTGTCGGATAGAAAGTCGACGCATTGTTGACCAGGATATCCAGGCCGCCGAAGCGGTCGTGGCAGGCCTGTACCAGCTGCGAGAGTTGTCCGATGTCCATCAGATCCGCCGAGACCACCGCAGCCGACGCCGGTCGATCGGCCTGCAGCTGCGTGGCCAGCCGCTCCGCGGAATCGCGCGAGCGATGGCAGTGAATGACGACATTGGCGCCCGCCGCGTGCAACACCTGCACGATGCGTGCGCCGACGCGCCGCGCGCCGCCGGTGACCAATGCCGTGCGGCCGCGCAGATCCCGGGTCGCGGTATCGTTGTTCATGGCGGCAGCTTATGACGCGGGGAGCAGAGGGCTCAAGGCTGCCGGCGCTCACGGCATCACTTCAGCAGCATAGCCTGAAGGTGGAGACGGTCGTGCGTGAAGCCATTCTGAGTACTCCCGGGCACTGGATACCGTTCGACCGGTTCGTGCAGCTGGTGCAGTACGCGCCGGGCCTCGGTTACTACAGCGCGGGCAGCGAGAAGCTCGGCCCTGCCGGCGATTTCGTCACAGCGCCCGAACTTTCGGCGCTATTCGGCCGATGCGTGGCGCGCCAGTGCGCACAGGTATTGGCGCACTCCCCGGCAGAAGAGGCGGCGATACTCGAACTCGGCGCCGGTAGCGGCGCACTGGCCGAGACACTGCTGCAGACTCTGCAGGAACTGGGCACGATCCCATCGCGCTACTTCATTCTCGAAGTCAGCGCCGACCTGCGGGCACGCCAGCAGCAGCGATTGGCGCAACTGCCGCCCCTGCTCGCGGGGCGAGTGCAGTGGCTCGACGCACTGCCCGCCGTGCCCATTCAGGGTGTGATCGTAGCCAACGAAGTCATCGATGCGCTGCCGTTCAGGCGCTTCGCGCTCGAGCAGGGCGCGATCGGCGAGTGCGGCGTCACGGTGTCGTCCGACGGGCATCTGGTCGAGACCGCGCATCCGGCCGACATCGCGCTGGCGGCCGAAGTCAGGCGCGTCTACGGCCAGACGATCGACGAGGCGACGCCAGGCTACACATCCGAATTGTGTCCGATGCTGACGCCGTGGATCGCGTCGCTGGCGGCAGCATTGCATCGTGGTGCCCTGTTGCTGATCGACTATGGTCTGCCGCGTCGTGACTATTACGATCCGCAGCGCACGCGCGGCACGATGCGATGCCACTTCCGTCATCGAGCCCACGATGATCCGCTGCAGTACGTGGGCCTGCAGGACATCAGCGCGTGGGTCGACTTCACGCGGGTGGCGGAAGCGGCGAGCGATGCAGATCTTACCGTGGGCGGATATTGCACGCAGGCAGGCTTCCTGCTGGCTACGGGTATCGAGGCCGACGTCGCGGCAGGTGCAACGGGAACGGCACTGGAACAGGCGCAGCTGGCGGGACAGGCGCGCAAGCTGTTGCTGCCAGGCGAAATGGGCGAAAACTTCAAGGCGATGTGGCTGTCACGCGGGTTCGATGAGCCGCCGATCGGCTTTCGCTACCAGGATCTGCGCGGCTCGCTATAGCGGCGTGGTCAGCATCCGCTCCAGTGCGCGGATCCGCTTGGTCCGCAGCGCAACGGCGATCTCGGGGCCCTTGAGACCCTCACGTTCGCTTGGGCTCAGCGCCACCTTGCTGACCTCCGCCCATGCCGCGGGCACGCGCGCATCGACAGTGACCAGCGCGCCCGCCGCGACCAATGCGCGTTCGAAGCGCTCGCGGCGGCGAAAGGCGTCGTTCCGTTCCAGCGTCGCCAGCAGTTGCTCGGCGCTCAACGGTTGGCCACCCGCGTTGGCCTGCGACACCAGTCTCGTGGTCACGAGCGCGAGTTCGCGGTACTCCAATGGAGCCCGCAGTCGTTCGCACAGTTGCTCGATCGCGGTTACATCCAGGGCTGCGAGCAGCCCAGCGAACCTCACCGAAGGCTCGGCACTGCGCTGCACCGCTCGGCGCAGCGCGGACTGCTCGCGTTCCGACCATCTCAACGGCGGCATGATCACCTGCAAGGCGCCGCAGCTGTCGAGCGTTTCGAAGAACGTTTCCGGCGAGGGTTCTGCCAGCGAGCGCTCGGTCTCGCGCCAGACGCGTTCGGGCACCAGTGCATCGGCCTCGCCTTTGTGCACCATTTCGCGCATAAGCGCGAGGGTCTCGGGAGCGATATGGAAGCCCAGCGGAGCGAAGCGCGCAGCGAAGCGCGCGACGCGCAGAATCCGCACCGGATCCTCGACGAAGGCCGGCGAGACATGCCGCAGCAGACGCGCGCCGAGATCGCGTTGACCGCCATACGGATCGATCAGGCCGCCGTCTTCACTTCGGGCCATTGCGTTGATGGTGAGATCACGTCGTTGCAGGTCCTGTTCGAGCGTGACGTCGGGAGCGAAGTAGGTCACGAAGCCGCGATAGCCAGGGCCAGTCTTTCGCTCCAACCGCGCCAACGCGTACTCTTGCTTCGTATCCGGATGGAGGAAGACCGGAAAATCGCGCCCCACCGGCCGGTAACCCGCCTGCTCCATCTGCTCCGGTGTCGCACCGACCACGACATAGTCGCGCTCGTGCACCGGCCGCTGAAGCAGACCGTCACGAACCGCACCGCCAACAAGATAGACCTGCATGGAGATGCATGTTAACCGAGACACGCCTGCTCGCCGTCCTGCTCCTGCTCGCTGTCCTGCCGGGATGCGCCGGAGTGCGCTACGTGTCGCAGGCCGCGCACGGTCAGTGGCAGCTGATGCGCGCGCGACAACCTATCGACAAGGTCATCGCCGATCCCACCAGCAGCGAGGCGCTGAAAGCACGATTACAGCTGGTCAAGGACGCGCGCACGTTCGCGGCGACCGATCTGAAGCTGCCGGACAACAAGAGTTATCGCAGCTACAGCGATCTGAAGCGCCCGTTCGTCGTGTGGAACGTCGTGGCGACCCCGGAATTCTCGGTGACACCGCTCCATTGGTGCTTTCCCTTCGTCGGCTGCCTCAGCTATCGCGGCTACTTCCACGAGAAGGATGCCCGGCAGCTGGCATCGGTGCTGGCGGGCCAAGGCAACGACACGCTGATTGCAGGCATCACGGCGTATTCGACCCTGGGCCATTTCGCCGATCCGGTGCTCAACACCATGCTGCGCTATGGCGACGACGACTTGATTGGTACGGTCTTCCACGAACTTGCGCACCAGCTGATCTACGTAAAAGGGGACACGCAGTTCAATGAATCGTTCGCGATGACGGTCGAGGAGGAGGGGCTGCAACGGTATCTGAATGCACGCGGGCGGCCGCTGGCATTTGACGCGATCGTCATCCGACATCGTCAGGAGCAGAGCATCGTCAACGCCTTCGGCGCTGGCCGCCAGCAGCTGGCACTGCTGTATGCGAAGCCGTTAGCTGCGGACGAAATGCGCGCGCAGAAGCAGAAAATACTGCAGGCGACCGGCGATCGGGTGCTGGCGCTGGAACATGAGTATCGTCTGCCGCTCTATGATCTGTGGATCGAGCACGGGCTGAACAACGCCCATCTGGCGTCCATTGGAACCTACTACGATTGCGTGCCCGGCTTTCGCAAATTGCTCGTCGACGATCACGAGGATCTATCAACGTTCTATGCGGCGGTTCGCAGGATCGGCCGCAATCCGCAGGCGCGTCGCGCGCTATGCAGTGTCAGGTAAGTTGAACGGCCCGCGCCTGCCGTGACGTCACGGCAGGCGCGGTGGTTGTGCGTCCGGCGTCGAGATTATCAGTGCGTCTCGACCGTGACACGCTTCGGCGTGGGCGCCGCGGCCTTGGGGATCGACAGCTCGAGCACACCATTGCTGTGGCGGGCGCGGATGTTGTCGGTCTGCACATTCTCAGGCAGCGTGAAGCGTCGCTCGAAGCGACCTTCGACGCGCTCGTAGCGCGCCGAGCCCTTATGCTCTTCATTGCGCTCGAACTTGCGCTCACCCGAAACCGTCAGCACGCCATTCTCGGCGGTGACCTCTATATCCTTCGGATCGACGCCCGGCAGATCCGCGCGAACCACGAACTTGTCCGCCTCCTGATGGATGTCGACGGAAGGGCTCCAGGAAACCTGGTTCGCACCGTTGGCTGAGATGCCTGCCTGATCGCCGAAAGCCTGGTCGAAATGCTGCTGGAGCCGCGCCACGACGCTCCAGGGTTCGTAACGTACAAGTGTCATAGTCCGTACTCCGTGAGGGTTGTCATTCACCTGACACTCAATCTAGGGGTGGTCCCTCTTCTTTCAAGAAGGCTGTCAAGTCTTTTTTTGCTGTGCATAAACCTGTGGGCAGTTTGTGCGTAGCTGGTGGATAGCCAGCTACCAGATGTTGGGGTGCGGTGCAGCGGCACAAATGAAGCGGGGCGGCTAAAAATTTAAGCGGTAAATCATCCGTAGCTTTCAAATAACTACTTGATTTTAAGAATATTTTTGTGAAATAACCCAACGTTTCATAATCTTGACGACGGCCTCCCGGCTTGGATATCGTCCTTCGAACGGACAACAAGATCTTGTGTTTCTACTGCTTTCGATCGTTTTTCCCGTTTGGGAATTCAGGGGAGTCGCGCCATCATGAATTCTGTTGTGAAGCTAGCCGTCAGTGACATCAACGCGATTCCCTATCAGGAAGCGTCCCTTGATATCTGGGACAAGAAGTATCGGCTGACCTCGAAGAATGGCGAGGCGCTCGATCAGAACATGGACGACACCTATAAGAGGGTCGCCCGTGCCCTGAGCGACGTGGAGCCTGAAATCGATCGCGGGCAATGGTACGAGCGCTTTCTGTGGGCGTTGCGGCATGGCGCCATTCCGGCCGGGCGGGTGACCTCCAACGCCGGAGCTTGGGAGCACAAACCGGCAACCTCGACCATCAACTGCACGGTGTCGGGCACGATCCGTGATTCGATGGA
>DATBAM010000129.1:0-3788 GCA_036271535.1 Steroidobacteraceae bacterium | reverse complement strand
ACCGACAGCGTTGCCGCCTCGTTGACGGTCATAAAGAAACCCGGCGGACATCACTTTGATCAGAAGTATGGGGAACTGGCCGATGAGATCGAGGCGGCGGAGCCACCATGATGCCGTTGTGCGCGGTGCACTGGCCGCGCTGCTGTGGCTGGTGAGCCCGATGGCTCCCGCTGCGCAAAGTCCCACGGTCTGGCACACCGCCCGCATTCACGGTCACCCGATCGTCTACGCGGTCCGGGGTGAAGGGCCAACATTGCTGCTGTTGCACGGCGGCGGCGACTCGGGCACGAATTCGTTCCAGCATCAGCTCGATGTCTTCGCCGAACACCATCGTATCGTGGCGCCCGATCAGGTGGGTCAGGGCAGGACGCCGGAAGTTCCCGGACCCTTGAGTTACACCGCCATGATGCAGGACACCGCTGCGTTGCTGGCTCAGCTCAAGCTGCACAACGTCGATGTGGTCGGATTCAGTGACGGCGGCATCCTGGCACTGATGCTGGCGCTGCGACATCCGGACATGGTGCGGCGCGCGGTCATCAGCGGCGTGAATGTGTCGCCCGAGGGTCTGAGCGACGCGAACCTCGAAGCGCTCAGAGCCGTGCAGATCGAGAAGCCGAAAACGATCGACGAGAAGCTGGCGCGTCTGTGGCTGACGTCGCCAACCGATACCGAACTGAGTCTCGATCTGCTGCAGAACATCCGCCAGCCGGTACTGGTCGTGTCCGGTGACCGCGATGCCATCACGCTCGAACACACCTTGAAGATTTTTCATGCGCTGCCGACGGCGGAACTTTGCATTCTGCCCGGCACGGACCATGGAACTTTTTCCGCTCGCCCAGAGTGGTTGAATCCCATCATCCAGGAATTCCTCAATCGCCCCGACCCTGGCCCGACGCCGCCGGCCGAACCGATGACGCTCCATCTGGTGGGTGGCCGCGCGCGCTGAGTCACATTGCCGTCACGAAGCGGCGGCAAATTAACGTGAACAGCTGATAACGCAAATGACGTGACGAAGTCGGAACTTCAGTCACCGAAACGGCGTCAGTTCACTTAAGGCGAAGTGACGGAGGACCCCCACGTGACTCTCTCTTATTTGCTGGCGCAGGCTAATGCAGTGCGACGTACGCCGCTGCGTACGCGAACTTTTACGCGGCGTTTGAAACGCAATGACCCGGCGTTCAGCGCGATGACGGATTTTCTGACCGATCCACCGCTGACCGTCGCGGAGAGCGCGCGAGTGGAAGATGCGATCGATCAGATGTTCCGGCTCGGCGTGCGGTCGTTTCTGGTAGTGCGCGATCGTCACGTCATTGGACTCATGACCGCGCGGCAGGCGGCGCTGTCATCGGTGCATCACCGGTACGTCACCGACGTGATGACACCGACCGACGACGCGCCGGCAATCGATTGGGGCACGCTGGGTGAATCGCAGGTCGAGGACCTGCTGGAGATCTTCGACGGCAGCGGTGTCGACCATCTGGTCGTGATCGAGTCGCGCAGCGCCACGTTGAGCTGCGTGCGCGGACTGGTCTATCACGATCGACTGCGTCGCCTGACCTCGCCCTGGGCACTCAACCATTCCTCCAGCACGCGGTCATACACGGCGAGATAAGCATCCATGCCGCTGTTGGCATTGCAACAGGCGGTGATGTGATGCCACATTCGTCCGGCAATGCCCGAGCTACCGGATGTCACGGTCTACATAGAGGCCCTTGAGAAGCGCCTGCCCGGTGCTCGTCTCGAGCAGGTAGTCCTCGGCAATCCGTTTCTGCTTCGAACTGCGGTGCCGCCGCTTTCAGCGGCGCTCGGCAGGCGTGTACGGCACCTCAGGCGTATCGGCAAGCGAATCGCGATCGGACTGGCGCCCCATGAAGGTGGCGATGCGGCAGATCTGGCAGATGCGACTGGGGTGACTGGGGCGACTGATGAGCTCTGGCTGGTGCTGCACCTGATGATCGCCGGGCGGCTGCATTGGTTCGATGCCGGCCGCAAGGTTTCGGATCGTGCATCGCTGGCGCGCTTCGTGTTCGATCGCGGCACGCTGACCCTGACCGAGGCCGGCAGCAAGCGCCGCGCGTCGCTGCACGTCGTCGCGGGAGCGCAGTCGCTGGCGCAGCTCGATCCGGGCGGCCTCGATATCTTTGCCGCCGAACCGCAGGCTTTTCGGGCCCGGCTGCAATTGGAGAATCACACACTCAAGCGCGCGCTGACGGATCCGCGCCTGTTCAGCGGTATCGGCAATGCCTATTCCGACGAGATCCTGCACCGGGCAAAACTGTCACCCTTGGCGCTGTCGCAAAAGCTGGGGGCGGAGCAGATCGCACGGCTTCTGTCCGCGACTCGCGCGGTGCTGACGGAATGGACCGATCGCCTGCGGACGCAGGCGGGCGAGGGGTTTCCGGAGGGCGTGACAGCTTTCCATTCGCAGATGGCCGTACACGGGCGCTATCGACAGCCGTGTCCGGTGTGCAGCACGCCGGTACAGCGGATCCGCTATGCCGAGAACGAGACCAACTATTGCCCGCACTGCCAGACCGAGGGAAGGGTGCTGGCCGACCGGGCGCTGTCCCGGCTGCTGAAGGACGACTGGCCGCGGACCATCGAGGAACTCGAGCGCCTGCGGTCGACGTAGTCGGCGCCGGGCGCTGCTACACTTGCGTTAAAACACGGGGCGGGGAACAGGACATGAGCGCGCTTAAAATGCTGGGCATCCTGCTGGTGATCGCCGGGGCCGCCGCGCTGGTCTATCACGGTTTCAGCTATACCAGGGAGTCGCATGCGACCCGGATCGGTCCGGTGGAGCTGTCCGTGAAGAACAAGCAAACCGTGGACATTCCGACCTGGGCCGGGGTCGGCGCGATCGCCATCGGTGCCCTGCTGCTGCTATCCGGTGGACGAAAGGGCTGACAGTCCTTTGCCTGCGATGCCATGGCGGGCGCTTTTCGGCGTCTCGCCGGTGGTATTGCTGAGCCGCCTGCCCTGGATCGGTCACGACTACGGCTCGGATCCCGATAGTTATCGCGTGGTGGCTACCGCTCGCGCCGTGTTGCATGGGGGCACCTATGAACCGTCGCGGTTGCCAGGCTATCCCGCTTACGAGCTCCTGTCGGTTTCTCTTCCGCCAGCGGCCGGCCGCGGCGGGGGTGTTGCTGGGGCTGGCGATCGGGTGCCGTCTGACTGCCGCTGCCCTGGCCCTGCCCCTATGTCTGTGGTTGTGGTTGCCGCCAGGGCGGGATGCACGAACCGGCGAACGGCTTCGCCACGGTTTGATTTTCGGCGCCACCGCGCTGGTGGTATCCGCGTTGTGCTTCATGCCGGTGTGGCGCATTTATGGTTTCGGCTTCTTCACCTTCTTCGACAACGATGGCTACCCGCCACTGGACGTAGTGCTCATGCGCTCGACGATCCTGGTCTGGGGCGTCGTCGGAGCCGTGGCGCTTGCGCTGGTCTGGATCTTTCTGGCGTGTTATCGCCGGCACGGTTGGGGGGCCTTGCGCGAACCGGGCCGGCGCAATGTCTTCGTGGTCGCGCTGATGGCAGTGATCCTGTACCTCATGGCCTTCCTGCGCCTTCCGGATGAGGCCGGATATCTGGTGCCGCTGGTGCCATGGGCGCTGATCGCCACGGCGATCGTCGCACCGCCGGAGGCAATTGCCGCGCTGGCCGTGGCACTCATGATGTCGCCGTGGATCGGCTTTGCGCACGCGTGGCCGGTGCTCGAAGGACCCATGGTCGAGGACCACCGGGTACGGGAGTCGCAGGATGCCGCCACCCGCGCGGTGATCGAT
>DATBAM010000128.1:0-27992 GCA_036271535.1 Steroidobacteraceae bacterium | reverse complement strand
ATCGCGTCCGGCAGACTCCAACCCTGTGACAGGTAGGCTGTCGTGGCTGCGACCATGACGATGAGCATGAACGATGCGCCCCCTAGCAGATTGCGGGACGGCGAATCGAACAGGCCGGACACTCGAGGTCTGGGTACGCGCCGGATAGGCCGGTGCACTCGATTGCTTGACATCAACGCAGGACAATACCTGCGAATCGACGTGCGGCGCAGCTATGCACAAACGCGGGGCAGTGTTTTCGCTCAAGCCCTGTTGCGATGCATTCGGTGCCGGCTCAGCTCGCGGCCAGCCCTGGCTGACGTTCCGTCGCCCAGGCGTCACGCCGCGCCTGCACCGTCGCCACCGCCTGCGACCAGAACGCCGGGTTGCTCGCAAGTACATCGATGTTGAACTTGTTACTGGCCCGGAATTCCAACACTTCGACACCTGCCTCGCCCGGGGTGTAGGTGTATGGAACGTCCTTGCCGATGAAGAAGCCGTCGCCAGCCTTCAGCTCCTCGGTGCCGAGCTTCAATGAGCCACCGACGATATAGTAGAGACAGTCGACGTTGTGAGTGTGCCGCGGCAATGGAAAGCCGCTCTTGAACCAGACGTACACCAGGCTGAAGCCCGGAACCGAGAACAGCACTTTCAGCTGGTGGCCGGCATGTACACCGGCCTGCTGCGCGAGGTGCGATCCTTCGTTAGCCGCCGTGGGCAGCGGCACGTAATCCATGATGCCGGCTTCCGCCTCGCCCAGCGCGTCGCCAGCTCTGAAGATCGCGAACCGTGGCGTGGTGGCAGTGGCCGCGGTGCCGGTTGCGGCAGTAGCAGTCGACCGATCTTCTGGCATGCGGGTTCTCCCCTGGGGCCTGTTGACCCGAAGTTTACTACTCAGACTCGAGGGATAGGATTCTTCCAGCGCGCCAGGGCACTGTCGGAGACGAACGGGTTGGCCTCGCGCTCGTGACCGAACGTCGACGTCTCGCCATGTCCGGGCAGGAAGCCAACGTCATCTCCCAGCGGGAACAGCCGCGTTCGAATCGACGACACCAGCTGTCGCAGGTCGCCGTCGGCATGCTCCCAGGCGCCGATGGCATGCCGGAACAGGATATCCCCCACGAATGCGAATCGCCGACCGGCGTGAAAATAAGCCACGTGACCGCGGGAATGCCCGGGGCAGTGCAGCACTTCGAGCGTCTCGTCGCCGAACCGTACCTGGTCACCGTGCTCCAGCCATCGTTGCGGAATGTAAGACTCGGCGCGCAGGCCGAATCGCTCGCCTTGTGATGGCAGCGAGCGGATCAGACTTTCATCGCCGACGTGCGGCCCTTCGATCCGGGCGCCGGTGGCTGCCGAGAGCTGCGCGGCGCCACCCGCATGGTCCATGTGTCCATGCGTGACCAGGATGACCTCGAGCTGCAGCTCTTCCCACTCCAGCAGGTCGAGCAGCTGATGAATATCGCCGCCAGGATCGATGATCGCTGCGTGTCGACTGGTCTCGCACCAGAGCATCGAACAGTTCTGCTCGAAGCGGGTAACCGGTAGCCAGTCGAACTTCATGCCCCTATGTTATCGCCGTCCCGACTCGCAGGTCGCGTCGATTGAGGCCCCACCACCGCTCGAGGCCCGAACGGTCCAATGCGGCGGAAAACAGGTACCCCTGAGCATAGTGGCAGCCCAGGCGTACCAACGCTTCGGACGCGGCCGTCGTCTCGACGCCCTCCGCCACCACCTCGAGATTGAAATGCCGCGCGATATCGATGATGGCCTCGACCAGCCGCAGATCGGCGGCGTCGCTCGTCATCCCTTGTATGAACGACTTGTCGATCTTCAGCTCGTCGGCCGGGATCTTCTTGAAATAGCTCAACGACGAGTAGCCGGTACCGAAATCATCGATCGAGATCCGGATACCCATGTTGCGCAGCATCGTCAGCCGCCGGGTCGCTTCCGTCAGGTCGGCGATCAACGCACCCTCGGTCACTTCGAGCGTCAGGCAGTGCTCACCGATCGGCCAGGTGGCGGTCGCCGTGCGTATCATGTCGACGAACTCGCGATGGTGCAGCACCTGCGGGGCGATATTGACTGCCACCGGCAGGCCGCCGAGTTCGACCGAGGTTCGCAGCGAGTTGCTGAGCGAATACCACGTGGCCGCCGGCATCAGCCCGGCCTCGGCTGCGAGCGGTATGAATACGTCAGGTACCGCAACGGGCCGGCCGTTCTCCAGCCACCGCATCAGCGCTTCCACACCTACCGGAATACCCGCCGACAGATCGATCTTCGGCTGGTAGTGAACCGCCAGGGCGCCGCTGTCCAGCGCATGGGAGAATTCGTTGGCGAGTTCCCAGGGCGTCATCACCTGGGCGCTGCACTGATCGTCGTAGACCACCAGTCGCGCCCCGCGCGAGCGCGACGCCTCGCTGGCGATCTGCGCCCGATGCAGCAGCTGCTCCGCCTCGTTCGCATGCAGCGGACAGATCGCGATACCGATCGACAGTGCCGGCCGGATCGCAATGCGTCCGCTGGCGAAGAAATCCTCCGCGGTTCGCGCAAGCTTTTCGCCGGCAAGGACCGCATGACCGACATTGCGCGCAGCGCGCACCAGCGCGCAGAAGCGCCCATCACCGAGCCGCATCACCCGGCCGCGGGTACCGAGCGCCTGAGAGAAGGCGACCCCCAGAGAATGCAGCAGCGAGACCGAATGGGTCGGCCCCAGCCGCGCCTGGAATCGGGAGGTGTCACCTACATCCAGTACGATGACCGCGATCGATGCAGCAGCGACGCCGAGTTCGGCGCCGACCACCGACAACGCTTCCTGATAGGAATTGAACAGGACGTCGGCTTCTACCGGCGTCGCGGCGCTCAGAGGAAGAATTCCGTCGGATCGATGTCATAGGCGCCGGGTTCCAGGCCCCGCGTGATCCACAGCTCAGGATTGCCTTCGTCGTTGCCGCGCGAATAATGCTGCAGATCGATGAGCTGGAAATCGGCTCTCGGTCGCTTGTCGGCGCTGAGGATCAGCATCACCTCGGGCCGCAGACGACGGAAGCGGTTCTGCGTGATCACGACG
This sequence comes from Steroidobacteraceae bacterium, assembly GCA_036271535.1. GTDB lineage: Bacteria > Pseudomonadota > Gammaproteobacteria > Steroidobacterales > Steroidobacteraceae > FEN-1191. Next base: position 24,943 of record DATBAM010000128.1, on the reverse strand, counting down.
GCGACTTCACCGGAACTGAGTTCGACCAGCGTACCGGTCGGGAACACGCCCACCGCCTGAATGAACAACTCGACCAATTCCGGTTGGAACCAGGTCTTGCCAAGACTCTTGAGTTCGCGCACGGCATCGAACGTCGACAGGCCCTTCGCATAAGGGCGTGACGAGGTCATCGCGTCATAGCAATCGACGATGGCCGCGATACGCCCGGCGAGCGGAATCGCGTCGCCCGCGAGCCTGCCGGGATAACCGGAACCGTCCAGCCGCTCGTGGTGCATCTGGACCATGAGCTTGGCACAGGCGTCGACGTTGCTGTCCTTCTCCAGGATCTGCAGACCGAGCCGAACGTGATCGCGCAGCGCCTTCCACTCACGTTCCTCGGGCTTGCCGGCCTTGTTCAACAGGCTCAGCGGCAGACGCGTCTTGCCGATATCGAGCAGCATCGCGCCGATGCCGATGGAGCGCAGCGCATCGCGATCGAGGCCCAGGTGGCGCCCGAATGCCAGCGCCCAGACCGATGCGGCCAGCGAATGATTGTAGAGATAGTCGTCCTTCTCGCGCATGCGAGCGAGCCAGCCCATTGCATCACGGTTACGGAACAGGCTCTGAACCATGGAGTCGACGGCTCCCTCCACCAGCTGCATGTCCAGACCACTGCCACGCCGCAGTCGTTCGAACATATGATTGACGGTCCGTCGCGCCTCGCTGTAAGCCTCTTTGGCCTGCGACAGCTCGCTCTTCAGCGAAACTTCGTCGCGGGCGGGAATGATCTCGATGCGGCTCGCGAAGTCCTTCGACTTGGACAGCGTGTCGAGCGAGACAAGTGCCGACTCGCGCTTGCGCGCCGAAGCGGACGCTGGCGGCGCCGCGCTCAGCAGTTTGTCAGCCTCCTCCTTGGTGATCTCGACGAAGACGCTGGAGCACAGCTCGCGCAGCTGCCGCAGCTGCTCGTCATTCTCGATCTCGAACCCCTGGAACAGGAACGGCGAGCCGACCCAGGGCCGGTCCAGACGCGAAACGTAATGGCCCTTGGTGAGTTTCTGAACCGGGATCTGGACGATCTGCTTGCTCATAGCCAGCTTTCGAAGGCCGCATTACCGACAGTTATGTCAACGTACCAATGCCAATCTAGCGTAACGGCACCGACGAATCCGGGACGGACTTCTCGCCCCCGTCCGAACGTCAGCGAGCGCGATGCACGGTTTCGATGCGAGCAATCATGACCATAGTCCGTCCTACATTCAGCAATCTTTCGCACAGTTTGTGCGCTGTCACAAAATGGGCGAGCCGGCTCGGACGAGGCCGCGGCTACCGCTATATTTAGCGCCCGACATACCTGATTTCCGGCGGCGATGAGTCTACCTGCGCTCTTGAAGAACGCGCCGCGCGCCATTTCGACGCGACTGGGCGCACAGACGTATCGATTCGGTATCGCGACGCATCTGGGCATCGTCTTCGTCGCGGTCGTCGCGCTGGTGCTGGCGGCCAACTTCCTCGTCGTCCATGCCGTCTCGGTGGAGAAGACCACCACGGTCTATGAGCGGGTGATTCAACCGCTGGCCGTTTCCGCGCCGAACAATCTTCACGTCGACCCGACGCCCGTCGTGCACCGGGTCGAGACCGCGCCCGTGCAGGCCGCCCTGCAGCGATACCGGACCGCCATTCGCGCTCGAATCGATGCGCAATCGGATGACGCGTCGACCGAATGGCGCGCTGCGAGTGACGATCTGCAACAGACCACCGGCAACTTCATCCGCCTGGCTGCCGAGATCGGTAAACGCGCCGATGCCATGAGGATCGCCGGTACGCTGGCCGCCTGGGAGTCGGACGCCGATGCACTCATCGCCCTGGCCGACCAGCGCCGCGACACACTGCGCGCCTACGTCGCCGCCGCCGATGCACTCAGCCTGCAGGGGAAGCATTCGCTCGACCATTCGTGGAAGATCTTCGGCCTCGTCATCACGCGTCAGACACTGCTGCAATACGACGGCGCGCTGACCGAGTTGCACAACGCCGCCGATGATTTGAAGGAAGCGACTGCGAGTGAACGCAGTACGCTGGACCGGCTCGCAGAACTGGAGAATCGGGGGCGCGCATTGCTCGAGAGCAACGAGAGCGGCTTTCGTCGCACCTCGGGCGCTGCCTGGTACCTCGCGCATCACGATGGCTACCGGCAGCTGGCGCAGTTGCGCCAGCAGTTGGACGAGCAATCCGCGTCGCTCGGCGAGCGCACGTCGAAGAATGTCGAGAGCGGCGACGACGTGTCGCGCAACATTCCCCGGCGGCTTCAGACCGTCACGCAGGCTTTCTCGCGGGCGGCGACCACAGCGACGGCGGGGTCATCGGCGCCCGCAACGCAATTGGCGTCCCCGGTGGTAGATCATCAGGCCGACGCGCCGCAGACCACCCAGTCGGTCATCTACCACGACGACGCAGACAACAGGAACCGTCAGACCATCATCGGTTGCATCAGCGCCGGCGTAGTGCTGATCCTGCTGGTCATCGGGACCGGTACGATCATCAGCATCGCCCGGCCGGTGCGCCGGATGCTCGATGCCACGACGCGATTGGCCCGCGGTGAGGGCTCGGTACGGGTGGCGCGTGGTGGTATCCGCGAACTCGACCGGTTGGCGGTGGCCTTCAATTCCATGGCGGACGAACTGACACAGGCGCGTGCCGTGGCGATCGATTATCAGCGCGGTCTGGAGGACAAGGTCGACGAACGAACCCGCCAGCTGCGCGACTACGCCGAGAACGACTATCTGACCGGGCTGCCGAATCGGCGACAGTTCCTGTCGCTGCTCCAGGGAACGCTGGAGGACGCGGAACTGAGCAAACACCTGGTCGGCGTTTATTTTCTCGACGTCGACAATTTCAAATATATCAACGACAGCCTCGGGCATGCGTTTGGAGATCGGGTATTGATCAGTCTCGCCACCCGCCTGCGTGAGACCGTCGCTGGCTTCGGCAGGGCGGCGCGATTCGGTGGCGATGAATTCACGGTGGTCTTCGAACACGCCCGAACGATCGACGAGATACGGCATGCCGGTCTGCAGATCGTCAAAGCTTTCCAGGGTCCGCTTTGCATCGACGGCAAGGATCTCATCGTCGGCGTCAGTGTCGGAGCCAGCATCTATCCTGAGCACGAGATAGAGGCGGAGTCATTACTCAAGGCGGCCGATGCAGCGCTGTTTCGCGCCAAGCGTCTGGGACGCAGCCAGCTGGCGCTGTTCACTTCCGACCTGCTGGAGACGGCTGCCAATAATTTCAGCATCGAGCAGGGTCTGCGCCGTGCGGTCGAACGCGGCGAGTTCGAACTGCTGTTTCAGCCCGAGGTGGGGGCAGAGTCGCTTCAGACCCAACTGGTCGAAGCGCTGATCCGCTGGCGCATGCCGGACGGCCGGTTGATCGCGCCGGGCGAATTCCTGGCTGTCGCCGAAGAATCCGGATTGATCATCGAGATCTGCGACTGGGTACTCATCAAGGCAGTGCAATCGGCGGCGCGCCTCTACCACGGCAGCTGGCCCGAAGTGCGGGTCGCGATCAATATCTTTCCCCGGCAGTTGCTCGACCCGGCCTTCACAGCCCGGCTGCATAATCTGCTGACGCAGTTTCGCTTGCCGGCCAGCTGTATCGAGATCGAGCTGACCGAGTCGGTGCTTCAGACCGGTCCCACCACACTGGCCGCACTGCGGCAGCTGCAGGGCATGGGTATCGCCATCGCGCTGGATGATTTCGGCACCGGATACTCTTCCCTGTCCTCGCTGCAGCAGCTGCCACTCAGCCGTGTAAAGCTCGACCGTTCACTGATCGCCGACATGGACGCCAGCCCGCGGTCGCGGGCCATGGTCCGGGCGATCATCGGCATGTGCCAGGAGCTGGGCCTGGAGATTACCGCCGAAGGCGTCGAGCGGCCGGAGCAGTTCGCGCAGCTCGCGGAACACCGCGGCTTGACAATGCAGGGCTTTCTGCTGTCCCACCCGGTGCCGGAAACGGAGCTCGAGCGCGTGCGACACGAAGTCGCGCAACGGGCGCAGGAACTGGTTTTGACCGCGCGAGCGCCCGCCGTAGTAAAATCCCGCGATGAGCGAGATCTGTCAGCCGCACAATCTGCGTAAGGTGATCGGCCAGGGGCCCAAGCCCTATGGAACCCGCGTAAGCCTCCGGGCAGGCGACCCGTTTCGGCGTATGCTCGGCGCCGACTGGCACCGCGACTACTGGTACGCCACCATCGCCGAACGTGACGCGGCGCTCGCGGAGATGAGCCGCAAGCACGAATACTCCCGCGCCGGCGACCGCCCTGCCCTGCAGTTCGAGAAGGTCGAGAACCTGGCGGCAAGCCGCGGCATCTGAGTCGAGCCGACCTTAAAAGCTCAGGCCCTAGAAGCTGCGTCCCAGGAACAGGTAGATCGCGGCGGAGCCCTCGGCGTCGTAGCCGACTGCAAAGTAGGCCGGGCCGATATAGGTATCCGCGCCGAAGAAGATCGAGAAGTCCTGACGCGTATCCGACAGGCTGATCTGATGACGCGTCGCCCACACGTTGCCGACTTCGACCGACGTGCCGATGTACGCCGGCACGTCGAGAATGCCCTCGCCGCCGTTGCCAACCTTGCGCAGATAGATCAGACGGCCCACGGCATACTGCGGACCGGCCAGCGTCTGACTCTGGACGCCCGATAGATTCAGAAAACCACCCAGCGGAAAATAGGTTCTCACGTCCGTCTGGCTTCCGCCCACGGTGCTGCCGCCCGAGATCCACGCGACCAGCGTGTTGCGCGCCCAGGAGTGGGCACCGCGCCAGTCGAACGTGAACAGATCGGTACCCTGTGTACCGCCGCCGTCCCCCTCGATGCTGACCTGTGCGGTGAATGCCTGGCCGGAATGCGGAAAGTTAGCGCTGTCGAGGGTGTCGTAGCCGAAGCGGAAGAAGCCTTCGCTCACGTCGAAGTGGGTGGCCGGCACCGAGAAATCGCCGACGCTGACATGCGTATTGCCGACGCTGCGCAGGATGCCGAGCCGCGCCTCGCCCCAATTGCCGAACTCGCGCCCGAAATCCAGGCCGTAATCGAAATCGGAGACCCTGAAGAGACCGACCTGTCGCTTGTCTTCGACCTGCGCGATGTCATGGGCCTCGACCTGTGCATGCGGGGCGAAGAAGTAGCGATAGACGTTGGACAGCGGCAGATACAGCTCCGTGGCAAGCAGCGGATCGCTGCCGACCTGGGCATCCCAGACCGATTCGGCGCCGAGCGAATTGAGTTCGGTGAAGTCCAGCCGTCCCCCGGCGTTGAAAGTGGTCAGGCCCTTGAAGTCGTCCTGCAGCTGAACGCCGAAGCGCAGATAGTTGGGGCCCCACGAATTGCGGCGCGCGGTGAAATCCAGGCCGTTGTGACCGAAGGGATCGTGCTGCAGCTGATAGTCGAGCATTTCCATGTCGCCGCGACCATAAAGGGCGTCGACCTGGGCCTCGAGTGCCTCCGGATCGACCTGCTGCCCGCGAAACTGACCGAACAGGTCCTCGATCTGGCGTTGATACTGTCTGGAGTCGGGCTGCACCTGCACGAATTCGATCTTCGGCAGTCCCGATCGAGCCGCGCGGCGCGCCTGCAGATAGCGCTCATAGTCGTCGTCCGAAACGGTCAGCGCGGCCAGGCGCGATTCGACCGCGTATGCCGCCACCTCGCCGGCATTGACGATCTTCATCGTGTCCGGGAAGTCGATCGATGAGAAATCGCCGAGCTGCGGGCTGACGACGATGTCCTTCGGCCCCAGTGTGGACAGATCGCGTTGAATGTTCCGTCGCAGCAGAATGGCGAGCATCTGGTTCGTAATGCTCGGCAGCGAGTTCAGATTCTTGCCCGGCTGCAACGGATACCCAGCATCCACCACGATCAGAATATCGACGCCCATCGAGCGTGCCACGTCGATCGGCAGGTTGTCGGTCAGGCCGCCGTCCACCAGTAGCTGGTTGCGATATTCCACCGGCGCGAACAGGCCCGGCACCGACATGCTGGCGCGCATGGCAGTCGTCAGATCGCCGTCGCCGAGGATGACCGGGGTGCCGTCTTCCAGGTTGGTCGCGACGGCGCGAAAGGCGGTCGGCAGCTGGTCGAAATCGGTGATACGGGCGACCGGCAGCGTGAGCTTGCGCAGCGTCTCGGTCATCAATTGGCCCTGTACCAGCCCTTTGGGTATCACCAGCCGCCTGCCCTGCAGCCCCAGCGGCAGATTGACGAGGTACTCGCGATCTTCTTCCTTGCGGCGATAATCCAGCTCGGTACGCGGAGGCCGGTCGCGGAAGGCCGCCTGCCAGTTGAGGCCTGCCATCGCATGCTCGATCTCGTCCCCCGACATGCCGCTGGCATAGAGACCGCCCACGACGGCACCCATGCTGGTACCGGCGATCACATCGATCGGTACGTGCAGCTTGTCGAGCATCTTGAGCACACCGATGTGGGCTGCACCGCGCGCGCCGCCCCCGGAGAGGACCAGTCCGATACGCGGCCGCGGCCCCAGTGTTCTGGCGGCGGCGTCGGCAGTGGGCTCCTGAGCGCCCGCGGCGACACAAAGCCACAGTAGTGTCGCGGTCGCGACGATCCTGAACCAGTGCACGCGCGGGATCTTACCATGCAGCTGTCGCGCTACCCTGTCCGGGCACACGTCGCTAAGCTTGCGCGGATGAGACTCTACTTCCTGATCCCGGTGATCGTTCAGATCGTGCTGATCGTTCATTGCATCCGTACCGGCCGCAACTGGCTGTGGGTGACCGTGCTGCTGTTCCTGCCGGGGATCGGATCGATCGCCTACGTCGTGGTGGAGATACTGCCAGGCCTGTACGGCAGCCGCGGTACGCGCCGCGCCGTGCGCAGCGTCAGCCGGGCATTCGACCCCGGCCAGGACCTGCGACGATACGAGGACGAAGCACGCATCAGCGGGGACGTCGCCAGCCGGCAGCGTCTTGCCGACGAACTGGTGCGCCAGGGGCAGGCGACGCGGGCTACCGGGATCTACCGGCAGGCGCTCACCGGTATCTACGAGCACGATCCCAATCTGCTGCTGGGATTGGCCCGTGCGCAATTCGCCGACGGAGCGTTCGCCGAGGCGCGCGCAACACTGGATCTGCTGCGCGCACACAATCCCGACTTCCAGTCACCCGACGGTCACCTGCTGTATGCACGGGCGCTCGACGGCGAGGGAAATCGCGACAAGGCATTGGAGGAGTACCAGGCCGTCGCGTCGTATTACGCCGGCGCCGAAGCACCGCTGCGCTACGCCCGGTTCCTGCGATCGCTCGATCGCGGGCCCGAAGCACGCCGGGTGCTGCAGGACCTGCTGGATCACGCCCGCGTCGCGCCCCGTCACTACCGCAAGATGCAGCAGCCATGGCTGACTGAAGCCGAGCGGGAACTCGCGGGACTCTAGGGCAGCGCCACGCTGCGACGCCGGATCCGCGCCGGCTGCTGCTGCACGATGCAGTGGATATCACCGCCACCGAGCAGGATCTCGCGCGCAGCGACGCCGACGATCCGGCGCCTGGGAAAGACCGAGCGCAACTGGCGTCGCACGGTGGCGTCGGTGCGCCGATCGAGCATCGGCACGATCACCGCACCGTTGGCGAAGTAGAAATTTGCATAGCTTGCGGCCAGCCGCGTGCCAGCACGCAGCGGTCGGATGCCGGTATCCGACGCCAACCCCGCGGCCTCGCGCCGGGTCATGTACAACGGACCTGGCGACACCAGTTTGTGCACCTTCAGCCGCCGGCCGCGTGCATCGCGCGCATCCATCAACCGCTCGTACGCGTCCGCAGACACGCGATACTGAGGATCATTTCGATCGTCGCACCAGGTGAGACACACCTCGCCGGGCCTGGCAAAGCAGGCCAGGTTGTCGATATGACCGGATGTCTCGTCGTTGATCACGCCCTCGCCCAGCCAGATCACCGACCGCACGTTCAGATAACGTCTCAGCATCGACTCGATGCCGGCGCGCGTCATGGACGGGTTGCGATTGCGGTTCAGCAGGCACTGCTCGGTGACCATGACCGTGCCCTGTCCATCGACGTGAATCGCACCGCCCTCGTTGATAAAGGCAGGGCAATAGCGCGGCGCGCTTGCCAGCTCGAGCACCTTCTGCGCAACCGTATCGTCGAGCCGGTGGTCACGATACACACCGCCCCAGGCATTGAAGCGCCAGTGCACGCCGCGTACATCCCCATCATGGTTTACGACGAAGGTGGGGCCGGTGTCGCGCATCCAGGCATCGGCGCCGGACAGCTCGACCACCCGGACCGACCGGGCAGGCAGCGCCGCACGGGCCCGCGCGTACTGTTGCGCAGAAGCGCCCACCGTCACCGGCTCGAAGCGTGCTATCGCCGTGGCCACGGCTGCAAACGCCTGCTGCGCCGGCTGCGCCCGGCGCCGCCAGTTGTCGGGTCGCTCCGGCCATAGCATCCAGGTGCCTTCGTGCGGTTCGAATTCCGCCGGCATCCAGTAGCCGTCGCGCCGGGGATCGGATCGTAAAGTAAGTGTCATCTGAGCCTTCATTCTACCAAGCATTGGCAGCTGCCCGACCGCCCGGGAGGGAGCGCTGTGATAACATTTCGCGATCCCGGTACACGATTCGAGAACCACTCATGACCAATGTCAATTTGACCTCCCCGAAGCCCGTCGAACCCGCCGGCGGCCAGAAGATAACGCTCAGGAACGGGAAGGTCTCGGTGCCGGATCATCCGATCGTCCCGTTCATAGAGGGCGACGGCACCGGCCGTGACATCTGGCGTGCGAGCGTGCGCGTGCTCGATGCGGCCGTGAAGAAGGCTTACGGCGGCAAACGATCGATCAAATGGATGGAGATCTACGCCGGTGAGAAGGCCTTCAACGCCTTCAAGAGCTGGCTGCCCGACGAAACCGTCGCGGCCTGCCGCGAATACCTGGTCTCGATCAAGGGCCCGCTGACGACGCCGGTCGGCGGCGGCATCCGTTCACTGAACGTCGCGCTACGCCAACTGCTGGATCTCTACGTCTGTCTGCGCCCGGTCCGCTGGTTCAAGGGCGTGCCCTCTCCGGTCAAACAGCCGGAAAAGGTCGACATGGTGATCTTCCGCGAGAATACCGAAGACCTGTATTCGGGCATCGAGTGGGAACAGGGCACCGAGGACAACAGGAAATTCCTCGAGCTGCTGAAGACCAATTTCCCGAAGCACTACGGCAAGATCCGTTTTCCCGAGACCAGCGGTTTCGGCCTGAAGAACATCTCGAGAGAAGGTACCGAACGCATCTTCCGTTCCGCGATCGAATACGCAGTGGCCAACAAGCGCAAGAGCGTCACGATCGTCCATAAGGGCAACATTCTGAAGTTCACCGAAGGCGCGTTCCGCGGCTGGTCCTATGCGCTGGCCGAACGGGAGTTCGGCGACAGGGTTTACACCTGGCAGCAGTGGGAGAAGACCAAGGCTGCGTCCGGCGAAAAGGCCGCCAATGACGAACAGGCCGCCGCGTTGAAGGGTGGCAAGGTTCTGATCAAGGACGCGATCGCCGACATCACGCTGCAGCAGGTGATCACTCGCGCCGACGACTTCGATGTCGTGGCGACCATGAACCTCAACGGTGACTATCTATCCGACGCGCTGGCCGCACAGGTCGGCGGTATCGGTATCGCTCCAGGCGCCAACATCAACTATGTGACCGGCCATGCCGTGTTCGAAGCCACCCACGGCACCGCGCCGAAGTACGCCGACCTGGATCAGGTCAACCCGGGCTCGGTGATCCTCTCGGGCGAGATGATGCTGCGCTACATGGGCTGGACCGAGGCTGCCGACGAGGTCATCAGTGCCATGGACAAGACCATCGGCCAGAAGATCGTGACTTATGACTTCGCGCGAATGATGGAAGGCTCCACCAAGGTCAAGTGCAGCGAGTTCGCCGACGCGCTGATCCGCAATCTCTGATACGAAACCCGATCAGCGCAGGCCTCAGAACTTGCGCTGATCGACTGCCGGGGGCGTGTACTGATAGATCCACGTCTCCGTCATCGGTTGGCCATTGACCGCCAGATATAGGCGCAGATTGATCGGCTCGAGGCTGTCGTCCGTCAGCTTGAGATCGAACATGGCGCGCCATCCCTTAATGGATTGCAGCGGCCGGGCGGAAGTGATTTCCACCTGCCCGCGCGAAGCGGTGATGACGGGTTGAACGTGGGCATCGTCGCCGAGCAGCGGAAAATCGCCACCGCCGAAGTCGACCACGAACCGCCACGAAAAATAGGTCCGCTTCTGACCCACGACGCCACCGATACCGGTGCGCGTGGCATACACCTGCGCCAGCTGGAACTGTACCGGCAGGTATTTGCACCAGTAGAGCCGGTAGGCGTACAGCAGTTCCTGCCCCGGCTGGGGCTTGTCGGCCGGCGTCCAGAACGACACGATGTTGTCGAACGTCTCGTCCACGGTCGGTATCTCGACCAGCATCACCGAACCCTTGCCCCAATTGCTGCGGGGTTCGACCCAGACACTGGGTCGGCGATCGTAGAACACGCCGTCGTCCTGGTAGTGATCGAAGTCGCGATCACGCTGCATCAGGCCAAATCCCTTCGGCGACTCATCGACGAAGGAATTGACCCGCAGGACCGCCGGATTGACCAGGGGTCGCCACAGCCACTCATTTGCACCGTTGTGGATCTGCAGGCCGTCCGAGTCGTGTACTTCGGGTCGCCAGTCATTGGCGACTCGGCGATCATTCGAACCGTAGAAGAACATGCTCGTGCCGGGCGCGATGCCGAGCCGTTCGATGGCCTTGCGAGGATAGAGAGCGACATCCATGTCCATGACGATGGAATCGGCTACATCGATGATGAAGCGATACGCGCCCGTCACACTCGGCGAGTCGAGCAGGCCGTAGACGGTCAGGCGACTCGAGCCCTTGGCCGGGCGCTCCAGAAAGTAGGCGACGAAATCCGGGAACTCCTCAGGATGGGACGCACCACAATCGATCGCCAGGCCCCGTTGAGACATTCCATACTGCTTGTCGCTGTCGACCGCGCGAAAATACGATGCGCCCTGGAATGCGGCGATGTCGCGCACCCAGTCGGTGTGGAACAGCAGGCGGAATCCCGCAAAACCCAGATTGGGAGGGAGCTTGCGGCCATCGACCCCGCTGCGGCTGTAGTCGAACATCGCGCTGTCATAGGCCAGCTGCTGCGCCCGCCCGTCCACGACCTCGTACAGCCGCACCGGCTTGGTGACGGTGAACCCCAGGTGGAAAAAGCGTATCTGGAAGCGCAATCCGGCGCCGTACCACAGCGAATGCTCATCGCGATATCGAATCGCCTGCCACTGATCCCAGCTCAGTCTGGAGATCGGGGCCGGCAGCGGGGTGGCGCTGCTCTTGTATTCGCTCGCCGCGAGCGCGCGGGCTTCACCCTTCAACCGGGCGTAGTCGAACGGCTGGGCGCCGCCCAGCTTTTTCAGCACGCTCGGGTGCGCCGACGGGGTATCCGGGCTATCGGCCAGGGCCAGACCGCTGGCAGCGAGTGCCGCCCCCGCCTGTAGAAATCGCCGTCGGAACATCGATGCACTCCGGGAAAGTTTGTCGTCATCGCGCGACGAGGTGCATTGTACTTCGGCTTCACGCAGATTTTGCTGCCGCGACCCGCCGCGAGGTGGAGTCCGCCTCTGGTGCAGCCCTGCTGAATATTTTTCAAACACCTATTTTGGGTGATTCCCTGTGGGACAAATCATTCAAGCGGTAGGGTCGCTCACTGATGTGGGCGCGCGAGCTCCCCGCTTTATCTTTGGGGTTACGGAGTGGCCATCTGGCCCTGGGTGGAAATTCGGGATGAGACGAAATTTGACTGTCGTGGCGGCTCCCACCATTGTCGGTGTGGTTGGCTTACTGGTCGGATGCGGAGGAGGCGGCAGCCAATCTGCTGCCGCCGGCAGTAGCGTCGATGCGGGTGGCAGCAGTTCAGGCACGAGCAGCAGCGGAGGCAGCACGAGCAGCTCCAGCACTGACGTGCTGACCTACCATAACGATTCGATGCGGACCGGCCAGAATCTCCAAGAGACTTCTCTGACCCCCGCTAATGTGAGCAGTAACAGTTTTGGCCTGAAAGGGGCCCTGCCTGCCGACGGTCTGGTCGACGCGATGCCATTGATCGTCTCGAAACTCACGATCGGGGGCGCCGCGCACGACGTCGTCTATGTCGCGACGGAAAACGATACCGTTTACGCCTACGATATCGATTCGCTCAACCTCATCAAGCAGGTATCGCTGCTGGGTAGTGGGGAGACTGCGGCATCTGCCTTTAGCGGTTGCAACCAGGTGTCACCGAAGATCGGCATCACCTCGACACCGGTGATCGATCGCAGCGCCGGCGCGAATGGCACGCTGTTCGTGGTCGCAATGTCTCAGAATGCAGGCGGCACGGTGGTCTATCGGCTGCATGCACTGGATCTGGTCGATCTGCACGATCTGATGACGCCGGTAAGCATCGCCGCGAGCGTCGCCGGCAGCGGCGCCAATGCCAGCAATGGCACCCTCACATTCAATCCCCGCCAATACAAGGAACGCAGTGGGCTGCTGCTGAGCGGCGGGCAGATTTACACGGCCTGGGCATCCAACTGTGACGTCCCTCCTTACAACAGCTGGATCATGGCCTATGACGAATCCACGCTCGCGCAAACCCGTGTGATCAACCTGACGCCCCACGGCACACAGGGAGCAATCTGGAGCGCCGGCGGCATGCTGGACGATGGCGCAGGTTCGCTTTATACGGTGCTCGGCAATGGTACCTACGACTCGCAGCAGGATTACGGCAATGCCGCGGTTCGCTTGGACACCGGCGGCAATACGCTGACGGTGGCCGACTACTTCACACCGACCAATTCCGTCGCCGAGTCTGCGGCCGACACAGACTTCGGCTCGGGATCGCCGATGCTTCTGCCAGCTCAGACCGATACTTCGGGCACTGCGCACCAGCTCATGTTCGCGGCCGGAAAGGACGGCAACATGTATCTGCTGGACCGGACCAACCTCGGCAGCTTCAATGCGTCGGTGAATCAGGTCTACCAGATGGTCAGTGGCCAGATCGGCGGGATGTTCTCCGCCCCAGCCTACTTCAACGGCACACTCTACGTTGGCAGCGTCGGTCGATCGCTACAGGCGTTCAGTTTGACAGCTGCCAAGCTGCCCGCGAGTGCCACGTCGCACACGACCGCAACATTCAATTATCCGGGGACTACCCCCAGCGTCTCCGCCAATGGCAGCAGCAACGGCATCGTCTGGACAGTCGAGAGCTCGACCACGTCACCGGCAGTGCTGCACGCCTACAATCCGACCAACCTGGCGCAGGAGTACTACAACAGCACCCAGGCCGGCAGTCGCGATTCGTTCGGCAACGGCAACAAATTCGTGACGCCGGTGATCGCCGACGGCCATGTGTACATCGGGACGTCGGACAGCGTCGCCGTCTTCGGCCTGCTTTAGCGGAGGCCTGCTTTTGGCGGCTGCTAGCCGGCCGCGGCGGCGGCCCGCAACGCCTGATCGATATCGGCCAGCAGGTCGTCGATATCTTCGAGCCCGATCGACAGACGCACGGTGCCGGCAGCAAGACCGCTGACGGCCTGCAACTCCTCGCTGAGGTCGCCGCTGCCCAGCAGCTGGGGCGGCAGCACCAGTGACTCGGTCGCCCCCAGGCTGGCCGCCATCGAGAACAACTGCAGATTTTCGGCGAACAGTCGCCCGGCCTCCGGGCCGCCGCGCAGATCGAAACTGACCACGGCGCCGAATTCGGTCATCTGTGCGCGAGCCAGTGCATTGGCGGCGGCACCGAGCAATCCAGGATAGTGAGTACGTTCGACAGCAGGATGTGACGATAGATGGTCGGCAACGCGTTGTGCGCTGGCACACTGCGCCGCGTACCGTACGAAATAGGTCTTCAGCCCACGCTGCAGCAGGAACGCCGCATGCGGATCGAGCACTCCGCCGAGCAGCGTGAAGTCGGGGCGCAGCGTGCGTATCAGGTCGGCGCGGGCGATCGCCGCGCCACCCATGACGTCACCGTGTCCGGAAACGAATTTCGTCAGACTGTGAAGGAAGATATCGATCTCGTACTGCCCGTGCTGATGCACGCCGGCAAAAGTATTGTCCAGAACGGTCAGCGCACCATGCTGGCGACACAGCCTCGTGATGGCGGCGAGATCGGCGATCTTGTTGACCGGGTTGGTCGGGCTTTCGAACATCACCAGGCGCGTCGGGCGCGACGACAACACGCGCTCGATGCCGGAGATGTCTTCTATCGACAGCATCGTGTGCGTCACGCCGAACTTCCCCAGCGTGCGACGGATGAGATGCCGGGTCGGGCCGTAGGTTTCGGCAAAGCACAATACGTGATCGCCGGCACGGGTGAGGCTGAGCAGCGTCTGCGCGATCGCGCCGACGCCCGAACCGCAGACCACACAATCCTCGCGTCCCTGCAATTCAGCGAGTGTCAGCTCGAGCTGCCGGATAGTGGGATTGGAACTGCGCAGATAGAAGAAACCGGGACGATCTCCACGTAGCGAACGCAGCGTCTGGTCCACGGTCTCGAATTCGAATTTGACCGTCTGATGGATCGGGGCAACCACCGGGCGGTTGTCATCGGGCACCGCTACCACCGGCGGGTGATTGACGAGGGTAGGCTTCTTCATCGAGTCATTCCTTGCAGATATTGCTGCAGCCGCGCCGCGCCTGCGTCGAGGGTCTGATCCTGCTTGGCAAAACACAGCCTCAGCAATGTCATCGGCGGTGGCCGGCGGTAGAACACGGACAACGGGATGCTCGCCACCCCCGCCTGCTCGAGTAACCGTTCGGCCATCACGGTATCACCTGCCCGGCTCAGCGCGCTGTAATCGATCAGCTGAAAAAACGAGCCCGCGGACGGCCGCAGCGCCAATCCGCTTGCGCTCAGCCCTGCGATGAGCCGGTCGCGTTTGCCGGCATAGAAATCGCTCAAGCGCGCACCGACGTCCGGCCGCTGCTGCAGATACCTTGCGACCGCGACCTGAAGCGCGGTGGCAATCGTGAACGTGTTGAATTGGTGCACCTTGCGAACCTCTGCGGTCAGATCGGCTGGCGCCACGGCGTATCCGATTCGCAGGCCGGTCGCGCCGAGCGTCTTGCCGAAGGAGAACACCGCAACGGCTCGCGCGCGCAGCGCCGGGATCGACAGGACGCTGCGATGCGCGCGGCCATCGAACACCATGTGCTCGTAGACCTCGTCGGCGATCACATACAGACCGAAGTCGTGCACCAACCGCTCGAGCTGACGCAGATCATCGCCGACCAGACAGGTGCAGGCGGGATTGTGCGGTGTGTTGACGATCAGCAGCCGCGTACGCCCGTTCACTGTTGAGCGAACCCGATCCCAGTCGTAGCTGAATGCGGGAGGCTCGAGCGGAATCCGCACGCAGGTGGCCCCAGCCAGTCGTACCGCGGGATCGTAGGAATCGTAGCTGGGGTCGAAGACGATGGCCTCCTCCCCGGGTCCTACCAGCGCCTGCACGGCCGAGTAGATTGCCTCGGTCGCGCCCAGTGTCACGGTGATCTCAGACCCCGGATCGACCGACACCGCGTAGCTACGGCTCAGCTTGGCGGCGATAGCCTCCAACAGCGCGGGTACGCCCGGCATCGGCGCATACTGATTGTGGCCTTGCTGCATGGCCTCGAAAACCTGCTGCGCCAACAGCGGATCGATGTCGAAATCCGGGAAACCTTGTCCGAGATTGATCGCATCCAGCTCCGAAGCCCGCCGCGAGATGACCGAGAAAATAGTGGTCCCGACGTCAGGCAGCTTGCTCCGGAACGTCAACGCTGCGACTGACCTGCCGCGGCAAAGGCAGCGCCGATAACACCGGCCTGCGCACCGTGATTGGCACGGCGGATGGGGGTCGGAGACTTCAGCAGATTCTTGTAGAGCTCGAAATCCTCGCTGATGGAACCACCGAGGATGAAGAGATCGGGCCAGAACAATGCGTGCAGCCGCGCCAGATAGTCGTTGACGCGCGCGCACCAGGCGGGCCAGTCGAGACGCTCTTCGGTACGGACGCGCGCGGACGCCGTCAGTTCGGCATCCTGGCCATGGAACTCCATGTGACCCAGTTCGGTGTTGGGCACCAGCTGGCCATCGAGGAACAGCGCCGATCCGATACCGGTACCGAACGTCAGCAGGATCACGACCCCGCGTGTATCCCGTCCGCCGCCGCCGGGAGACATCTCGGCCACACCGGCCGCATCGGCATCGTTCAGAAAGATCACCGGCCTGCCAATCAGCTGCGAAAGCCGTGCGCCACCGGCGCTGCCGATCCACGACTTGTCGACATTGGCGGCGGTCCGGGCAATGCCACCCTGCACGACCGACGGAAACGCGAGGCCCACGGGACCGTTCGCTTTCAGATCGCGATCGATCTGCGCGCAGGCCTGAAGCACGGCTTCAGGCGTCGATGGCGTCGGCGTGCGTACCGATTGCAGCGGCGTCGTGGTGACGCCACGAGTGATGTCGACGAGGGCCGCCTTGATCGACGAACCACCAACGTCCAGTCCCAGCAGTATGTCGTTGCTCATCGGATCACTTTAGTCGGCGGCCGCACTCTGCGCCAGCCGCATCTCGTCGGCCAGCCGTTTCTCGCGGCGCTGCAGGAAGAGTGAGGACAGCACCACGCCGATCGCCACCACGGTCACCATCAGCGTTGCCAGCGCATTCACGTCGGGACTCACACCCAGCCGCACTTTGGAGAAAATGACCATCGGCAGCGTGCTGGATCCAGGTCCGGCGACGAATTGCGAGATCACTACGTCGTCCCACGACAGCGTGAACGACAACAGCCAACCAGACAGCAGCGCCGGCGCGATCAGAGGCAGCGTGATGCGAAGGAACACCCGCGCGGGCCGGGCACCCAGATCGAGCGCGGCCTCTTCCAGCGATTCATCGAACCCGGCGAGTCGCGCCTGGATGACGACCGCCACGTAGGCCATCGAAAAGCTGATGTGCGCGATCGTGATAGTGGCAACGCCGCGGTGATCCGGCCAGCCGATCAACTGTTCACTCGCCACGAACAGCAGCAGCAGCGAGAGGCCGGTGATGATCTCGGGCAATACCAGGGGTGCGGTCGTCAGCGCCGACAGCCAGCCACGACCACGAAACCGTCCGAAGCGCACCAGCGCAAACCCGGCCATCGTCCCGAGCACCGTGGATCCAGTCGCATTCATCACTGCGATCTTCAGCGACAGCATGGCTGCGTCGATGATCTGCGTGTTACGCAGCAGCTCGACGTACCATTTGAGTGTGGGCGAATGCGCTGCATCCCACACCGTGACCAGCCGCGATGCATTGAACGAGAAGCCGATCATCGACAGGATCGGCACATACAGAAACGCGAAACCGAACGCCATCAAACCCGGCACCAGCACCGCGGGACGCTGCCTCATGCACCGCGCTCCAGCTCACGCTGGTTGTAGCGCTGGAAGATCAGGATCGGGGCCAGCAGCAACAACAGCATCACGATTGCGACCGCGCTCGCTACCGGCCAGTCGCGATTGGCAAAGAACTCGTCCGACAGTACGCGCCCGATCATCAGCTGATTGGCCGATCCGAGCAGCGTCGGGATCACGTATTCGCCCACCGCCGGAATGAACACCAGCATGGCGCCGGCGATGACGCCCGGCATCGCCTGCGGCCAGGTGATCCCAATGAACGCCTTCCAGGGCGACGCCCCCAGATCCGCCGCGGCCTCCAGCAGCGTCGGATCGTGCTTCTCCAGGTTGGCGTACAGCGGCAGGATCATGAAAGGCAGATACGAATAGACGATGCCGACGTAGACCGAGAACGTCGTGTTGACCATGTGGATCGGGTCGCGGATCAGGTGCAGCCACAGCAATAGATTGTTGATGAGTCCGTCGTCCTTCAGCAGCCCGATCCAGGCATAGACACGCAGCAGGAACGAGGTCCAGAACGGCAGGATCACCAGCATCAGCAGGATGCTGCGCCGGGCAGGCGCCGCGCGCGCGATACCGAGCGCCATCGGGAAGCCGATCGCGAGGCACAGCGCCGTAGACACGGCAGCGACGCGCACCGAATATAGAAAGGCATCGGCGTAGAGCGCATCCGTGAACAGGAAGCGGTAGTTCGCCAGGTGCATGCGGATCGTCAGCACCCACTCCCGGCTCCACTCGAACATCGGCGCGAACGGTGGCATCGCCAGGATGCCTTCCGAGAAAGAGATTTTCAGTACGATCAGAAAGGGCAGCAGGAACAGCAGCAGCAGCCAGACCATCGGCACCCCGATGGAGGCCAGCCGGCCGGGATGATGCTGCCATCGCATGGGTCAGGCCCCGGCTCAGCCAGTCCCGACGACCGGACTGGCGGCATCCCACGTCAGGAATACCGGCATCTCGCGCGTGAAGTGCTCTTCGGGTTTGCGGCTGTTGTTGGCGAGCGTCACCCGCACTTCGCGGCCCGACTCTAACCGGATCAGGAACAGCGACAGATCGCCAAGATAGGCGATCTCGCGCACCACGCCCTGCGCCCAGTTGTCGGCGGTCGACGGCGGCTCACGATGCACGGCGATTTTCTCCGGTCGCACCGCGATCCAGAGCTTTGCCTGTGGCGGCGCGCTGATGCCGTGGTCGATCAGTACCGGCGCAGGCAGGTCGGCGCAGCCGACCCGGACATAGTCCGGTTCGTCCTCGATCAGACTGCCTTCGAACAGGTTCACCGAGCCTATGAAGTCGGCGACGTAGCGCGTCTGCGGGAATTCGTAGATCTGCCGCGGCGTCCCGACCTGGACGATTTCACCGAGGTTCATGACCCCGATACGGCTGGCCAGTGTCATGGCCTCTTCCTGGTCGTGCGTGACCACGACGAAAGTCACGCCGAGCTGCTTCTGGATGTTCAGCAGCTCGAACTGCGTATGCTCACGGAGCTTGCGATCCAGCGCGCCCAGCGGCTCATCCAGCAGCAGCAGCTTCGGCCTTTTGACCAGCGCCCGCGCCAGCGCCACCCGCTGCCGCTGGCCGCCCGAGAGCTGATGCGGTTTGCGCTTGAGCAAGTCCGTCATCCGCACGATCTCGAGTATCTCGCCAACCCGCCGCCGGATCTCGCTGCCGGCCACGCGCTCCTGTTCGAGGCCGAAGGCCACGTTGCGCTCGACACTCATGTGCGGAAACAGTGCATAGGACTGGAACATCATGTTGACCGGACGCCGGTACGGCGGGACGGCCGCCAGATCCTGGCCGTCGAGCAGCAGCCGGCCGCTGGAGGGCGTCTCGAAACCCGCCAGCATCCGCAGCAACGTGGTCTTGCCGCAACCGCTGGCACCGAGCAGGCAGAAGATCTCGCCGCGCTCGATGTTCAGCGAAACGTTGTTGACGGCCGCAAAGTCGCCGAAGCGCTTGCTGACATTCTCGATCTGAACGTATGCGGTCGACGACCCCTGTGTTGTAACGCCGCTGACATTCACTGCGAGAGCAGGCCCTAGTGACCCGTCTTGAATCGCGTCCAGGTGCGATTCAATTCGCGCAGATACGGCATGCTGTGCGTCGCGTTGACGATCAGTCTGGTCTTGGTGGCGTCATTCGGGTACACCGCCGGATCGTTATAGACCGCTGGGTCGATGAGCCTGAATGCCGGCATCACTGGCGTTGCATAATGCACCGCACTGGCATTCTTCGCCGCCACGTCCGGACGCAGCATATAGTTGATGAACAGGTGCGCGTTCTTCGGATGCGGCGCATCAGCGGGAATCGCCATCATGTCGAAGGAAAGCAGCCCGCCTTCCTTGGCAATTCTGTATCTGATCTTGACGTTCCTGCCGGCATCCTTGGCCCGCAGCTTGGCCTGGGCAACATCGCCATTCCAGCCGAGCGCCACACACAATTCGCCGTTGGCCAGGTCCTCGATGTACTTCGACGAGTTGATGTACCGGACATACGGACGGATGGACAGCAGCACCTTCTCGGCCGCCTTCAGATCGTCGGGCGATTCGCTGTTCGGATCGCGGCCGAGGTAGATCAGAACGGTGCCGACGACCTCATCCGGTGCATCCAGTATCGATACCCCGCAATTCTGAAAGTTCTTGATGACGTTCGGGTCGAACAACATCGCAAAGCTGTCGACCGGCGCGTTGGGCATTGCTGCGTTGATCTGATCCTCGTTGTAGCCGACGACCGAGGCGCCCCACAGATAGTTGACGCCGTACTGGTTGCCGGGATCCATGACCTCGATCTTGTGATCGATCTGCGGATCGAGGTTCTTGAAATTGGGCAGCAGCGACTTGTCCAGCTTCTGGAACACGCCCGCCTGGATCTGCCGCTGCATGAACGACGCCGACGGCACGACGACGTCGTAGCCGGTCTTGCCCGACAGCAATTTGGTCTCGACGACTTCGTTCGAATCGAACACGTCGTAGTTGACCTTGATACCGTATTCCTTCTCGAAGGCCGGAATGACCGTCGGGTCGATGTAATCCGACCAGTTGTAGACGTTCAGTGTCTTGTCCGCATCGGTGGCCACGTCGCTTCTGGCGGCGACCGTCGTGCCGGCGGTGTCGGCCGCGCCGCTAGTGCTGCTGCCGGGGGAGCTGGACGTATCCGGGGTGCCGCTGCTGCAGGCCGACAGGGCCACGGCGACCAGGAGCGCGAGGGCGGAACGCAGATGTTCTTGCATGCTTGCGCTCGATCATAACCCAAGAGCCGGTTTAGACGTTCAACAGCAGGTGCTCGCGCTCCCAGGAACTGATGACCTGCAGGAACACCTCGTGCTCTGCCTGTTTGACGATGGTATAGGCCGCAATGAAGGGCTCGCCCAGAATCTGAAGCAGCGGCTCGCAGTCGCGCAGTCGGACCAGCGCCTCGTCGAGCGAACGAGGCAGCGAGAACGGCAGATCGTGGGCACTGCCGGACACTGGCTCGGTGGGCTGCAGACCCTCGACCATCCCGAGATACCCGCAGGCCAGTGAAGCCGCGATGGCGATGTAAGGGTTGGCATCGGCGCCGCCGACGCGATTCTCTACCCGGCGCGCATCGGGAGGCGACATCGGCACCCGCAGACCCGCCGTCCGGTTGTCGTAGCCCCACTGCACATTGATCGGCGCCGACAGATACCGCGTCATGCGGCGATACGAGTTGACGTTGGAACAGAACAGCGACATGGCGGCGGGGATGTAGCGCTGAAGCCCCGCGATGTGCGAGAAGAACAACGGCGACGGTGTGCCGTCGCCGTTGCTGAAAACGTTCTGGCGCGTCTTCTTGTCGAGGATGCTCTGGTGAATGTGCATCGCACTGCCAGGCTCCTTGGCGTGCGGCTTGGCCATGAAAGTCGCATACATCTTGTGCCGCAGGGCTGCCTCGCGAGCCGTACGCTTGAACAGGAACGCCTGGTCCGCCAGATCCATCGGCTCGCCGTGCAGCAGATTGATCTCCATCTGCGCGGGGCCATCCTCATGGATCAGCGTATCGATCTCGATGTCCTGTGCCTCGCAGAACGCATAGATGTCGTCGAACAGCGGATCGAACTCGTTGACGGCCGCGATGCTGTATGACTGTCGCCCGGGCTCGGCACGTCCGGAACGCCCGACCGGCGGCTTCAGCTGATAGTCCGCATCGGTATTCGGCTCGATCAGGTAGAACTCGAGTTCCGGCGCCACCACCGGCTCCCAGCCGCGTTGGGCATAGAGCTCGAGCACGTGGCGCAGCAGATGACGCGGCGCCATCATCACGCGGCGCCCATCGGAATAGAAGCAATCGTGGATCACCTGCGCGGTGGGCTCCGCGGCCCAGGGCACCACGCGCACCGTTTTGGGATCGGCCTTCAGCACGATATCGATCTCGGCCTGATTCATCGCCTGGCTGGTGTCAGGCGGATAGTCGCCGGTCACCGTCTGCAGAAAAATGCTCTCGGGCAGACGCATGCCCTCGTCATCGGCGAACTTCGCCGCAGGCATGATCTTGCCGCGCGCGATGCCTGCCATGTCCGGAATGATCGCCTCGACCTCTGAAATGCCGTGATCGCGAAAGAACTGTTGAATCTCGGTCGCCATAGATCACCTTGAATTTATTCGGGCCCGCGCGGCCGCGCCGAACTCGGCGAACAGCGCACGAGCGAACGGGCTACTGCCGACCCGCCACTCGGGATGCCACTGCACCGCCAGCGCAAAGCTCTTTGCGGCCTGCACCCGGAAGGCCTCGACCACGCCGTCAGGCGCTTTCGCCTCGACCGCAAGTCCAGCCCCGAGTTCGCGCACGCCCTGCCAATGAAGAGAATTGACCTTGATACGATCGCTGCCCGCCAGACGTCGCAGCACGCCGCCTGGCTCGAGCAAAACGTCATGCGCCGGCCCGTACTGCACGTCCAGCGCCTGCGAGGGATCTTCGCGATGATCCAGGTAACCGGGCACCTCCTGCAGCCGCTGCCACAGCGTGCCGCCAAAGGCCACGTTCATTTCCTGGAATCCACGGCACACGCCCAGCAGCGGCAGACCGGCCTCGACGGCGCGCGGGATCAGCGGCAGCGTATTGTCGTCGCGCTGCGGATCGTGAAGGGTCCCGACCGCGCTGGGCTCACCGCCGTAGCGATGGGGTTCGACGTTCGAGGGGCTGCCGGTCAGCAGCACGCCGTCCACGCGCCCCAATACCTCGTCGATATCGAACAGGGTCGTGAGCGATGGAATAATCAGCGGGACCGCGTCGGCGGCCTCGAGCACCGCCGTGAGGTACTTCTCGCCGACCGCGTGAAAGGGATGCGCACCGATCAAGCGTCGGTCGGCGGGAATTCCGATGACTGGTCTTTTGGCGCTCATGAGATGTAAGCCGTACCGGCGAGTCTGTATGGATATACAGACTCCTGGACTACAATTAGAGCATAGGTCCATGCTGCCTGCCGTCGAGCAGCGCTCGTTTATGGCCTTTTGCGTCGGCCCGCGCTCTTCCCAACCATCTGATTAAGCTGTCTATTTTACGATCGAGTGACGATGCGAAGCGCCAGCGAACCAGAATATGTCGAAAGCTACTACGCGGCCTCGGCACCGGCACCCGCAGCGTCGGAGCCGTTCAGCGGCAACGCTCGCACCGACGTCGGTATCGTCGGCGGCGGCATCGCCGGCTGCTCGGCGGCACTGGCCCTGGCCGAACGTGGCTACCAGGTCACGTTGCTGGAGGCAGAGCACGTCGGCTGGGGTGCGTCGGGACGCAGCGGCGGCCAGGCGATTTTCGGCCTCGCGGCCGAACAGCAGGCGCTCGAGTCCTGGGTCGGCCGCGAGGATGCAAGGCGGATCTGGGATCTCACCCTGACGGGAATGAACTCGATGCGCCAGCGTATCGAACGTCACCGGATCGATTGCGACTGGGTCAGCGGCGAGATGTTCACGGCCATCAAACCGCGGCACTGGCGCTCGCTGCGGCGATGGCAGGACGAACTGGTGCAGCGATACGACTATCACGGCGCCCGCCTGATCGACAGCGCCGAACTGTCGCAGCTGCTGGCCACCCGTCGCTATATCGGCGCGCTCTACGACGGGACCTGCGGTCATCTGCATCCGCTGCGTTACACGCTCGGACTGGCACGTGCGGCACGCGAGGCCGGTGCCCGTGTGTGCGAACGCAGCCGCGTCACCGCGCTGACCCGGGCGGAAGGCAAGGTACGGCTGCATACCGCCGGCGGCACACTGGAGTGCGCACACGTATTGCTTGCCGGCAACGCGTGGCTGGGTCCGCTGGTGCCCGAGCTGCAGCGCAAGCTGATGAGTATCGCCAGTTACGTGATAGCGACCGAGCCGCTGGGCGCACAACGCGCCGCCGAGCTGATCCGCAACAACGCTGCCGTCTGCGACACCAACTGGATCCTCGACTACTTTCGCCTGTCGGGCGATCACCGCTTGTTGTTCGGCGGCCGCGTCAACTACTCGCTGCTCAACCTTCGGTCGATCGCGCCGGCGACGCGCGCACGCATGCTGGGTGTCTATCCGCAGCTACGCGACGTGCGCATCGATTACGCCTGGGGATGCCTGCTCGACATCACGCTCAATCGTGGACCGCACTTCGGACGGCTCGGACCCAATACCTATTTCCTGCAGGGTTTCTCCGGTCACGGCATCGCGCTGGCAGGCCTCGCAGGCGAGCTGGTGGCGCAAGCCATCGCCGGTACCGCGGAGCGCTTCGACCTGTTCGCCAGGATTCCGCATGCAGACTTCCCGGGCGGCATGCTGCTGCGACGCCCGGCGCTGGCCCTGGCGATGCTCTGGTATCGCCTGCGCGATTTATTGTGAGGCAGTGCTCGGATTCTGCCCGGCGCGCATCTGCCGGGAACGCATAAAATAGCAGGCATGCGTACCTTGTTCGCCATCATGCTGACCGGCAGCCTCGCTGGCTGCGGACTGGTCGGCACCACCGCCACGACCGCGACGGGGGCCGCGGTCGAATTGAAAGACGCGCAGCAGGCCAAACAGACGGAGGATCAGGTCCGTCAGCAGGTCGAACAGCTCACGCAGCAGCACGCCGGACAGGTCAATCAGGCCGATAAGGACGCGCAGTAGTCGCACTGATCTCGAAGCAACGGTGAATGCGCGGATTGCGCGCGAAATCGAACGGCAGCGTCGCGGTGGAAATATCGGTGACCTGCCAGCGTTGCGACACCGCGTCATCGAGACGGAAGCGCTGCGCATTGGTCGAGAATACCAACCTCCCCCCATTCGACAGCAGCCGCATGCATTGGTCGATCAGTACCTGGTGATCGCGCTGGACATCGAGCACGCCCTGCATACGCTTGGAGTTGGAGAAGGTCGGCGGATCGAGGAAGATCAGATCGAATGTCTCGTCCGCGCCGCGCAACCATTCGAGGCAGTCAGCGCGCTCCAGTCGGTGTGACCGGCTCATGCCGTTGAGGCGAAAGTTCTCGGCAGCCCATTCCAGATAGCTGTTGGATA
>DATBAM010000127.1:0-22390 GCA_036271535.1 Steroidobacteraceae bacterium | reverse complement strand
GCGCGGGCTGCAGACTACCGGCTGAGGCGCCGAACGATCCAAGCGGCGCGATTGAAGCGCCAAATCGGCATGGAGTAGTCTCTACTGCATGCTCAATCCCATCGACGATGCTATCGAATCGACGCCAGCGGTCGACCCTGCGCTTGCAGGGCCTGCAGGGCTCGCCCAATCACTCATCCGGGGCGAACTCGGTGACCCGTTTGCATTGCTGGGGCTGCATGCCAGCGGCAACCGCTGCGCGCTGCGCGTCTTTGCACCGCCGGCGCAGGAGATCGCGGCACTCGATCGCCAGGGACGCGTACTGGCGACTCTGCAACCGCTTTCCCAGCCCGGGTTGTTCGCCGGCTGGTTACCCAACGACACACCCTATGTACTTCGCATCCGCTGGCCGAACGGCGATGTGCAGGAGACGGAAGACCCTTATTCATTCGGGTTGCTGCTGGGTGAGCTGGACGTCTATCTGCTCGCCGAGGGCAATCATCTGGAACTGGGGCGCTGCCTGGGCGCGCAGCAGATGACGATCGACGGCGTGGCGGGCGTGCGGTTCGCGGTGTGGGCGCCCAACGCGCGGCGCGTATCGGTGGTCGGCGATTTCAATTCCTGGGATGGCCGCCGCCACATGATGCGCAAACGCGTGGAAGCCGGCGTCTGGGAATTGTTCGTGCCGCGTCTGTCCACGGGCACGATCTACAAATACGAGATAGTGGGGCCGCACGGATTGCTGCCGTTGAAGGCCGATCCGGTGGCGCTGCAGATCGAGACCCCGCCGCGCACGGCCTCGGTCGTCAGCGATCCGACACCGTTCAAGTGGAGCGATGCCGGGTGGCTGCAGGCGCGCACGAGCAATCAATCGTTGCTGCACGGGCCGCTGTCGATCTACGAGGTGCATGCGGGTTCCTGGCGTCGCGTCGCGGGCGAGGGCGGGCGGGCGCTGAACTGGAACGAGCTTGGCGACCAGCTGATTCCCTACGTGCAGTCGATGGGATTCACCCACATCGAGCTGATGCCGATCATGGGTCATCCTTTCAGCGGCTCCTGGGGTTACCAGGTACTGAGTCAATTTGCGCCGCAGTCGACCTTCGGTCCGCCGCACGAGTTTGCGCGCTTCATCGATCGTTGCCACGCCGTTGGCATCGGTGTACTGCTGGACTGGGTGCCGGGGCACTTTCCGGTGGACACGCACGGTCTTGCGCACTTCGACGGCACTCCGCTGTACGAACACAGCGATCCGCGCGAGGGCTTCCATCAGGAGTGGAATACCGCCATCTACAACCTTGGCCGACGCGAGGTGCATTCGTTTTTGCTGTCCAGCGCGCTCCACTGGCTGGAGCATTTTCACGTCGACGGCCTCAGGGTCGATGCGGTGGCTTCGCTGCTCTATCGAGACTACGCGCGCCGCGAGGGCGAGTGGATCCCGAATCAGTACGGCGGCCGGGAGAATCTCGAGGCAATCGATTTCCTGCGACATCTCAACGATGCTGTGACCGAGCGCTTCCCGGGCGCCCTCGTGATCGCGGAAGAGTCGACCGCATGGCCGGGTGTGACGCAGCCGACGCGCGACTGGGGCCTGGGCTTTACCTATAAATGGAACATGGGCTGGATGCACGACACGCTGCGCTACGTGAAGCACGATCCGGTGCATCGATCGTATGCTCATCACGACATGACGTTCGGTCTGCTGTACGCATTCTCCGAGCGTTTCGTGCTGCCGCTCTCGCACGACGAGGTCGTGCACGGCAAGGGTTCACTGATCGGCCGCATGCCGGGTGACGCCTGGCAGCGCTTCGCCAACCTCCGGGCCTATTTCAGCTTCATGTGGACGCAGCCGGGCAAGAAACTGCTTTTCATGGGCGGTGAGTTCGGCCAGGACTGGGAGTGGAATCACGACGGTGAGATCGACTGGCGCTCGCTCGAGCATCCGATGCACCTCGGCGTGCAGCGTCTGGTGGCCGATCTCAACCGGCTGTACCGGCAGGAGCCGGCGCTGCACGTGTTCGACTGCGATGGCGCAGGCTTCCGGTGGATAGCGGCCGATGATGTGCAGCAGAGCATCTATGCCTACTATCGCTGCGGCCACGAACAGACACCGCCGGTCATTGCCGTATGCAATTTTACGCCGGTGCCGCGTCACCGCTATCGGATCGGCGCCCCACGGGCGGGCAGGTGGCGCGAGATCCTCAACTCCGACGCCGAAATCTATGGCGGTTCCAATCTTGGTAATGGCGGCTGGCTCGAGACCAGTACGCACCCCGAACATGGCCAGCCATTCTCGCTCGAGCTAACGCTTCCACCGCTGGCCACGGTATTGTTGCGCTACGAATCGCAGTAGTACGCAAGGACGGTCATGGCGGGCGAACTCCCCACGGCCCCATCACCTGGGGTCCCGTATCCGTTGGGCGCCCAGTTCGACGGGCAGGGCACGAATTTCGCCGTTTTCGCTGGCGGTGCCGAACAGGTTTTTCTATGCCTGTTCGATCCCACGGGGCGCGACGAGTTGCGGCGTCTCGCAGTGCGCGAGTGCACCAACGGTGTCTGGCATGCCTATCTACCCGGCGTCGGGCCGGGACAGATCTATGGATTTCGTGCGCACGGTCCCTATCAGCCGGAAAACGGACTTCGATACAACGTCAATAAGTTGCTGCTCGATCCCTACGCACGCCAGTTGTCGGGGTCGCTGCGTTGGACGGAAGCGGTCTATGGCTATCGCACCACGTCGCCGCGCGCCGACCTTTCGTTCGATCGTCGCGACAGCGCCTTTGCCGTGCCCAAGGCGGTGGTGACGCGCGACGAGTTCGACTGGGGCGCCGATAGACCCCCTTCCATACCCTGGACCGATACGGTCATCTACGAAACCCACCTTCGCGGTCTGACGATGAAGCTGGATGCAGTGCCTGAACGTCTACGCGGCACCGCGGCTGCATTAGGGTCTCCAGGCACGATCGAGCATCTGCAACGTCTCGGCATCACGGCTGTCGAACTGCTGCCGATCCATTCGATCGTCCACGATCACGCGCTCATCGATCGCGGCCTGCTCAATTATTGGGGCTATAACACGCTGAGCTTCTTCGCGCCCGAGCCGCGCTACCTGTCCGATGGCTCGTTGGCAGAATTCAAGCGTTCCATCAAAGCGCTGCATGCGGCGGGCATCGAGGTGCTGCTGGACGTGGTCTACAACCACACCGGCGAAGGCAACGAACTGGGTCCGACGTTGAGCCTGCGTGGTTTCGACAACGTCGCCTACTATCGTCTCGAGGCCGGCAATCCACGCCTGTATGTCAACGATACCGGCACCGGCAATACGATGAACTTCTCACACCCGCGCGTGATCGCGCTGACGCTCGATTCATTGCGATACTGGGTGCAGGAATTTCACGTGGACGGATTCCGCTTCGATCTGAGTACCACGCTTGGCCGCGAGAACAACGGCTACGAGTGGGGTGCCGGGTTCTTCGATGCCCTGTTGCAGGATCCGGTACTCGCACGTGTGAAGCTGATCGGCGAACCCTGGGATCTGGGACCCGGCGGCTATCAGGTCGGCAATCATCCGCCCGGGATGTCCGAGTGGAACGACAAGTTCCGCGACGACACGCGCCGCTACTGGCGCGGTGACGGCGGGCTGCGCGGCGGCCTGGCTGCCAGGCTCCAGGGGTCCGCCGACCTGTTCGATCATCACGGGCGCCGCCCGTGGTCCTCGATCAATTTCATCACCGCGCACGATGGTTTCACGCTGCAGGATTGGGTCAGCTACGAGCACAAGTACAACGAGGCCAACGGCGAGCACAACCGCGACGGCACCGACAACAACATCAGCCGCAACTGGGGCGCCGAGGGACCGAGCGAAGACGCCACGGTCCTCACGACGCGCGAGCGCGTCAAGCGCGCAATGCTGGCGACTCTGTTGTTCGCGCACGGAACGCCGATGCTGCTGGGTGGGGACGAATTCGGTCGCACCCAGAGTGGCAACAACAATGCCTATCCGCAGGACTCGGACATTTCGTGGTTCGATTGGACCCGCGCCGGTAGCGTGGCCGGCGAAGCTCAAGCGAAATATGTTGCCCGGCTGATCCGCCTGCGGCGCGGCTACCGCACGCTTCGGAGCAACTACTATCAGCACGGACGCCTCGAGCCGCTGCCGCAGGTTCGCGATGTGGAATGGTTCGACGAGAACGGCGATGTCATGCGCAGCGAGGACTGGCAGGCCTCGGAAGGCCGGTTGCTGTGCCTGCGGCGAGCCGTGCGGCTGGACGACGCCAGCGCCGAGGTCACGCTGCTGCTGACCAACAATACGACCGAGGCGCACGCATTCCAACTTCCGGATCCGCCGTTCGAGTGGTGGCTGCGCCTGGACAGCGACGATCCTCAGGGCGGCGACAGGAAGATGCAGTCCAACTCGGTGGAGGTGGCGCCGCACAGCGTACTGCTGCTGGCGGCCAGCGCCGCTGCGCCGCTGGAGCAGGCGATCAACGTTTTGAAGTAATCAGATAGCTCAGGTAGCTGAGGTGCCCCCCCACTACTTGCCGGCTGCTCCGGCGACTTAGCCCCCTGGAGGGGGCCCCAAACGGAATATGCATATACATATCCGATAGATGGCATTGAGCCCGTTGGGGTGTCCGGCCTAGAATCGATGACTACCCCCCACGGAATACCCTATAACAGTGGCTAGCTGGACAGAAAGCCTTGCCGATCGGATACCTGCCGATCTCGCCCGCGAGATCGACGTCTATGCGGGTCAGATCGAGCTGAAGAAAGCAGGCAAGATCGAGGATAAGCTGTTCGGCGAGGCGCGACTGCGCCGCGGAGCCTATGGGCAGCGGTACGACAACGGTCAGCGTCATGACGGCATCGCGGCCCGGAGCCTGCCTTTTCCGACGCCAGCGACCAAGGGCACGGAGACGGTGTGGGATGCGCCGGGCATGCAGCGCATCAAGATCCCGTTCGGGGGCCTGAACCCCGCGCAGATGGACGTCCTTGCCGACGTTGCCGAGGAATATTCGGACGCTATCTGCCACATCACCACGCGCCAGGACGTGCAGCTGCACTACGTGCATATCGACGACACGCCGGACCTGATGCGCCGGCTGGGTTCCGTCGGAATCACGACGCGCGAAGCCTGCGGCAACTCGGTGCGCAACGTAACTGCCTGTCCGCTGGCCGGCGTCTGCCGGGCAGAGAGTTTCGACACTACGCCGTATGCGCGCGCGCTGGCCTATCACCTGCTGGGGCATCCGGACACCCAGGATATGGGCCGCAAGTTCAAAGTGGCTTTTTCCGGCTGCAAGACCAGCAGTTGCGGGCTCACCAACATCCATGACATGGGGTTCATTGCCAAGACCTGGCAGTCGAACGGGACCACTCATCGTGGCTTCGAGGTCGTGGTCGGCGGCGGTCTCGGCGCGGTGCCTTATGACGCGCAGTTGTTCGATGCCGCGGTGCCGGAAGAGGAAATCCTGCCGTTGGCGCAGGCGACCTGTCGTGTGTTCGCGCGCCTGGGCGAGAAGCGCAATCGTGGCCGCGCGCGGATGAAGTTTCTGTTGGAGAAGTTGGGGCTGGATGAATTTCGCCGCCTCGTACTGGAAGAGCGTCGGATCCTGCGTCCCGATCCGCGCTGGACCGAATATCTGAAAGACGTAGAGCGCTACCGCGAGACGCCGGCCAAGGCCGCGGTCGCACTCGATGCCGCCGACGCCGATCCGGCGTTCGCGGCCTGGCGCGCGACCAATGTCTACGCACAGCGGCAGACAGGCTATGTCGTCGCGACGATCACGCTGCCGCTCGGTGACATCACCTCGTGGCAGCTGCGACAGCTGGCCGATGTGGCCCGCAAGTTCGTCGGCGACAACGTGCGGACTACCGTCGAGCAGAATCTGATCCTGCGCTGGGTATCGGAAGCCGACCTGCCGGCGCTGCATGCCGAGCTGCAGCGGCTGGACCTCTCACTGGGTGGCGCGGGCAAGATCGAGGACGTCGTAGCCTGCCCGGGTACCGACACCTGCAAGCTGGGCATTGCCAACTCGCGTGGACTGGCCGCCGAACTGCAGGAACGGCTGGTGGAGCGGCAGAAGCACGGCAAGATCGAGCCGGCGGTGCGCGATCTGCACCTCAAGATGTCCGGATGTTTCAATTCCTGCGGCCAGCACCATCTGGCGGACATCGGTTTCTATGGCGTGTCGCGCAAGATCGGCGGCACCTCGGTGCCGCACTTCCGCGTGCTGATGGGTGGCGAGTGGGAGAACAACGGTGCCACCTATGGCCTGACCATCGGTGCCGTGCCGTCCAAGCGCATTCCGGAATTCGTCGATCATGTGACCCAGCGTTACCTGGCCGAGCGGCAGGGGCAGGAGCGATTCAAGGACTATGCCGAGCGTGTCGGCAAGAAGGCGCTCAAGGCGATGGTCGATGCCTTCTCCGCGGTGCCGCCCTATGCGGTCGACCGTACGCTCTATTCCGATTGGCGCGATCCGCGCGAATTCACGATCTCGGACATCACCACCGGCGAGTGCGCGGGAGAGGTCGTGCTGCAGATCGAGTTCGATCTGCAGGCAGCCGAGCAGCGTAATTTCGAGGCACAGATCTATCTCGAGCAGGGTGAGATTCAGAAGGCCGATGAAGCGGCCTATCAATCGATGCTGATCGCGGCCAAGGGCCTGGTGCGCACGCAGATGTGGGAACTGGGCGATGACCCGGATCAGATCGTGGCGGAATTCACCAAGCGCTTCTATGACACGCAGCTGTTCCAGTCACCCGATGCCGGCCAATATGCCGGCGGTAAGTTCGCGCTCTACCTGCTGAACCGCCATGCGGACAAGCAGCGCGTGTTCGTTACCGACAAGGCGCGCCATCTGGTGGAGGAGGCGCAGCTGTTCATCGAAGCGGCCTACAGCTGCCATCATCGCCTGAGCGAGCAGCGCGCCAAGGCATCGGCGAGTATTGCCGTGCCCGAAGTCGCCGAAACGACGATCTAGCAATGGATCTGCACAAATTCGGTATCAAGTTCTTCGTAACGGACGGGGACAGGATAGAGATACTCAAGCTGATCCCGGTCTATCACCGTTGGATCCAGCAGAAGCTGCTCGACGATCTGCTGATCGACGTGGCCGATTACAGCCATGTGCCGGCAGGTCCGGGCGTGATGCTGATCGCGTACGAGGGCAATTATGCACTCGACGAGACCGGCCATGAACGTGGCGTCCTCTACTACAGCAAGCAGCCGTTGCCCGGCGAACTTCCGGACCGTCTCGCGCTGGTCGCCCGCAAAGCGTTGAAGGCTGCGGAACTGATGAGTGCCGATCAGGATCTCGCCGGCACGCTGAAGCTGTCCGGCAACCGTCTCGAATTCTTTGCCAACGACCGCCTGGTGGCACCCAACACCGATGCGAGCTATCAGGCGCTCGAGCCGGCACTGCGACGTTTTCTCGACCGGCTCTTTGCCGGTACGGGCTATACGTTGGAACGCGAGAGCGATCCCAGCGAGCGGTTGACGGTTCGAGTGCGGGCCGCGAACGACGTGCCGCTGGCGACGTTGCAGGAACGCCTCGGCTAGCACGCCTCCAGGCTTCTGGCGCACTTAGGACCGCTCAGCCTCCAGATTATTTGGCAGCGCTGCTAGGCGGTCATATTCGCGCGGACGCGTGCGGCCAGCTCGTCGACGTGGGATTCGGTGTGCGCATTCGACAGGAAACCGACCTCGAATCCACTGGGGGCGAGGTAGATGCCGCCGTTCAGCAGCGCGTGGAACAGACTCGCGTAGCTCTTGCTGGCATCCGCCGGAAATGCGCTCAGAGCTCGCATCGGCGCGCGTGGATGGCCGCTCCGCGAAGTGCATAGCCAGAAGATCGAACCGACGCGCTGCACCGCCAGTCCCTGGATGTTGCTGAGGGCCCGTTCGAGCCTGGCGCCCAGTTGCTCCAGCCGGCCGTAGACGGCGCCATCGGCGAGTTTGTTCAGCGCGGCGAGACCTGCACACATCGCCACCGGGTTGGCGCTGAGCGTCCCGGCCTGATAGACCGGCCCTGCCGGCGCAACCAGTTCCATCAGATCGCGACGGCCGCCATACGCGCCGACTGGAAAGCCGCCGCCGATGACTTTGCCGTACGTGACGAGGTCCGGTGCAATGCCATGCAGCTGCGCGTAACCGCCGAATGAAAGTCTGAAACCGCTGATGACCTCATCGAAGATCACCAGTGCACCGTGGCTGCGTGCCGTGCGCACCAGCTGCTGCAGATACTCGGTCCGTTGCGGCAACAGGCCGTAGTTCGCCGGCAGCGGCTCGATGATGACCGCTGCGATATCGCGGCCCTGGCGCGCAAACAGTGTCTCGACTGCGCTCTCGTCGTCGAGAGGCGCCACCAGGGTCTCGCGTACGACATCGGGAGCGAGGCCGGCGCTGTCGGGCAGCGGTGCCTCGGCGAGGCCCGATCCCGCCTTGAGCAGCATCGAGTCGGTGTGACCGTGGTAGCAACCCTCGAACTTCAGGATCTTCGAGCGCTGCGTCGCTGCGCGCGCCAGACGCAACGCCGACATCACCGCTTCGGTGCCGGAGTTGACGAACCGTAAGCTCTCGACCCACGGGATGCGCGAGACGATCAACTCCGCGAGTTCCAGGCTGTAGGGCTCCGCGGTCCCGAGGCTCCAGCCGCGCGCCAGCGCGCTCTCAGCGGCGGCGCGCACGTCGGCATCGCCGTGTCCGAGGATGAGGGGGCCGAAGGCCATGCAGTAGTCGACGTATTCGCGCCCGTCGACGTCGCGCAGCTTTGCGCCCGCGCCGCCGGTCATGAAGCGCGGCGTGCCGCCGACCCCGCGGAAAGCACGTACCGGCGAATGGACTCCACCGGGAGAAATCTTGCGGGCGCGTTCGAACAGCGCGTCGGAACGATCGCTCATGCCGACAGCCACTCGCGCGCGAAGCGTGCGCCGTAGGTAATGATCATGTTGGCTCCCGCGCGGCGAAAGGCGGTCAGGATCTCGCGGTGGAGCGCGGCCCGTGGTGCCAGGCCCTGCGCCGCCAATGCCTCGAGTGCCGCGAATTCGCCGCTGACGTGATAGACCGCCCAGGGTTTGCGGATTTCGCGCGACAGCTCGCGCAGCACGTCGAGATAGGGCAGGCCGGGTTTCACCATCAGGATGTCGGCGCCTTCGGCAGCATCGCGCTGCGCGCACTGCCACGGGTCGTCGCTGCGCGCCGGATCGAGCTGGTACGTCGAACGGTCTTTCAGCGTGGTGCCGCCCTTCGGTGCGGCGTCCGCCGCCACGCGGAACGGGCCATACAGCGTGGACTGAAATTTCACCGCGTAGCTCATCAGCACCGTGCGCTCGAGTTTCTCACTGTCGAGTGCCTGCCGGATGGCGCCGATGCGCCCGTCCATCATGTCGCTCGGAGCGACGCAATCAGCGCCCGCCCGCGCATAGGCGACTGCTGCTTCGACCAGTTCGATCAGGCTGGCGTCGTTGTCGACATGGTCGCGTTCGGCAGTGAGGACGCCGCAGTGACCGTGCGACGTGGAGGAACACAGACAGACGTCGGTGGCGAGCCAGATGTCCTTGCCGAAACGCTGCTTTAGCGCAGCGATCTGCCCGACAGCGAACGACCAGTCGATGTGACGTTCGCTGCGCGCGGCAGGTACCGCGAACAGCAAAAACTTGTCGACCCCGGCTTCCAGGTCGCGCTCGACCTGCTGCAGCAGCGTCTGCGGGGTTTCCTGGTGCGTCCCCGTCAGCCCCGGAATCGGCTCAGGCTGGCTGTTGGTCTCTCCAACGAACAACGGCTGGATCAGCTGATCCTGGCGTACCTGGATGTCGCGGGTCAGTGCGCGCACGTGCGCGTCCTGACGCAGCCGGCGGAGGTTCAATGAACTCATGATGGCGGCAGTTTGCCGCCGTCCGGCGCCCCGGCGGTCACGCATTGTCATGGGTATAGTGCCGGACATGGATCTGCTGCCCGTATTCCTCGATCTTCGCGATCGCCAGGTGCTGGTCGTCGGCGGCGGCGCCATCGCGATGCGCAAGATCGAACTGCTGCTCGCCGCTCAGGCGAAGGTGCGCATCGTCGCGCCTTCCCTCGGTTCGCCGCTGGCAGTGGCCTGGGACGCGACTCGCATCGAATACCAGGCCGCGACGTTCGAGCCGCGACACCTGGACGGGGTGGTGTTCGTCATCGCCGCGACCGATCAGAGCGCCGTCAACGACGCGGTGGCCCGGGCCGCCGGGGCACGTGGTCTGTTCGTCAACGTGGTCGACGACGCTGGACGCTCTACCGCGGTCATGCCGGCGATCGTGGACCGGTCCCCGCTTCTGGTGGCGGTCGGCACGGCCGGCCGGTCCCCGACGCTCGCGCGCCGGTTGCGCGCGCAACTCGAGGCCTGGTTGCCGGCGCGCCTGGGGTCGCTGGCCCGTTTTGCCGGAGAACACCGCGAACGGGTGCGCCAGGCACTGCCCGATCTGGATCGACGCCGTCGTTTCTGGGACGGCTTCTTTACCGGTCCTGGGTCGGCCGCCGTCCTGGCGGGCAACGATGCGGATGCCGCGAGGCTCCTGTCCGAGCAGCTGCAGCAGATGGCGCAGGCCCACACGACGCAGCCGGATACGTCGACGGGCGAGGTCTATCTGATCGGCGCCGGGCCGGGCGATCCGGATCTGCTGACCGTTCGCGCATTGCAATTGCTGCAACAGGCGGACGTGGTGCTGTTCGACCGGCTCGTCAGCGAGCCGGTTCTGCAGCGCGTGCGACGCGACGCGCTGCGTATCGACGTCGGCAAGCAGTCCGGCAACCACCGCGTGACCCAGGAGCGTATCCATGCGCTGCTGCTCGAGCATGCGCGGCAGGGCAAGCGGGTTGCGCGATTGAAGGGTGGTGACCCGTTCATCTTTGGCCGCGGCGGCGAGGAGGTCGATCTGCTGCGGCAGGCCGGCATACCGGTCATCTCGGTACCTGGCGTGACCGCTGCGCTGGGAGCAGCCGCGGCGGCATCGCTGCCGCTCACGCAGCGGGGCATCGCGCCGTCCGTGACCTTCGTCACCGCAACCGGCGACGGAGCGGCGGACCTCAACTGGCACGCGCTTGCGCAGCCGTTGCAGACCGTCGTGTTCTACATGGGGGTGGCGCAGCTGCCGCGAATTGTGGAACATCTGCGCGCCGAGGGAGCGCCGGCAGACAGGCCGGCCGCCATCGTCGAGCGGGCAACGTTGCCGGGACAGCGGGTCATGGCGGGGACATTGGCGACGATCGCGCAGGTGGCGCAACGTGCGCAGGTGGTCGCACCCGCACTGCTGATCGTCGGAGAAGTCGCGTCGCGCGCAGTGCAGACTGCGGCGCTGGCGCAGTCGCAATTCGTCGCAGGAGTCAGCCAGCCGTGAGGGTGATGAGGGATTTCGTCGACGCCGTCGGCAACACGCCATTGATCCGTCTGCGACGCGTCAGTGAAGAAACCGGCTGCGAGATTTTCGGCAAGGCCGAATTCATGAATCCGGGCGGCTCGGTGAAGGATCGCGCCGCACGCGCCATCGTGCTCGACGCCGAACGCCGCGGGCAGCTACCGCCGGGCGGTACCGTGGTGGAAGGCACCGCCGGCAATACCGGTATCGGGCTGGCCCATGTCTGCAATGCGCGCGGCTACCGCTGCGTCATCGTGATGCCCGACAATCAGTCGGAGGAGAAGTACCGTCTGATCGAAGCGCTCGGTGCCGAAGTGCGGCGCGTGAAGACCGTACCTTACAGCGATCCGAATCACTATCAGAAGACCGCCGGCCGTCTCGCCGGAGAATTGCAGGATGCGATCTGGGCCAACCAGTTCGACAATACGGCCAACCGGCAGGCGCACGTGGATACCACGGGACCGGAGATCTGGGAGCAGACTAGCGGCCGCGTCGATGCTTTCGTGGCCGCCAGCGGCACCGGCGGTACCGTCGCCGGCGTCTCGGAGTATCTGAAGTCGCGCAGCAAGAAGGTGCGCACCGTACTGGCGGACCCGCCCGGCAGCTCGCTCTACGAATACATCAAGAACGGCGTGGTGAAATCCACCGGCAGCGGTTCGATCACCGAGGGCATCGGCATCGGCCGGGTCACCGCCAACATGCAGGATGCGCCGATCGACGATGCCGTACACGTCGAGGACCCTGAGACTGTCAGCTATGTCTACCGGCTGCTGCGGGAAGAAGGCCTGTTCGTCAGCAGCACCAGCGGCATCAATGTCGCCGGCGCGGTGCGGGTCGCAAGGCAGCTGGGTCCCGGACACATGGTGGTGACGGTGCTGTGCGACAACGGCGCGAAGTATCTCTCGCGGCTGTTCAATCGCGAGTGGCTGGCACAGAAGAATCTGCTCGAGGCCGCGGGGCTTTGAAACCCGAGCGTTCGACGTTGCGGCTACTGCACGTACTGGCATTCGTGACCGCAGCCATGCTGTTGAGCGCTCCGGTGCAGGCGCGCTGGTTGAACCGCACCGTCGACGGCATCATGGGTACGCGCATCTACGTCGAGCTCTGGTCGGACGATGACGCCAAGGCGGAGTCGGCCATCGACTCGGTCATGGACGAGATGCGCCACATCGACGATTCGATGAGTACCTATAAGGACACCAGCGAGGTATCCAAGGTCAATGCGCAGGCCGCCGCCGGTCCGGTACCCATCAGTGCCGAACTGTTCGATCTGCTGACGACGGCCCTGGACTATTCGCGCATCACCGAGGGTGCCTTCGACATCACTTATGCCAGCGTCGGATACATGTACGACTTCCGTCGTCACCAGCGCCCGACCGAGGAGCAGATCAAATCGGCGCTGCCGGCGATCAGCTACCGGCATGTGATCCTGGACGCCGCGACGCACACCGTTCGTTTCTCCCAACCGGGCGTTCGCATCGACCTGGGCGGCATTGCCAAGGGATATGCGGTCGACTGCGGCATCGATATCCTGCGCAAACTCGGCTACACCCACGCGCTCGTGAATGCCGGCGGCGACAGCCGTGTCATTGGAGACCGGTTCGGCCGTCCATGGATCGTCGGGATACGCCATCCCGACAATCCTGACGAGATCATCACCCGCATCCCGCTGGTCGATTCCGCGTTCTCGACCTCCGGCGACTATGAGCGCTATTTCGACGAGAACGGTGTGCGCTACCACCACATCATCGATCCTCATACCGGGCGTTCGGCCAGCAAGGTACGCAGTGCGACCGTGTTGGCACCCACCGCGACGCGCACCGACGGCCTGTCGAAGACGGCATTCGTGCTCGGACCGGAGGAGGCGATGAAGATCTACGATCGCCTGCCGGACGTCGACGCGGTACTGGTGACGCCTGCCGGCAAGGTGCTCTATACCAAAGGTCTGCAACCGCCGGAAGGCACACCCAGCGTTCGAACGAAGTGATGTAACCGCGGTCGGAAGGGACATGGCGGCGCGGGCACGAAGCGCGGAACTGTCATAAAATCAAACAAGAGATTTCAAGAGGAATGTCCATGCGACGAATCGTCACGTGTCTACTGGCGGTGGTGGCGTTGAGTGGCGCCGGGGCTGCGAACAGTGCGCAATACTGGACGCAGGGACAGAACTACTTCCTGCTGCAGCCGGCCCAGCCCACCTCGGTGGGACCGGGAAAGATCGAGGTGACCGAGGTCTTCTCGTACGCCTGTCCTGCCTGCAATCGCTTCTATCCGATCGTCGACAAGCTCAAGGCGGCGTTACCGGCGAATGCCGAGATGAC
Organism: Steroidobacteraceae bacterium; assembly: GCA_036271535.1. Classification (GTDB taxonomy): domain Bacteria; phylum Pseudomonadota; class Gammaproteobacteria; order Steroidobacterales; family Steroidobacteraceae; genus FEN-1191. Next base: position 8,702 of record DATBAM010000127.1, on the reverse strand, counting down.
CTTCGTTCCGGCCGCCTTCAATCAGGCCGAAGACTGGCCGATGTTCCAGCGGGCATTCTTTGCCGCGCAGTCGATGGGGATCGACAGGAAGACCCACGATGCGATGTTCGACGCGGTATGGAAGACCGGAGAACTCGCGGTGGTCGAGCCCGGCACCGACCGCTTGAGATCGCCAGCGCCTAAAATCGAAGATGCCGCCAGGTGGTATGCGAAGACTGCCGGCATCAACGCTGACACGTTCGTGACGACCGCCAATTCATTTGGCGTCGACACCAAGACTCGCCAGGCTGATCAATACATCCGCGCCGCGCAGGTCGATCAGACGCCGACGATCATCGTCAACGGCAAATATCGGGTCACGGTCGGATCTGCCGGCGGCGACGACAAGATTATCGATCTGGTGCTGTATCTGGTCACCCAGGAAGGCGGCACGCCGGCCAAGGGCGCTGCGCACTAGGTCGACGCGCCCGAGTACACCGCACCAGTTCGGCGCACCCCTCAGCCGCGCTGGCTGGCGAGGAACGATCGCCAGCCGCCCAGGGCCGTGATGTCCTGGGCGCGCTGGACGGCGCGCGCCTCGCACAGAAATCCGCTCACCTGACGCCCGTCGATCAGGCACAGTTTGCCTATTCCCAGCGGTGCGGGAATAGCGGCGACGAAGCTGCCGAACGCGCCAGCCGGCACCAGCCACACTTCCACTTCGATCGCGGCGCCATCCCGATCCACCGCCACCAGCCCTGGTCGATGCGGCGGGCCGCCCGGCAGGGCGTACAACCGGTATTCGGCCGTCGTCGTGGTCTTCTCCTGCAGTACCGCGCCGCGTTCGAGTAGCTGTGAATTGAGCGGCAGACCCTGCATGTGCGCGCCGCAGACCGCGACGGGAATGGCATCGTCCGGCGCCTGCCAGTCGGACGCGGGCACCGCCGGTATCGGCCAGCCGGTCGCGCCGAGCTTGATAACGGTGCAGCGGTGCAGCCGCGATGCCATCGACAGCAGTTCCCGGTCGCTCCAGGCCGGCGCTGCCAGCGTGATGCCGAAAGGCAGTCCCTGCGACGTGAATCCTGCCGGCACGGCCACCGCCGCGAGGTCGAGCAGGTTCATGAAATTGGTGTAGTAGCCGAGTCGGCCGTTCAGGCGGATCGGATCGGCTTCGATTTCGCTGATCCGATAGATCGTGGCTGCGGTCGGTGTCACCAGCACGTCGACTTCCTCCCACGCCTGCTCCGAGACCCGCCGCAGCTCATGCAGCTCGTATTGCGCGCGAAACGCGTCGGCGGCGGTGAAGCTGGCGCCAGGTTCTATGATTGCGCGCGTTACCGGCAGCAACGCATCGGGATGATCGCGCAGCGTGGCCTGGGCTGCGAGATAGCGCTCTGCCACCCAGGGGCCTTCGTATAGCAGCCGCGCGGCGGCCAGGAATGACGAACAGTCGATCACCACGCGCTGACCACCCAAGTGCTCGAGTGCCGCGACCGCTGCATCGAACAGGCGCGGGTACTCATCGTTACCGAAGAACTGCAGTTGATCCGGACGCGGTACGCCGAAACGAAACGGGCCGCGGGTCAACGGCAGCGCGACGGCGGTTCGTCGTGGCCGGCGCGAATAGGGTTCGGCCGCATCGAAACCCTCTGCGACGCGACCGACGCTGGCAGCGTCCTCGGCGGTGAGCGCTAAGATCGATATCGTATCGAGACTGCGGCACGCAGGCACCACGCCGCGCGGACTGAGCAGTCCGCAGGTGGGTTTCCATCCGATGAGGTTGTTGAAGGCCGCGGGAATGCGGCCCGAACCGGCCGTGTCGGTACCCAGTGCAAAACTCACCAGTCCGGCCGCGACCGCGACCGCCGACCCGGAACTCGAACCGCCACTGATAAAAGTAGGATCAAAGGTATTGCGGCAGATACCGTAGGGCGAGCGGGTGCCGACCAGTCCGGTGGCGAACTGGTCGAGGTTGGTCTTGCCGATCGGCATCGCGCCAGCGCTGATCAGCCGTGCCACCACGAACGCCGATTCGGACGGCCGATAAGCAAACTCCTCGCAGGCTGCCGTGGTCGGTACGTCCGCAAGATCGATATTGTCCTTGATCGCGAAGGGCACGCCGTAGAGGGGGAGCGAATCGGGCTCGCAGGCCTCCAGTGCCCGGGCCTGTTCCAGCACCTGTTCTTCGGGCAGTAACGTGATCCACACCGCCTCGTCCCGATAGGCGCGGATCTGCGCGTAGAGATCGCGTACCAGCGCCACCGGCGTGATACGCCGCGAACGGTACTCGCTGCGCAGACTGTCGATGTCGAGCGATCGTGTGAGTGGTCGCTGTGGCGTATTCACGATTGATCACCCCGATGTTGCACCGAAACGGGCACGACCTGCACCAGATTATCGAAGAAGCTATCCATGACATTCATGACGACCTCGCTTGTCACCGGCAACATTGCCAGAAGGCCCCGTGTAAGCGCTACACGTACATCGCTGTGCGATTCGTCCTAGGTTGCCTCCAATTCAGGCCGCATTTAAGCGGCGAATCCTATGTTGGATGCCAAGACGAACGTCAGGAGAGAGAAATTATGGCCACGGTCATGATCATCGAACCGGACGTCCTGATCAGGGCATCCATCAGTGAGTCCCTGCGGGCGTGCGGTTACCGCGTCATCGAGGGCGTCTCGGCCCCCGATCTTTGGACCGTGCTGGACTCGAACACTCCCGTGGACATCGTGATGGTAGATGCGCGCCTGCCCGGTACCGTCAACGGCTTCCAACTCGCACATACGCTCCGACAGACACCGGGTGGCATCGATGTTATTTTGACCGCGGGATTTGCTGATGCCGCCGAGAAGTCGATCCAGTTGTGCGAGCGTGGCCCACTGAAAGCGACCTACCGCCGGCAGGACGTTCTTCGACAGATTCAACTGTTGCTCGAGCGTCGACGCGCAATTCCAAATGCGCCCGATCCTTGAAGTAGGACCGCTTTGTGGATGAGGCTATGTCACCGCTTCGACAGGACGAAAAGCAGCTTGATGCCACGATCCTGCTGGTGGAAGACCATTTCATCACGCGCTGGAGCGCGGCTGAATACCTTCGACACGTCGGCTTCAAGGTGGTCGAGGCGGTCAATGCCACCGAAGCGGTCGGCCTGATCAATTGCGGCGCGCGGATCGATCTGGTGTTCACCGATATCATGATGCCGGGCGGTGATGATGGCTATGCGCTCGCTTCGTGGCTCGAGAAACATCGGCCCCGTCTGCCGGTAGTGCTGACCTCGAGCGCGCCAAAGTCTGCGGATGCGCCTGTAGACGGGCCGCTGCGGCGATTCGTACCGAAGCCCTACGATCTGGCCACGCTCGAGCAACTGCTCAAGGCTATGCTGTCCTAGACCTGCGTCTGCCTGTTAATTATTGCTTGGACAGGCCCTAGAATTGAGCCATGGCCATACGACCCGTACTACGCATGGGTGATCCGCGACTGTTGCGCGTCAGCGAACCCGTGAGCGATTTCGACACCTCGGCACTGCAGACCTTGCTGACCGACATGACCGACACGATGGCGGCGCAGAACGGTGCCGGCCTCGCGGCACCGCAGATCGGTGTGCCGCTGCGCGTGGTCATCTTCGGCAGCGGGCAACCCAACTCGCGCTATCCGCAGGCCGAGGTGGTGCCACAGACGGTGCTGATCAATCCACATCTCGAGGCAGTCGGCGATGAGCAGGAAGAGGGCTGGGAAGGCTGCCTGTCCGTTCCTGGGATGAGAGGCCTGGTGTCGCGCCACAAGTCATTACGCTATCGCGGCGTGGACGCCGAGGGCAGGCCGATCGACCGCCTGGCGAGTGGATTCCATGCACGCGTGGTCCAGCACGAGGTGGACCATCTCGACGGCATCCTCTATCCGATGCGTATCCACGACCTGCGTTTCTTCGGATTCAACGAGGAGCTGTTTCCCGGCCAGCAGCTGGCGGATGACTAGACGGGCCGCCCGGGGCCGGTCCGCACGGGCCGGGCGCTAATCCGACCGTTGCGCGTTCACCGAATTCAGCCTGCCTTCGGGCGATACATCGATGCTGATGTCGATTGGTCGGCAGCACACCTGGCAATCCTCGATATACGAACTCGAGCCGCTGGAGGCATCCACCGTCGTATCGAATGGTTCGCCGCAATAGGGGCACTGAATGGTGGTGAACTGAACGGTTGCCGGATCGCCGGCTTCGTCGCCATCAGCCGGTTCGATGACCGGCTCCAGCCCATACTTCGCATCGATCGCTGCCGGGTCGAGCAGCGTGTCGTCTGCGCCCGTGTGTTGCGAGGTTCCTCGACGCGGTTTCATAGATTGCCGAAGATACCAAAGCTCGACTGCCTTCACGTAAGATCGGGATATGAGCGACGAGGATTCAAGTTCGGGCGAGCTGCAACAGTCACTGGCCCGATTGCATTCGCGACTATCCGGGGCGCCCGCGGTCGACGAAGGTTCGAAGCAGCTGCTGCGCGATGTGCTCGGAGACATCGAACGTCTGCTGGCGCGACCTGCCGCACCCACTGCGCCGGACCGCCCTGGTATTGATAGTCCTGGCTCGGACAGTCCCAGTTCGCGGCTGGAAGCGCTGACTGCGCGTTTCGATGCCGGTCATCCGACGCTGTCGGCGTCGCTGCGCGAGCTGATCGATCTGCTGGGCCGCGCGGGCCTGTAATACAGGTCGTCCGCGCAGCCCAACTCAGGCCGGAAGCGCGCGTTCAGCCTGCCGCGCTACGCTGAGCCATCCTGGCCTGTCTGGCGGCGATCAGCGAAGCCAGCTGGCTCTTCTGATCGGGTGTCAGGACGCCATAGATCTGCGTCTGGATCTGATCCCTTGCCTGTATCCGCGCTGCCATACGTCCCTGCAAGTCCTGCAGGGCCGCCGTGTGGTTCGGGTCACCCGGGTTGGCCAGCGCCGCGAAATTCGGCGCGCCGGCCGTGCTGCGCTGTGCCTGGGCCTGCGTTCGGGCATTGGCCAGAATGGCGTGCACACGCTGCTTTTGGCCGGCGGTGAGGTTCAACTGATGCAGCATCTGCATCATGACGCCGCCGTGATGTCGGTGGTGCCAATGACCGGCGCCAGGTTCGGGCGTCGCGGTAGGTGCGGCCGCGGGAGTGCCGCTATTGCTGGTTGTCTGGGCGTAGACGGCGCCCGCCATGCCCGTCATCGCCACGGCTGCCAACAGCCACTTTGCTCGACTTTTCATAAACGCCTGCCTCGTGAAGTTGTGAAACTCTAGGAGCAGAAACGCCGCTGGGCGCGCACGGTGGACAGCCGCCGCTGGAAGAAATATTAAATCGGGTTAAATCGGACGAATGCGAAAACCACCCGGCCCTCGCGTTGCGCAGGCCGGGCAGTGGATCAGACTGCGGTCGCCTGGTCCTGGCGAGACGACCGTTTACGCTCGTGTTCCTTCAGGAAGCGCTTGCGAATGCGAATGTTCTGCGGTGTGACTTCGACCAGCTCGTCATCGGCGATGAATTCGACCGCGTACTCCAGCGTGAGCTGGATCGGCGGCGTCAGCAGGATCGCGTCGTCCTTGCCTGCGGCGCGGACGTTGGTGAGCTTCTTGGTCTTGATGGGGTTGACCACCAGATCGTTGTCACGGCTATGGATGCCGATGATCATGCCTTCGTACAGCTTCTCGCCGGGAGAGACGAACATGCGCCCGCGCTCCTGCAGCGCGAACAGTGCGTAAGCAACCGCGGGGCCTTCTTCGTTACTGATCAGCACTCCGTTGTGTCGATCAGGAATCTCACCCTTCACGGTGCCGAAACCGTCAAAGATGTGGCTGATGAGCCCCGTGCCGCGGGTCATCGTCATGAAGTCGCCCTGAAAGCCGATCAGCCCGCGGGCGGGGATGCGGTAATCCAGACGCGCCCGACCGCTGCCATCGATGACCATATCGGTCAGTTCGCCACGGCGTATACCCAGCGCCTCCATGACGCCGCCCTGATGTGCCTCGTCGATATCGATGGTCAGCGCCTCGAAAGGCTCCTGCACTTCGCCGTCCACTACCTTCTTCAGCACCTGAGGCTTGCCGACGGCGAGTTCATAGCCCTCGCGGCGCATGTTCTCGATCAGGATGGTCAGGTGTAGCTCGCCGCGACCCAGCACGCGGAACACATCGGCATCCGCCGTGTCCTCGACGCGCAGCGCGACGTTGCTTTGCAGCTCGCGAAACAGCCGTTCGCGGATCTGGCGGCTGGTGACAAATTTGCCTTCGCGGCCGGCCAGCGGAGAGGTGTTGACCTGGAAATTCATCGCCAGCGTCGGCTCATCGACCTTGATCGGAACCAACCCTTCGGCCTGCAGCGGATCGCAGATCGTCAGACCGATCTGAACGTCTTCGATACCGGTGATGGCGACGATGTCGCCAGCGACGGCTTCGGTGACCTGCTGGCGTTGCAGACCGGTGAAGGTCAGCACCTGTCCAACCTTGGCGGTCCCTTTGTCCTCGTCGCCGTAGCGCAGAGCGACCGGTTTGCCCGCGACAAGGGTGCCGCGGCGAATGCGGCCGATACCGATGCGGCCGACGTACGAGTTGTAGTCGAGCGTCGAAATCTGCAACTGCAGTGGCGCGTCCACCTGGGTAGGAGGCGCCGGCACGTACTGGAGAACGGCTTCGAACAGCGCGGTCATGTCCGGATCGCGCCGGGTGGCATCGGTGCTCGCCCAGCCCTGTAGTGCGGATCCGTAGATGACCGGGAAATCCAGCTGTTCGTCAGTCGCGCCGAGCTTGTCGAACAGCTCGAAGGTCTGGTCGACCACCCAGCCGGGACGCGAGCCTGGTCGATCGATCTTGTTGACCACCACGATCGCCTTCAACCCAAGGCTCAGCGCCTTGCGTGTGACGAAACGCGTCTGCGGCATCGGCCCTTCGACGGCATCGACGACCAGCAGCACGCCGTCGACCATCGACAGCACGCGCTCGACCTCGCCACCGAAGTCGGCGTGTCCTGGCGTGTCGACGATGTTGATACGGGTGCCCCCGTACTCGATCGCGCAGTTCTTGGCCAGGATCGTGATGCCACGTTCCCGCTCGATGTCGTTGGAATCCATGATCCGCTCGCCATGTTTTTCGTGGGCGGCGAAGGTCCCCGACTGCTTGAGCAGGCAGTCCACCAGCGTGGTCTTGCCATGGTCGACGTGGGCGATGATCGCGATGTTTCGAATGGGGCGCTGCTGCATGCGATATCCGCTTGAGTCGTCACAAAAAAGGGCGTGGAGGGTAGCAGATGTTGCCTGCCCACTGGTAAGATATTTTGAAGTATATATAAAGATATCTTTATATCTTGATTGAATATGTTTAAAGGCTCGGTTGCAAGCGATAAACTGGATGAGGTGGTACGCGCGCTGAAGAGCGCCGCGGAACCCACGCGGCTGCGCCTGCTGGTTCTGCTGTCCCAGGCCGAATATACGGTCACGGAGCTCTGTGAGGTGCTCGGGCAGAGTCAGCCGAGGATTTCGCGGCACCTGCGGCTACTGACCGAGGCCGGCTTCCTGGATCGGTTCCGCGAGCAGCAATGCGTGTACTACCGTGCCCCGGTGGTTGGCCGTCAGCTGGAGTGGTTGCGCAGCGTCCTGGCGATGGCCGACCCGGAAGCAACGGTGCTGCGACTGGATCGCGAGCGCGCGGCCCGTGTCATCGGCGACAGGGCCCTTGTTGCGCAGCGGCAGCTGGCCTCGCCTGAAGGCTCTGTCCTATCGGATTCGTCATCCGAGGATGAACGGGAAGGTCTGCGCGGTGTACTGCAGGAAACGCTCGGACCCGCGATCGTCGGTGAACTGCTGGATGTCGGCACAGGCTCGGGACTGATGCTCGAGATTCTGGCGCCCCGGGCGCGCCATGCGGTCGGCGTGGATATCTCGGTACCGGCGCTGCGCGTTGCCCGCACACGATTGCACAGCGCAGGGCTGGCGCATTGCGAGTTTCGCCGGGGCGATATGTACCGGCTGCCATTTGGCGATGCGAGCTTCGACACCGTGACGATCGATCGTCTGCTGGCCGGGGCCGAGCGGCCGGCGTCCGCGGTGATGGAAGCCGTCCGCACGCTCAGGCCCGGCGGGCGGCTGATCGTGGTCGAAGACTTCGATCAGATGGATGCCCGCGGTAGCGACAATCCACTGACGCTGCTGCGTCGATGGCTGGCCGACGCCGGCCTCCCGGCCGACCGCTTGCGTCCATGCGATTTCGCCGGCCGGCACTTCCTCGTCGCGCTCGCCGCGCGCTCCAACTAACGAGAGCTTTTATTCATGCAAGAACATTCACGCCGCAGCACTGACCGCACACCTGCGCAGGGAGCGCCCGTGGGTGTCTCGTTCGAGTTCTTCCCGCCGAAGACGGCGGCGATGGAGCAGACGCTGTGGCAAGCCATTCGTAAACTGGAGCCGCTGCAGCCGACCTTCGTCTCGGTGACCTATGGCGCCGGTGGCTCGACGCGTGAGCGCACGCATCAGACCGTCAAGCGCATCCTCGATCAGACCGGGCTGAAGCCAGCCGCCCATCTGACGTGCGTCGCGGCGACGCGCGAACAGGTCGATGAGGTGGTGCGGGGCTATTGGGATGCCGGCGTGCGACACATCGTGGCCCTGAGAGGCGATCCGGTGGGCGGGGCCGGCGGTGTGTACACACCTCATCCTGGCGGCTATGCCGACAGCTGCGAACTGATACGAGGTATCAAGGCGATCGCACCGTTCGAGG